>NZ_NPEX01000007.1 GCF_003258865.1 Rhodoplanes roseus | reverse complement strand
GCTCGATCGTCGGCAGCGGGAGATCGGCGAGCCGCGCCAGCGCCGCAGCCGTGTGCTCGAACTTGCCGCCGGCGGCGAAGTCCCGCACGGCCGCCTCGCCGAGGCCGCCGGCCCGGTCGAGCGCCTCGACCTCGGCCGTCGCGGCCGCGTAGTCGTTGGACTCGGCCGCCGTGCGGGCGGCGATCGCGTCGGTGACCCGGGCGACGATGTTGCGGATGTCGCCCGGCTGCTCGGCCCGGCTCGTCTGGAGCTGATCGCGCACCGCGTCCGAGGCCTTGGCCAGCAGACGCACGAAATGATGGCGGGGAAGGTCGGGCCGGCGGCCGACCCGCGCAGCCAGGACGTCGTCGCCGTCGGCGCGGCGCACCAGCGCGCCGTAGCCGGCGTCCGAGAACCGAGAGCCGGCGTTGTCCGCGACGCTCCGCACCACGATGTCGCTGCCGCGGACGACCAGCACGTCGGTCACGGGCTCGCTCACCTTGGGACGTTTGGTGATCGCGAGCAGATGCACCTGGCTGCCTTTGCGGGCGCAGGCGAGCAGATCGGCGTCTTCCAGGCCGTCCATATGGATGAGCATCGGGGCCGCGACGGCGGGCGCCGTGTCCAGCGCGAGGGTGCGGGCGACCTTCGGGGGCGGAACCGGAGCGGCGGCGAGCCGCCGCGCGAGCTCGCGCTTGGCGCTCTCCTCGATGTCGACGAGCAGCCGGCCGAGCACGTCGTCGAACAGGGCGATCTGATCGTCGGAATAGTGGATGGCGCCGTCGAGATAGAGATCCGTCACCCGCTGGAGCAACCGTGTCCGATCCGTCGCCGTGCCGCTCGCGAGCGTCTCGTCGAGTTCGTCGATCACACGGGTCGGCTCGGCCATGACTCGACGCGCCTCGCAGGGAACGTCCGGCCCGGACGGGCGCGGAAATGTCCTGTCGCGGACGGTCCATCGTGCACGCGACGGAGTGTTCGAACGCCCCCGGCGGGGCGGGTACACGCAACGGTAAGCGAAGCGCTTTGACTAACCGTTAACGGGGGCGACCCGTGGTGCGACAAAACACGGCAGTCGGTTCAAAAATCGGGCTGCGCGGTGCGGGACGCGCGAGCGATGCGTGGGGATCTACCGCCGCTCGTACGTTCCCGACGCATGGGAGGCATTCGGGCAGCACCAGTAAGTTGTTCGTCGGATAGTTCGACGCAGCGTGCGCGTATAAGTCCAGCCCGACTGGCGAAGAACCGTGAACCCCCACACGTCGAAACGGAAATCATGTCCAACGCCGCGCGCATTCTAAATCCCACCCTTCGTTCGAAGATCATGTCGGCCGCCGAAGCAGCCGCGCTCATTCCGCCGGGAGCCAATGTGGGGATGAGCGGCTTCACCGGCGCCGGATATCCGAAGGCCGTGCCGCTCGCGCTCGCCCAGCGCATCGAGGCTGCGCATGCCCGCGGCGAGCCGTTCCGGGTCGGCGTGTGGACCGGCGCATCGACGGCACCCGAGCTCGACGGTGCGCTCGCGAAGGTCAACGGCTGCGCGATGCGGCTGCCCTATCAGTCCGATCCGATCTGCCGCAAGCAGATCAACTCCGGCGAGATGGAATACACCGACATTCATCTCTCGCACGTCGCGCAGTACGCCTGGTTCGGCTTTCTCGGCAAGCTCGACGTGGCCGTGGTGGAAGTCGCCGCCGTGCTCGAGGACGGGCGGCTGGTTCCGGCGAACTCGATCGGCAACAACAAGACCTGGCTCGACCAGGCCGACAAGATCATCCTCGAGGTGAACTCCTGGGTTAATCTCGGCCTCGACGGGATGCACGACATTTATTACGGCACTCGTCGCCCGCCGGATCGTCGTCCGGTCCCGATCAACAATCCGGGTGATCGCATCGGCGACCGCTATTACAACGTCGACCTCAGCAAGGTCGTCGGGGTGATCGAGACCAACAGCGCCGACCGCAACACGCCGTTCACGCCGGCCGACGTGAACTCCAAGCGGATCGCTGGCCACATCCTCGAGTTCCTCGAGCACGAGGTGAAGCGGGGCCGCCTGCCGCGCGGCATGCTGCCGCTGCAGTCGGGCGTGGGCAACGTCGCCAACGCGGTGCTCAGCGGCTTGATCGACGGTCCGTTCGAGGACCTGACCTCCTACACCGAGGTTCTGCAGGACGGCATGCTCGACCTCATCAAGGCCGGCAAGATGCGGTTCGCCTCGGCCACCGCCGTCTCGCTCAGCCCGGAGGCCGCGCTGGAGTTCAACCAGAACGCCGCCGAGTTCAAGAAGAGCGTGATCCTGCGCCCGCAGGAGATCAGCAACCATCCGGAGGTGATCCGTCGTCTCGGCATCATCGCGATGAACGGCCTGATCGAGGCGGACATCTACGGCAACGTGAATTCGACCCACATCGCCGGCACCTCGATCATGAACGGCATCGGCGGGTCGGGCGACTTCGCCCGCAACGCCTTCCTGTCGATCTTCATGACGCCGTCGACGGCGAAGAACGGCGCGATCTCCTGCATCGTCCCGATGGTCACCCACGTCGACCACACCGAGCACGACGTCCACGTGATCGTCACCGAGCAGGGCCTCGCCGACCTGCGTGGCCTGTCGCCGAAGCAGCGCGCCAAGGTCGTCATCGAGAACTGCGCGCATCCGGACTACAAGCCGGCCCTGCACGAGTACTTCAGCCGGGCGCTCGAGAGCTCGCCGGGCCGCCACACGCCCCATCTGCTGAACGAGGCGTTCAGCTTCCTTCCCGAGTGGCGGGCCAACCAGATGAAGAGCGCCGCGGAGTAACGCAGGCTCTTCGCTCCGACGGTCGTCCTCCGACCCGTGATGCCCGGCCTCGTGCCGGGCATTCGCGTTCTTGCCGGCGAGCCGGCCTCAGTCGTGCAGCGACGACAGGAACTGCTTGAGCTCCGGCGTCTGCGGGGCTCCGAAGATCGCCTCGGGTGTGCCTGATTCGTGCACCCGGCCCTGATGCATGAAGATGACGCGGTCGGCGACCTTCCGGGCGAAGCCCATCTCGTGCGTCACCATGAGGAGCGTCATGCCCTCCTCGGCGAGCGACTCCACCACCCTGAGAACCTCGCCGACCAGCTCGGGATCGAGCGCGCTGGTGATCTCGTCGCACAGCATCACGGCCGGATCCATGGCGAGTGCCCGGGCGATGGCGACGCGCTGCTGCTGGCCGCCGGAGAGCTGATCCGGCATCGCGTCGAACTTTTCCGCGAGCCCGACGCGCTCCAGGAGCTGGCGGGCGCGCGCCTCGTTCTCCTCCGCCTTGCGCTTCTTCACCAGGCGTGGCGCCAGCATCACGTTGCGGCCGACGGAGAGATGCGGGAACAGGTTGAAGCTCTGGAAGATCATGCCGACGCGCTGGCGCAGCTCGCGCATGGCCAGGGCGCTCTCGTGCAGCAGCGGCTTGCCGTCGACCACCAGCGAGCCCTGCTGGAACACCTCGAGCCCGTTGATGCAGCGGAGCAGGGTGCTCTTTCCCGAGCCGCTCTTGCCGATGACCGCGACCACTTCGCCCCGCATCACGTCGAGGTCGATGCCCTTGAGCACCTCGAGCTCGCCGAACGACTTCCGGAGCGCGGTGATGCGCACCACCGGCGCGCCGATCTCGGTATGAGGGGCGACCAGCACGGCATTCGTTGCGGACGGGTCAGCGCTGGCCGACATGGAGCTTCCTTTCCAAGACGCCGGCGTAGAGGCTGATCGGGAAGCAGATCGTGAAATAGATCAGCGCCACGCAGCCGTAGACGAGCAGCGGTTCGTAGGTGACGTTGGCGATCATGCCGCCGGCCTTGGTCAGCTCGACGAAGCCGATGACGGAGGCGAGTGCCGTGCCCTTGACGACCTGGACCAGGAAACCGACGGTCGGCGGCACGGCGATCTTCAGGGCCTGCGGCAGGACGACGTGGGAGAGCTGCTGGCCGAAGCTCAGCGCCAGGCTCGCCGAAGCCTCCCACTGGCCGCGCGGGACGGCATCGACGCAGCCGCGCCAGATCTCGGTGAGATAGGCCGAGGTGTAGAGGGTGAGCGCCAGGCAGGCCGCGACCCAGGGCGAGGTGTCGATGCCGAACAGCGCGATCCCGAAATAGAGGAGGAAGAGCTGCATCAGCAGCGGCGTGCCCTGGAACACCTGCACGTAGCCGGCGATCAGGCTTTCGGCGATGCGGTTCCGGCCGAGGCGGACGACCAGCAGGACGAGCCCGACGGCACCACCGCCGACGAAGGCGACGAGCGACAGGACGATGGTCCAACGCGCCGCGAGCAGCAGGTTGCGCAGGATGTCCCACAGGGTGAAGTCGACCATCGTGCGCCTCTCACCGGCCGAAGACGAAGCGGGGGCCGGCCCAGTAGAGCAGGCGGCGCACCAGCACGGCGAGCACCAGGTAGACCAGCGTCGCCAGGATATAGGCCTCGAAGGCGCGGAAGTTGCGGCTCTGGATGAGATTGGCCGCGTGGCTGAGCTCCTCCATCGAGATCTGCCCGCACACGGCCGAGCCGAGCATCACGATGATGATCTGGCTCACCAGGGCCGGCCAGACCCGCTTCAAGGCCGGCGGCAGCACGATGTGGGTGAACACCTGGAGCCGCGACAGAGCGAGGCTCTCCGCCGCCTCGATCTGGCCGCGCGGCGTGGAGATGATTCCGGCCCTGATGATCTCGGTCGCATAGGCGCCGAGATTGATCGTCATGGCCAGGATCGAGGCGGTGAGCGGGGTGAGCTTGATTCCGGCCGCCGGGAGGCCGAAGAACACGAAGAAGAGCTGCACGATGAACGGCGTGTTGCGGATCAGCTCGACATAGACGCCGGCCGCGGCGCGCAGCGGCCACGGCCCGTTGGCCCGGGTCCAGGCGCAAGCGATGCCGATCGCCGAGCCGAGCAGGGTGGCGACGGCGGTCAGCCCCAGGGTCCACGCCGCGCCTTCCAGCAGGAGCGGCCACTGGATCAGGACGGGCCAGAAATCGAGGGCGACGCGCATGAACCGGATCCGGATGGCGGAGAGTGCACGGGGTCAGGCCGGCCGCGCGACGCCCCGGCCGGGACGCCGGGGCGGGCGATACGAGACCGTCCGGCTCACAGCGGCAGGTCGCCCATTCCGCGCTTGAGCCACTTCTGCGACAGCTTTTCGATCGTGCCGTCCGCCTTGGCGGCCAGGATGATCTCGTTGACCTTGGCGCGGAGCGCGTCCTCGCCCTTGCCGATGCCGACGAAGCACGGACTGTCGCGCAGCAGGAGCTTGTATTCGACGCCGAGGCTCGGGTTCTTCTGGCTCAGGATGCCGATGTTGGAGACGCTGGTGGCGATCACCTGGGTCTGGCCGGCCGCGAAGGCGGCCGTGGTGGCGGCCTGGTCCTCGAACCGCTTCACGATCGTCGTGGGGGGCGCCATCGTGGCCAACATCTCGTCCTCCATGGCGCCGCGGGCGACCGCCACCGTCTTGCCGGCGAGATCGTCGAACGTTTTGATCTCGGTCGTCTTGAGGGCGAAGACGCCCTGGTAGAATGGCGCGTAGGCGTGGCTGAAGTCGATGATCTTGGCCCGCTCCTCGTTGCGCCCGAGGGTCGCGACGATCAGGTCGATCTTCTTGGTCTGCAGGTAGGGGATGCGGTTGGCGCTCACGACGGGCACGAACTCCGCCTTCACGCCGAGCTTGGTGGCGATCAGGTTCGCGATGTCGATGTCGAGGCCGATCGGCTTCAGGTCGGGCCCGACGAAGCCGTAGGGCGGATAGTCGGTCGGAACGCCGATCTTGACGGTCTTGGATTTCATGACGTCGTCGAGCGCGGTCTGCGCCTGAGCGGTTCCGAACGCGATGGACGACAGGGACAGGCCGAGGAGGGCGAGGACAAATCGTTTCGACAACATGGCGAGGAGGGTCCTTGGATGGAGAGAGGGGCGGGCCTGAAGGCGCGCCGGGGTCAGGCGAACAGGAAAGCAATACCTGGGCCACCTCGCGGGAAAGTAGCCGTTCCCCCGGACGTGCAGCGGCGCTGCATCGGCCCGGTCACTCGGGGGCGGGTCGCGGGTCGGTTCTGAACCGTCCCGCGGACTCCGGCGTGGGGCGCGGAAGCGGCACGGGCGCGGGCGCGCCAGCGCGGTGGTGCCGAACCTCCGTTTTGCGGCCGGTGGACCAGTACCGAGTGGAGGCCGGAAGATCATTTTGGGGGTCGGAAAAAATAATTTCATATCAAGCGGTTGGAGCGAAATTCAAAACTCCGGAGCCCGGCCGCGCTTAAGTCCAAATTATCTAAGAATCCACGGCGTTCTGTACTGTTAAGGCGGAAGCAATGGCAGGAGAAAAAGATGGACCCGTCGCGTTAAGAGACCCCAAACTAATCCGATGACGCTGCCGATCCTCCAATTGCCCAAGCTGATAGCCGAGCGGCGTAGCTCGGCCATCTTTGGTTTGGTCATTATCGCCATGCTGTGGATCGGCGTTGCCTGGAAGTATTACGAGGGTGTTCGCTCCGATGAACGTGAAGCGGAGCGCAACAATCAGAATTTCGCGATGGTGTTCGAGGAAAATGTGCTGCGCTCGATCGGCGAGATCGACAAGGCGCTGCTCTACCTCCGGCGCAGCATCGAGACGCGCAAGGACTCGACGGACTTACACACCATCGTCGCGACCACGGACGTCCTCAGCGAAATCATCGTCCAGGTGGCGATCATCGACGCGAACGGGATCATGCGCGCGTCGAACGCCGGTCCGCAGCCGGCGCCGCCGACCGATCTCAGCGATCGCGAGCACTACCGCGTCCACGTCGACAACCCCGACGACGTCCTGTTCATCTCGAAGCCGCTGGTCGGCCGCATCAGCGGCAAGTGGTCGGTGCAGTTCACCCGACGCTTCCTCAACACCGACGGCACCTTCGCGGGCGTCGTGGTCGCGTCCCTCGATCCGGCCCACCTGACCCAGTTCTACGACAAGATCGACCTCGGCCCGTCGGCCTCGATCTCGCTGATCGGCAGCGACGGGTTCGTGCGCTCCAGCGGCGGCCGGGCCGGGGGCCTCGGGCTCGGCACCGATCTGCGGTCGACGCCGCTCCACGACTACATCCGGGCCGGCACCAACGCGACCGTCGACCTCGACGAGTCGGGGGGCGACGAAAGCCGGCTCGTCACCATCCGGAAGGTGAGGGGGCATCCGCTCTGGGTCGGCGTCAGCGTCGACAAGGCGGGCATCTACAAGAACTCGATGTCGACCCTCGAGCTGCACGTCACGGTCGGCCTCGCGCTCACCATCCTGATCCTCGCCGCCGTCAATCGGATCCTGCGATCCGAAGCGCGGGCCGTGCAGAAGAGCGAGCAGCTCACGCTGACGCTCGAGCACATGAGCCAGGGCATCATGCTGGTCACCAAGGATCACGAGATCCCGGTGATCAATCGACGTTGTGCCGAGTTGCTGGATCTCCCGCCGGAGCTGGCGGAACATCCGCCGAAGCTGGACCAGCTCGCCGAGCGGACGACCCGGCACGGCAAGCTGCGCGACATCGTCATGCCGGGCCCACGCGGCGCGGTCGAGGCGGCGCAGGCCGGGGGACAGCGTCGGGTGACGGTGTGCGAGCGAATCCTGCCCGACGGCACCGTGCTGGAGGTGCGCACCGCCTATCTGCCGGACGGCAGCTTCGTGCACACGCTCACCGACATCACCCAGCGCTGGCAGGCCGAGGCGCGGGTCGCGAAGCTCGCGGCCGAGGATCCGCTCACCGGCTTGCCGAACCGGCGGGTGTTCCACTCCGCGCTGGAGCAGGTCGGCCGACGGGAAGCGGCCGACGACGCTGCGCAGGCGCGCCAATACGCCCTGCTGTTCCTCGACATCGACCGCTTCAAGGTGATCAACGACACGCTCGGCCACCGCATCGGCGACCGTCTGCTGCAGGAGTCGGCTCGCCGTCTGCGCGCCGCCATCCGCGACACCGACGTGCTCGCTCGTCTCGGTGGCGACGAGTTCGCCATCGTCGTGTCGCCGGTCGAATCCCGCGATGCCCTCGAGGCGATGGCCGACCGCCTGGTCGACACCATCGCGCAGCCCTGCGACATCGAAGGCCACCACATCTGCTCCAGTGTCAGCATCGGCATCGCGGTCGGGCCGCAGGACGGTCGCGATGCGGACGACCTGCTGATGGCGGCGGACCTGGCGCTCTACGCCGTGAAGGCGGAGTGCCGCGGCACCCACAAGTTCTTCCACCCCTCCATGAACAAGGAGGTCAACGACCGGCGGCATGTCGAGATGGATCTGCGCGAAGCCATCGCGCGCGATCGCCTCGAGCTGCACTATCAGCCGATCGTCGACCTGCGCACCCAGTCCATCACGGGCTTCGAGGCGCTGACCCGCTGGCGGCATCCCGAGAACGGGATGGTGCCGCCCAACGTCTTCATTCCGGTGGCCGAGGACTCCGGACTGATCCTGCCTCTCGGCGAGTGGGCGCTCGCCGAGGCGTGCCGCCAGGCGGCGCGCTGGCCCCAGGATCTCAAGATCGCCGTCAACCTGTCGCCCGTCCAGCTCTCGGCGCCGAATCTCGTCGACATGATCGAGCGGACCCTCGCCTCGACCGGCCTCACGCCCGCCCGGCTCGAGCTCGAGATCACCGAGCGGGTGTTCCTCGACGACAGCGAGAAGACCCTGCGCATCCTGCGTCGCCTGAAGCAGGTCGGCGTCTGCATCGCCATGGACGACTTCGGCACCGGCTATTCGTCGCTCAGCTACCTGCGCAGCTTCCCGTTCGACAAGATCAAGGTCGACCGCGCCTTCGTGCTGGATCTCGACGACGGTTCCGAGCATGTCGCGATCGTCCAGGCCGTGGTGCACATGGCCCGCGCGCTCGGCATGCGAACGACCGCCGAGGGGGTCGAGACCCCGCGCCAGCAGGAGCTGCTGGCGGCGCTCGGCTGCGACGAGGCGCAAGGTTATCTGTTCAGCCGCGCCGTTCCGATCGGCGAGGTCGTCGAGCTCATCGCGAGCTGGCCCAAGCGGCGTATCGTCGCCGCCTGACCCGTCTGCCCCGGCGCCGCGCCGGGTGCGGAGCCATGCCCTTCTCAGCCCGCCGTTCTGCCCATCACGGCCTTCGGGCGCGACGGCGCGACCGCAGGCGCTGCGACGGTCGGCAGCACGGCCGCGCAGGTCGGCTCTGGAGCCTTCGCGGGCGGAGCCGCTGCCGTCGGCGTGGCCTGCGTCTCCTTGGCCCGCCGCAGACGGCCCTCGTGCCAGAGCAGGAACAGGCCGGAGGCGATGACGATGGCCGAGCCGGCGAGCAGCGCGACGGTCGGCTGGTCGCCCCACACGAAGAAGCCGATCACGATCGCCCAGACCAGCGTCATGTAGTAGAACGGCGACACCGCGGTGGTGGGGGCGAGATGGAGCGCCTTGGTCCAGCAATACTGCTGCACGGCGTTGCACACGCCGGTGCCGACCAGCATCAGCGCGTCGATCCCGGTCGGCATGCGGAAGCCGAACAGCAGCAGGAACGAGTGGAAGAACGACATCGTCAGCATCTGCCACATCAGCAGCGTGTTGGCCGATTCGGTCTTGGTCATGCCGCGCACCGCGACCGTGACGCTGCCGTACATCACGGCGTTGCCGAGCGCGAACAATGCGCCGAGCTGAAGCGAATCCGCGCCCGGCTCGGTGACGATCAGGACACCGGCGAAGCCGAGCAGGAGGGCGCCCCAGCGCGCCCAGCCGGCCCGCTCGCCGAGCCACAGCACCGAGATCAGGGCCGCGAACAGCGGCGCCGAGAAGCCGATGGCGATGGCGCCGGCGATCGGCATCATGCTCACCGCGAGCACGGTCAGGGTCTGCGAGATCGCCTGCGAGAAGCCCCGGGCGATATGCTGGCCGGGCTTCTTGGTGGCGAACACCGAGACGCCCGTGAACGGCAGCACGAACAGCGAGCAGACCAGCAGCGAGGAGATCGAGCGGAACGCCATCACCTCGCCGACCGGATACAGTGAGACCTGCCATTTCGCGAACGCGCTCGACAGGGCGAACATGACGGTCGCGCCGATCATGAACAGGATGCCGAGCGGAATGTTCTCGATCCGGGTCGATGCGGACGAGGCGGCCGGGGCTGGCGCGATCTGCGACGGCGCGGTCGACGGAGCGGATCCGGTCATGGCGTTGTTCTCCGTGCGGGGCGAGGCCGCGGACACGCCCCGCGGTCGGCGCGTGCCGACGCGGGGCCGTCGTCGTACCCGCCCGCGATGACGCGTTCGCGTCAGTCCGGTAGCTCTTCTGTCGCGCGGCAGCGGCAGCTCGTCGGTTCGCACATCTCCTGATCGGAGGGCAGGAACCACGGCTTCACGCTGAACCCCCGCCGCAGCGAGTACATGTAGAAGACCGGCATCCGGGCCGGGAACAGGCAACGCAGCTTGCTGCCGTTGAACGTCACGAAGACGGCGCCCGGAAACGCGATCTCGACGGAGCGCTTTTCCACCATGTTCATCCGGAAATAGGCGCGCGCGCCGTCGGCGGCGGTGCCTTCGCCCCGGTACCACTTGCTGGCACTCGCCGCGAGGCTGTCCAGCACCTCGTTCGGGGGCGCCGCCGTGTCGGCCGTCGCGACCGCCGCTTCCCCTGCCTCGGCGACGAGTCCCGACAGACGGCAGGTGTCGAATCCGCGCCGTTCGGCCTCCTCGGCGATGAAGCCGAAATAGGAGTCGATGCTCTCCTCGGGATGGCCGTTGTGACGCGCATGCGTGTCGGTGAGGATCAGCGTCACGGCGGCGCCCGCCGCATGCGTCTCGCGCACGCGAGCGACCATGCTGCCGATGAAGTCGAGGCACTCGACGTCCTCGGGTCCGATCCGGCAGCGCGGGCCTTTGCCCCAGTACATGACGAAGCGGAGCGGCTCGGCGTGCGCCACCGCGGCGGCGACGATCTGCAGAAGCAGATGAGGATTTTCAGGCTGCTCGCGCTTGAACGCCCAGGTGTTGAAGGCGCGGAGAACCTTCTCGGCCGACTTCTCGGGTGACGGACGGCTCGGGCCGCGCTTCGGCCTCGCCGGTTCGCTCGTCATGGGAGGTCGGCCGGCCAGGGCAGGGCGCTCGTATGCGGCTGGCCCACCGCTCGTGCGGGCACGATCCGGCGGGCCGGCCACCGAGATGTCGGCGGCAGCGAAGACTGTGCAGCGGGACATATCCCTCTCCGTTTTCTTGTGATTGTTAATATTCGTTAAGACATGAATATCGTCAATTTGAATTAAACTTTCAGAAAAATGCACCGAATGTTAACCTTAACTCGCCTCGAAAGCGCCGCGTTCGACGGTATCTGAATAGGGCCAAGGCCAGATCTCGACTTTTTTCGGGCTCCGCTCCGCTCGGCTCGGCCGGCTCGACCGGCGTGCAGCCGTGTCCTCACTCACTTGGTGCGGCGGTTGCTTCGGACAGGTGGAGGCGCGCCGACGGCTCTCGGCAGCTTGGTTCGAGCGGCTCCGATCGCGGTGCTTGCAACACGGTCATCCGGCGGCACAGAGCCATGCCGGCACGCGTTTTCGGTCTGCGTTTCGGGAAAGGCTCTGCTCTTGACGATGGCCCCGCCACGGTGGTTTTGTAACCAGACAGTTACTTACCCGACCGGCCGCTCCCACTGCTCCAGCCCGACCGTATCGTCGTCCGGTTCATGATCACGACGCGTGCAAGTGGCCACCGCATTCTCGGCACGGTCCGCCTGGCGGACGCACGCCGGGCGGGGTGGCGCGACAGACAGGCCGCGTCCAGTGTCACCGGAGGCGGCTTCATCCCTCGGCGTCCGGTCGGTCCGTCGTCACCGCTTCTAGGAGACTGAAAGATGGCACACGATCGTATGACGGTCCTCGCGGCCATGATGGATCAGGGGGTGATCCCCGTGTTCTATCATCCGGACGTCGAGGTCTGTAAGAACGTCATCCAGGCCTGCGCCGACGGCGGCGCCAAGTGCATCGAGTTCACCAATCGCGGCGACTTCGCCTCGCAGGTCTTTCTCGACGTGGCGCGCCATTTCGCCCAGGTCGATAAGAGCGTGATCATGGGCGTCGGCTCGGTCGTCGACGCGCCGACGGCGGGCATCTACATCGCCAACGGCGCCAAGTTCGTGGTCGGGCCGCTGCTCAATCCCGATGTCGCCAAGGTCTGCAACCGGCGGAAGATCCCCTACAGCCCGGGCTGCGGGACGATGTCGGAGATCGGCTTCGCCGAGGAGCTCGGCTGCGAGATCGTCAAGATCTTCCCCGGCGGTCTCGTGGGTGGCCCGGAGTTCGTGAAGTCGGTGATGGCGCCGTGCCCGTGGACCCGCATCATGCCGACCGGCGGCGTCGACGCGAGCGAGGAGTCCCTGCGAAAGTGGTTCGGCGCCGGCGTCGTCTGCGTCGGCATCGGCTCCAACCTCGTCACCAAGACCCTGCTCGACGCCAAGGACTACAAGGGCATCGAGACCAAGGTGCGCGACACCATCGCGCTGATCCGATCCATCCGGGGCAAGTGAACAACCGGGACCGATGACATGACCGACATCCTGAAGATCCGCCCGGCGAGCGAGACGAAGTGGGACTGCGCCTCGTTCGGTGAGGTGATGCTGCGCTTCGATCCGGGCTTCGGCCGGGTGCGCAACGCGCGCAGCTTCCAGGTGTGGGAGGGCGGCGGCGAGTACAACGTCGCCCGCGCCATGCGCAAGTGCTGGGGCAAGCGCTCGACCGTGGTCACGGCGCTGCCGCAGAACGACCTCGGCTGGCTGGTCGAGGACTTCATCATGCAGGGCGGGGTCGACACCGGCCACATCGTCTGGCGCGACTTCGACGGGATCGGTCGCAACACCCGCGTCGGCCTCAACTTCACCGAGAAGGGATTCGGCGTCCGCGCCGCGCTCGGCTGCTCCGACCGCGGTCATTCCGCCGCCTCGCAGATCCGTCCCGGCGAGATCAATTGGGAGAAGCTCTTCGGCGAGGAGGGCGTGCGCTGGTTCCACACCGGCGGGATTTTCGCCGCGCTCGCGCCGAACACCTCGGAAGCCGTGATCGAGGCGGTCGAGATCGCGCGGAAATACGGCACGATCGTCTCCTACGACCTCAACTACCGCGCCTCGCTGTGGAAGAGCCAGGGCGGCAAGGAGGGGGCACAGAAGATCAACCGCGCGATCGCCAAGTATGTCGACGTGATGCTCGGCAACGAGGAGGACTTCACCGCCTGCCTCGGCTTCGAGGTGGAGGGGCTCGACGAGCACATCTCGGCGATCGATCCGGTCAACTTCAAGAAGATGATCGAGACGGCGGTCAAGCAGTTCCCCAACTTCAAGGTGGCGGCGACGACCCTGCGCAACGCCAAGACGGCGACCTTCAACGACTGGGGGGCGATCATCTGGGCCGGCGGCCGGTTCTACGAGGCGCCGATGCGCGAAAACCTGGAGATCTACGACCGGGTCGGCGGCGGCGACGGTTTCGCCTCCGGCCTCGCCTACGGCTTCCTCGAGGGCAAGGGCCCGCAGGCCGCGGTCGAGTACGGCGCCGCCCACGGCGCGCTCGCGATGACCACCCCGGGCGACACCTCGATGGTCAACGTCAAGGAGGTCGAGGCGATCATGAAGGGCAAGGGCGCCCGGGTGATCCGCTGACGCCGCGGCGGGGCGCGCTCGCGCGACCTCGCAGGGGCCTCCCCACGGTCATGGCCGGGCTTGTCCCGGCCATCCACGTCTGCTCGTGTTGCATGGGCCGAAGACGTGGATGGCCGGCACGAGGCCGACCATGACGAGTCACAAGTACAGGCCAAGAGGGCGAACGCACATGAAGATCGACCTTGCTCTGTCGCCGAACGACCTTCTGCCGGCGATCCGCCGCATGTGGGACCTGTCGGCCGTCAAGATCATGTCCATCGACCGCAGCATGGACCGCTCCGCCGGTGCGCCGGTGCACACCGTGGCGGGCGAGTACAAGCCGCGCGGCTGGACCGACTGGACGCAAGGCTTCGAGTTCGGCAGCGCCATCCTGCAGTTCGATGCGACCGGCGACGAGAGCTTCCTGGCGCTCGGCCTCGACCGCACCTGCTCGGACATGCCCGTCCACGTGACGCATTTCGGGGTGCACGATCACGGCTTCAACCAGGTCTCGACCTACGGCAACCTGCGCCGCCTGGTCGACGAGGGGCGCATCCCCGAGGACCCGTGGCAGCTCGAATATTTCGATCTGGCGCTCAAATGCTCCGGCGCCGTGCAGGCGAACCGCTGGACCGAGCTGGGCGACGGCTACGGCTACATCCAGTCGTTCAACGGGCCGCACTCGTTGTTCATCGACACCATGCGCACGCTGCGCGTGCTGGCGCTCGCCCATCAGCTCGGCCACGTGATGAAGGGCGAGGGCGACCAGGTCATCCCGCTGCTCGGCCGGCTGATCGCCCATGCCCGCACCACGGCGCAATACGGCGTGTTCTACGGCGAGGGCCGCGACATCTACGACGTGCGCGGCCGCACCGCCCACGAGGCGATCTTCAACACCGCGAGCCGCGCGTTCCGCTGCGTCGGCACCCAGCAGGGCTATTCGGGCTTCTCCACCTGGATGCGCGGCCTCTCCTGGGCGATCACGGGCTATGCCGAGCTGCTGGAATTCATGGAGACGGTCGAGGAGGAGGAGGTCGAGGCGTTCGGCGGCAAGTCCGAGGTGATCGCCATGATGGAGACGGCGGCGGCCGCGACCTGCGACTTCTACATCGCCTACACGGCGACCGACGGCATCCCCTACTGGGACACGGGCGCGCCCGGCCTCGGCCTGCTCGGCGACATCTACGACAAGGAGTCCGAGCCCGAGAACGACATCGAGCCGGTCGACTCCTCGGCCGCCGCCATCGCGGCGCAGGGGCTGCTGCGCTTCGGCGCCTGGCGCGAGGCCACCGGCCGCAACGATGCGGCGCGCTATCGCCAGGCCGGCCTCACGGTGCTGCGCACGCTGTTGTCCGACCGCTATCTCAGCGTCGATCCGAACCACCAGGGCCTGGTGCTGCACAGCCAGTATCACCGCCCCAACGGCTGGGACTACGTGCCGCCCGGCCGCAGCAATCCGTGCGGCGAGGCGACCATGTGGGGCGACTATCACATGCGCGAGCTCGCCCTCTACGTTCAGCGCCTCGCCGAGAACGGGCCGTATCTGACGTTCTTCGGGTGATGGTCGGATGAACTAACTCCCCCCTCACCCTGAGGAGCCCGCGCAGCGGGCGTCTCGAAGGGTGGGGGCGGCCCATGGTTCGAGACGCGCTCTGCGAGCGCTCCTCACCACGAGGCCGAGGGAGTCGGAGCAAGAACGCCGGTCGACGGCGAGGAGATACGTCATGAATCGAAAGAGCGGGCGGCGCGTCGCGCTGGTCACGGGCGGACGCCGCGGCATCGGGCTCGCCGTCGCCGAGGGATTGGCACGCGACGGCTACGACGTCGCCATCACGGGGACGCGGGACGACGAGGTGGCGCAGGCCGCCGTGAAGAGTCTCGAGGCGCACGGCGTCTCGGCCGCCTACGTCGCCGGCAACGTGCAGGACGTTCCCGACCACGCGCGCGTGCTCGACGCGGTCGAGGCTGTGCTCGGTCCGATCGACGTGTTCGTCTCCAACGCCGGCGTGGCCCCGCCGCAGCGGCTCGACGTGCTCGCCACCACGGTCGACAACTTCGACTACGTGATGGGCGTCAACCTGCGCGGCGCCTTCTTCCTCGCCCAGGCGGTGGCCAACCGCATGCTGGCGAAGCCCAGCGAGACGCCCCGTGCACTGATCGTCGTCTCGTCCTGCTCGGCCGAGATGGTGTCCAACAATCGGCTGGAATACTGCATCTCCAAGGCCGGTCTCGCCATGGTGGTCGAGGGGCTGTCCGCCCGCCTCGCGGGCGACGGCATCGCCGTGTTCGAGGTCCGGCCCGGCATCATCAAGACCGACATGACGGCTGGAGTGGTGTCTAAGTACGACGCACTGATCGACCAGGGTCTGGTGCCGGCGAAGCGTTGGGGAAAGCCCGAGGACATCGCGGCCGCCGTGACGGCGCTGGCGAACCCGGCCGTCGTCTTCTCGACCGGCACTGTCGTCAACGTCGACGGTGGCCTCACCATCACCCGACTTTAGCGTCCAGCAGGTTCAGGCGGCTCTGCCGGCGAGATCTACGCCCCCGGACGTGTTCTGTGAGGCGGAACTGCCACACCACCCGTCGATTTTGACAAATCAGCTACGTATCTTCATCGAACGTAAACGTCCGGACTGCCGCCCGCTGCCGACTCACATTATCAGACCCCGATCCACGACCGGGCCGGGGCCGCCTTCCCATGACGTTGACCGTGATCGAGACGCTGCAGAAGGCTCGCGACCGCATGCAGGCCGGCACCCATTCGGGCGTCTTCGACGCCGTCCGTTCGCTGGCCGGCGAGGCGAGCAGCCTCACCCGCGACTGCGCCTATTTCGCGCTTCTCGACACGGCGGCGGCCAAGCACGGGGCCGGCTCGTTGATCACGCTCAAGCGCGCGGACGGCGCCGCCCTGGCGCTGTTCGACGCCACCATCGCGCGCCTCCTCTCCGAGATGCACTGACGCCCCGAGCGCCGACGACGGCGCTGTCGGTCGTTCAGCTCAGCTCGCGTCTTCCACGAACACCTTTTCGCGGCCTGCCCGGATCGCCGGGAGCAGCAGGATCAGGATCACGACGGCGGTCAGCGCCAGGAACACGGCGCTGATCGGGCGGGTGACGAACACGCTCGGGCTGCCGTGCGAGATCAGCAGCGCACGGCGCAGGTTCTCCTCGATCAGCGGCCCCAGGATGAAGCCGAGCAGAAGCGGTGCCGGCTCGCATTCCAGACGCGTGAGAACGTAGCCGACGAGGCCGAAGACGCTCGCCACGATGACGTCCAGCGCGTCGTTCCGGATCGAGTAGACGCCGATGCAGCAGATCAGCAGGATCGATGGATAGAGCAGACGGTAGGGCACCGTCAGCAGCTTCGCCCAGAAGCCGACCAGCGGCAGGTTGAGAACGACGAGCAGCAGGTTGCCGATCCACATGCTGGCGACCAGGCCCCAGAACAGCTCCGGCTTCTCGGCGATCAGCTGCGGGCCGGCGTAGAGGCCGTGCATCATCAGCGCGCCGACCATCAGGGCCATCACGGGGCTCGCGGGCAGGCCCAGCGTGAGCAGCGGAATGAAGGCCGTCTGCGAGGCCGAATTGTTGGCCGCCTCGGGCGAGGCGACGCCCTCGATGGCGCCGCGGCCGAAGCGATCCGGATCTGCGGCGATGCGCTTCTCCAGCGCATAGGCCGAGAACGAGGCGAGCACCGGCCCGCCACCCGGCAGGATGCCGAGTGCGGCACCCAGGAAGGTGCCGCGCAGCGCCGGCTTCACGATGTCCTTGAGGTCGTGCGGTGACGGCCACAGGCCCTTGTAGTCCTTCACGTACTCGCGGGCCTCGGCGCCCCGGCCGAGATTCGAGATGGTCTCGCCGATGCCGAAGATGCCCATGGCGATGACGGCGAAGTCGATGCCGTCGCCGAACTGCGGCACCCCGAAGGTGAAGCGCGGCAGGCTGGAATTGACGTCGATGCCCATGGTGCCGAGCAGGATGCCGACCAGGATCATGCCGATCGCCTTGACGACCGAGCCGTGCGCCAGGATGACGGCCGCGACCAGGCCGAACACCATCAGCGAGAAGTAGTCGGCGGGGCCGAAGTCGAGCGCGAACTCGGCGAGCGCGGGCGCCGCGAAGGCGATGATGAAGGTGGCGATCGTGCCGGCCATGAAGGAGGACAAGGCGGCGGTGGCGAGCGCGAGGCCGGCCTTGCCTTGGCGCGCCATCTGATAGCCGTCGAGCGTCGTCACCACAGAAGACGATTCGCCCGGCAGGTTGACCAGGATCGCGGTGGTCGAGCCGCCATAGGCGGCGCCGTAATAGATGCCGGCCAGCATGATGATGGCGGACTGCGGCTGCAGCGTGAAGGTGACGGGCAGCAGGATCGAGATGGTCGCCACCGGGCCGAGGCCCGGCAGCACGCCGATCGCGGTGCCGAGCAGCACGCCCAGGAAGGCGTACATCAGGTTGATCGGCTCCAGCGCGACCGTGAAGCCGAGGCCGAGATTGCTCAGAACGTCCATCGGAGAGTCCTCACCACTGCGGGAAGGGGCGAAGCGGCAGGCTCAGGCCCAGCCAGAACAACGCTCCGATGAAGGTCACGAGAACGGCCGCCAACAAGCCGACCTCGACCGGCCGGAAGTCGTGGTCGGCGAGCCGGGCGAACACCACGACCAGCACGCCCGAGATCACGAAGCCCGCCTTCTCGACCAGCAGGCCGAACAGGAAGGTGCCGGCCAGCACGAACAGCAGCGGCCGGAGCGCCATCCCTTCGATGGGATTGCCGGGAACGAAGAGCGAGCGCCCGATCAGGATCGCGCCGAGCAGGACCAGGCCAGAGCTCACCAGCAGCGGATAGTAGCCGGGCCCGATCCGCGACGGCGTTCCCAGCGGATAGTTCCAGCCATACGCGATGGCGAAGAGGCCGAGCGACACGAAGATCAGACCGGTGACGAAATCAGTGGACAGGCGAATGCGCACGAGGGCCCCCTTCGCAGTCGAACAGCAAGTCACGCTCGCGCGGGATCAAGCGCGACGCGGACGCCATTGGAGCTGTGCGGCCGGACGGTGCCGCCCGGCCGCATCGGATCGGCGGCTCAGTCCGGCACGGCGCCGGACTCCTTCACGACCACGGCCCAGCGTGCCGTTTCCTTGTCGATATAGGCCTTGAACGCCTCGGGCGATTCACTGGCCACGGCGGTGACGCCGCCCTCCAGCATGCGCTGCTTGACCGACGGATCGGCCACCGCCTTGGCGATCGCCTGGAACAGCTTGTCGACGATCGGGCGCGGCGTGCCGGTCGGCACCAGGAAGCCCTGCCACGAGGTCGCGACGATGTCCGGATAGCCGAGCTCGACCACGGTCGGCACGTCGGGCAGGGCCGGGCTCCGCTCCTTGCTGGTGATCGCCAGCACCTTGACCCGGCCGGACTTGATGTGCGGCATCGCCGACGGCAGCGTGACCGACATCAGCTCCACATGCCCGCCCAGGATGTCGGCCACGGCGGGGCCGGCCCCGCCCTTGTAGGGGACGTGATTCATGTCGAGCCCGGCGGCCTTGCGGAACAGCTCCATCTCGAGCCGGTCGACGCTGCCGCTGCCCGGAGAGGCGAAGTTCACCTTGCCGGGGCGCGCCTTCACGTACTCGATCAGCTCCTTGACGGTGTTGGGCGGGAACTTCGGATTGGCGATGTACACGCTCGGCGTTTCCGAGGCGACCGACACCGGGATGAAAGCCTTGTCGGGCTTCACGGACATGTCCGGGAACAGGGTCGGATTGATCGACACGGTTCCGACGTTGCCGAAGAAGATCGTGTAGCCGTCCGGCGCGGCGCGCCCCGCCACGTCCATGCCGACATTGCCGGCCGCGCCGGCGCGGTTCTCGATGATCACCTGCTGGCCGAGCGCCTGCGACATCGTCGGCTGCAGCAGCCGCATCGCGAAGTCGGAGGCGCCGCCGGGCGCGAACGGTACGATCGAGCGCACCGGCTGGCTCGGGTACTTGGACGGGTCCTCGGCCGCGAAGGCGCCGGTCACCGGGCAGAACGCGACCGCGCAGGCGGTCCCGAGCAGCCCCAGGGCTTGTCGACGATTCATCCTGGTTGTTCCTCCAAATGCGTCTCTTGCGGAGCTTGGTAGGGCGTGGACGGGGCGTCGTCCCGTCGGACGGAGGTCAGGCCGCTGCGAGCGCGGCGGGGTCGAGCGGGAGCGCGACCGACTTCTTCAGCTTGGCCGAAAGATCGAGCGCCTTGGTCAGCATCAGGTTCCGGTGCGCCTCGGCCGCCGTGGCCGCGACGGTCGGAATGCCGAGCGCCATGCGGTTGAGCCACGACATGGTCTCTTCCGCCATCGGCCCGCGCAGCTCGCCCATCGCCATGTCGCCGGGCGGGTAGCTGCCCATGAAGTCGACGAGCCGGCTGGCATCCGGATTGTAGCCCTCGGCCTGCGGCTTGGAGACGGCCAGCACGATGTCGCGATGGGTGTCGTCGATCGTGAGAACGCCGGTGGTGCCGGCGATGCCGACCTCCAGGCTGTAGACGGCGGCCGGCCAGGTCACCGGCATGGCCCAGGAGATGCTCAGGTGATAGACGGTGCCGTCCGAGAACATGATCATTCCGGCGGTCGCGTCGATGCCCTGGTAGAGCGGGCCCAGGACCTTGTCGACCGAGCGGGCATAGACCTCGGTGGGGGTCTTGCCGTCGAGGCACCACATGCAGATGTCGAGCGCGTGGGTGCCGGAGATCACCAGCGGCGAGATCGTCGCCGGATCGTCGGTGCGCTTGTAGTTGTCGATCGCGACCAGCCGGTTCATGAACGCCCGGGAGGTGACGAGCTCGACCTCTCCCAGAGCCCCCGTCCGGCACTTCTCCCGCGCGGCGAGCCAGCGGCGGCGGAAGCGCTGGGTGTAGCCGACCACAGCGTCGAGTCCGGCCTTCTCGATCTCGGCCAGAAGCTTGGCCGAGCCGGCGAGGTCGGTGGCGAGCGGCTTCTCGATCAGCATCGGCAGGCCGCGCTCGATCGCCGCCATCACCGGATCGATGTGGAGATGCTCGTCGGTGGCGACGATGACGCAGTTCACCTCCGGACGCGCCAGCAGCTCCCGGTGACTGTTGGTGACGAAGTCGGCGCCGATCGCCTCGGCGACCGACGCGGCGCGGTTCGGGTTGAGCTCGGCGATGCCGATCCATTCGACCGACGGATGACGGGTCGCCACCTCGCCGCGGAACAGGCCCACGCGACCGGCTCCGACGATCGCGAGCCCGAGCTTCTTCGGCGTCCGACCCTTCATATCAACCCCCGATTTTCTTGAGACGTTGATCGAGGTCATCACGCCGCCTATGCGGCGTCAACGGGCCGGCTAGACCCGCTTTGCAGAGCTTCCATGTCGTGATGCAGCACTCGACGTCGACGCGCGCCGACGGCGTCGCGCGAGGCGAAGTGCCGGCGAAGCGTGGATCGCGCTTGCTGCAGTGCGGGATCGCGGATCGTCGCGGCCGATCTCAGCCGGCCATCGTCGCCCGGATCACCAGCGTGACGCCGGAGGCGATCAGGACGACGTAGAGGATCCGCAGGAACTGATCACGCGTCAGCCGCAGCGTGATGTGGTGGCCGACCCAGGTGCCGAGCAGCATGCCGGGCACCAGCAGCAGCGCCAGCACCAGGAGCTTCCCGTCCGTGTACAGGCCCGCCAGGGCGAAGATGGTGGCGCGGGTCAGCGTGCTCAGTCCGATCAGCGCGCTCTGCGTGGCCCGGATCGCGTCCTTGTCGTCGAGACGGCGGCCGAGATAGATCGCGTAGATGAAGCCGCCGCTGCCGAACATGGCGCTGACGATCCCGCCGATGCCGCCGAAGGGCAGCACCCAGATGCGGGGCAGCCGTTTCGTCGCGGGCCGGGCGGAGAGGGCGTAGATCGCGTAGGCGACCACGAACACGCCGAGCGCCAGCATCATCGGCCGCGGCGGCACGATCAGCAGCAAGGCGGCGCCGACCAGGCTGCCGGCCACCATCAGCGGCACCAGCGTGAACAGCTCGTCCCGCGCGACCTTGTCGCCGATGCGGATGCCGTTGACGATCGCGGCCGCACAGTCGAGCAGGGCCAGCATGGGGACGATGGCGGCCACCGGCATGGAGTGGGCCAGCACCGGGGCGGCGATCAGCGCGGTTCCGAAGCCTGCGATCCCGAAGATCACATAGGCGGCTGCCACGGTCGGCAGTGCGACCGCGATCTGATCCAGCGAGGGAAGCGCATCGAGACCCATCGCCTGTCGTCCGGTCTGGCTCTGCGGGATATCCGAGCTTTCGCACGGGCTGGCCGGTCGCGCAAACCGGCGGGGCCGGCCGCTCAGCCCCGCGCGTTTCTGGCCTAAACGTACATGTCACTGATTCTAAAGACGAAAGCAGTATGACTGCGGTGCCTCCGGCAAAACCCCGGATCTCTGTCCACCGCTGTTCCGGACTGCCCGAGCGGCTATTGACGCGGCCCGGAGCGGTCCCTATCGTCCGCGCGCCGTCGCCCCCTGGGTGAGCGCCGAGCATCGTTTCCCCGAGTCGGACCGTTCCATGCCGCTGAACGATCTCGTTGCGCCGCAAGCGGTCATTCCGGCGCTCAAGGTCAACAACAAGAAGCAGGCCCTGCAGGAGCTCGCCGAGCGTGCTGCCGAACTCACCGGCCGCACCGAGCGCGAGATCCTCGAGGTGCTGATGCAGCGCGAGCGGCTGGGCTCGACCGCGATCGGCAACGGCATCGCCATCCCGCACGGCAAGCTGCCGAGGCTGGAGAAGCTGTTCGGGCTGTTCGCTCGGCTCGACCGGCCGATCGACTTCGAGGCGCTCGACGGGCAGCCGGTCGATCTCGTCTTTCTGCTGCTCGCGCCGGAGAGCGCCGGGGCCGATCACCTCAAGGCGCTGGCCCGGGTCGCCCGCATGCTGCGCGAGCCGGAGATCACGCGCATGTTGCGTGATTCGCAGGACCGCGAGGCGCTCTACGCCGTGTTGGCGATGCCGCCGCCCGTCGCCTGACCGACGACCTCCGCCGGTCGCGTTCCAGAGCACGTCTTTCGGCGACACTGGCGCCACACCGACACACTGCCCTCACAACGACACTGCCCCCATAACGACAATGCCCGGCGCGAGGCCGGGCACGGTCCAAGGATTTGTCGTGACGTCCTTGCGGCCGAGGCCGGACGCCGGCGTCAGTGGACGCTCACGGCCTCGAGCTCGTGGCTCCAGGCATTGGCGACCGCGGCCTCGCGACTGTCCGTGATCATGATCGGCGTGCCGTCCGCGGCGTGCAGCGCGAACAGACGTACTCCCGGCGCCACCTGAGGCGCCTGCGGGAACAGCCCGGGCAGGTCCTCGGAGCGGATCGCCTTGACGTAGGCGATGCGACCGTCACCGAGATGCGCCAGCGCCTCTTCCGAGATGGCGGGGGTGCGGAGAGTGGTGTCGTTGTTCATGGCCCTCGACTCCTTATTGTCCTGTGTCTGCCGAGTCCTGTGCGTGACCGTCAGTCCTGTTGCCTGATGGCGATCGATCTCACCACGCGCGCCGGCTCGGGGCGCGCCAGATCGATCGACAGCAGGCCGTTGCTGAGGTCGGCCCCCAATACCTCCATCCCGTCGGCCAGCAGGAATGTCCGCTGGAACTGGCGTGCGGCGATGCCGCGATGCAGATACTGGCGTGTCTTGTCCTCCTGCTGCCGGCCCCGGATCAGGAGCTGGCTTTCCTCGACCGTGACGTCGAGCTGCTCTCGGGTGAAGCCGGCCACGGCCAGCGTGATCCGAAGCCGCTCGGGTTGTCCGTCGCCGCCGGCGATCCGCTCGATATTGTAGGGCGGATATCCGTCGGCGCCCTTGGTGACCCGGTCGAGGGCCCGCTCGATCTCGTCGAAACCGAGCAGGAAGGGGCTGGAGAGCGAAGACACACGCGACATGATCTCAAAGTCCTGTTCAGCGACTTTGCGTTGGAGGCCCTTTCGGCGCCCCCGTCCGGCTCCGGCAGCGCTAGGGCCTGCCGGCGTCGGACACCACAGAATATGGTCAGAACTTTTAAGGGTTCAAGAACGGGCCTGCTGCAACCGCGAAGGACCGGCCCGGGACCGGGCGCCTGGCACCGAGCGAGGTGGAAAAGCGCCGCGTCGCCCGCATTCCAGCCGTTCCCGCTCTCCCCTGCCGCCCAGGCGGCCGAAGGAGTAGACCGGACCCCACAATTCAAGGGAGAGCGGCATGCGGATCGCGGTGATGGGTTCGGGTGGGCTCGGCGGCTTTTTCGGCGCGCGGCTGGCCAAGGGCGGGGCGGATGTCGTGTTCGTGGCGCGGGGCGCGCATCTCGCCGCCCTCCGGTCGACCGGCCTGTCCATCGAGAGCCCGGAAGAGTCCTTCACGCTCCCCGCCGTCCGGGCGACCGACGACCCGGCGACGATCGGGCCGGTCGACCTCGTCCTGTTCACCGTCAAGTTGTGGGACACCGAGGCGGCCGCCCGGGCGATCGCCCCGATCGTCGGGCCCGGCACCGCCGTTGTGTCGCTCCAGAACGGTGTCCAGAAGGACGACATGCTCCGCCCGATCCTCGGCGGAGCGGCCTTGATGGGCGGGATCGCCCAGGTCTCGACGACCATCGCGCGGCCCGGGGTGATCGCCCAGACCGGGACCATGCAGCGTCTCGTCGTCGGCGAGTTCGACGGCTCCCTGTCCGAGCGGGCCGAGCGCGTGTTGGCCGCCTGCCTGGCCGGCGGCATCAAGGCCGAGGTCTCGACCGACATCACGCGGGAAATCTGGGAGAAATTCGTCTTCCTGGTCGGCCTGTCGGCGCTCACCTGCGCGACCCGCGCCACCATCGGGCCGGTGCGCGAGAACCCGCACACCCGCGCCATGCTGCGCGGTGTGATGGACGAGGTGGTGGCGGTCGGCCGGGCGCACGGCGTGGCGGTGCCGCATGATTTCGCGGCGGGCCGGCTCGCCTTCATCGACACGCTGCCGGGCGGTCTGGTCGCCTCCATGTTCAACGACCTCGCCGCCGGCCGCCGGCTGGAACTGCCCTGGCTGTCGGGGGGTGTCGTCGACCTGGGCGCAGCGGTCGGGGTCCCGACGCCTCTCAATCGGGCGATCCGCGACGTTCTGGTCCTCCATGCGGAGGGTCGCCCGGCCTGAAGCCTGCCCACGGCACGCCACTTCTGCGTGTGGTAGTTTGTTGCCGTCCGATTTCTGCTTCAATCCTGTGGTCCGGGTCGGTCATCGGCTCGTTCTTTTCGGGGAGGTGGACATCTTGCGTGCTCGCTTTGCGACCTTTGCCGCGCTGCTCGCCCTCGGGGCGATGGCCGGGACGCCGGCTCCGGCCCAGACCGGGCGGTTCGCCCCGGTCGAGACCCTCAAGATCGACGACCAGCCGGGCTACGTGCCCGGGACTGACGAGGAGCAGCTGCCGCCCGGGCTGCAGCGCCAGATGGTGTTCTTCCGCACCACCGAGGCGCCCGGCACCATCATCGTCCACACCTCCGAGCGCTTCCTCTACGTGGTGCAGGGGAACAATCGGGCGATCCGCTACGGCATCGGGGTCGGCCGCGACGGCTTCCAGTGGCAGGGCCTCAAGACCATCGTCCGCAAGGCCGAGTGGCCGGACTGGACGCCGCCCCCCGAGATGATCGAGCGCCAGCCCTATCTGCCGCGCTTCATGGCCGGCGGCCCCGGCAATCCGATGGGTGCGCGGGCGCTCTATATCGGCGGGACCGTCTATCGCATCCACGGCACCAACCAGCCGCAGACCATCGGGCACGCCGTGTCGTCCGGCTGCTTCCGGCTGGTCAATTCGGACATCGAGGACCTTTACGCGCGCATCCCGGTCGGGACGCGCGTCGTCGTGCGCCAGGCGCCGGAGCTCTGAGGATCATGACCGTGCTGACCAAGACCGCCGCCGCGGCGGCCACCCTCGCGCTCGCGCTCTCGACCGCCGCCGGCGCCGACGCCCAGACCCTCAAGACCGTGAAGGATCGCGGGACGCTCGTGTGCGGCGTCAGCGAGGGACTGCCGGGCTTCTCGGCCAAGGACGACAAGGGCGCCTGGAAGGGCTTCGACGTCGACTTCTGCCGGGCGCTCGCCGCGGCGATCTTCGACGATGCGGGCAAGGTGAGCTTCGTGCCGCTGGACGCGGACAAGCGCTTCGCGGCTCTGCAGGCGGGCGAGGTCGACGTGCTGTCGCGCAACTCGACCTGGACGCTGGCCCGCGAGGCGGCGCTCAAGATCGTGTTCCCGGCCGTGACCTATTACGACGGCCAGGGCTTCATGATGCGCAAGAGCCCGACCGTGCAGTCGCCGCTCGACTTCAAGAACGTCAAGGTCTGCGTGCGAGAGGGCACCACCAACCTTCGCAATGCCGCCGACTACTTCCGGGCCAACGACATCCAGGCGACGCTGGTGCCGATCGGCAGCGCGCGCGATGCCGTGCAGGCCTATGCCGAGGGACGCTGCGAGGTCCTGACCAGCGACGTGTCGCAGCTCCACGCCGAGCGGGCCGGCCTTCAGAAGCCCGGCGATCACGTGATCCTGCCCGACGTCATCTCCAAGGAGCCGCTCGGTCCGGCGGTACGTCAGGGCGACGATCAGTGGGCGCTGCTGGTCAAGTGGGTGCACTTCGCCATGCTGAGCGCCGAGGAGCTCGGGGTGACCGCTGAGACGCTCGATCGGGCGCAGAAATCCGAGAAGCCGGACATTCGTCGGCTGGTCGGGACCGACGGCGACCTCGGGGCGCAGCTCGGCGTCGGCAAGGACTGGGTGGTGCGGATCGTGCGGAATGTCGGCACCTATGGCGACGTGTTCGAGCGCAATGTCGGCGTCGCGACCCCGCTCGGCATTCCGCGTGGCCTCAACCATCTGTGGACCACCGGCGGCATCCAGTACGCGCCGCCGCTGCAGTAGGCGGACCCGCCGCGGGCCGGCACGCGCCGGCTCGCCCTGCTATCGCCGCGATCGGGGGCCAGGGAGGGGGCGGGGATGGGCCCCGGCTCCTTCGGGGGCCGCGGCTGCACGCGGGATGACGGGTCGATGGTTCCAAACGACACGGCGCTGTCGCGCCGAGCACTCTTGCGCGGACTGGGAGCGGGCGGCACGGCCCTCGCGCTCGGCGGCTGCGCCGGCCTGGGCACGGAGGCCCCGGCCTTCGACGCCTCGGCGCTGTCGACCCAGCGGAGCCTGATGGTGGCGACCAACCGGCGTGCCGTCCAGGGCGCCCAGGCCGAGCCGTGGTTCGGCACCGAGCGGGGGCAGACCACCATCGCCCGCGCGCGCCTGCTTCCGCCGGACAGCGGCCGCTTCTCGCTCGCGTCGGTCGGCTTGTCCGACTGGAAGCTCGCCGGCATCGACCGGGTCGCGCAGGTCGACGATCTGTTCCGCGGCATGCCGACCGGCCGGGATCTCCTCCTCTACGTCCACGGCTACAACACGACCTTCGAGACCGCCGCGCTGGACGCCGTTCGGCTGTCCGACGGCGTCCGGTTCCGTGGCGAGACCATGCTGTTCTCCTGGCCGTCGCGGGCCAAGCTCCTCGACTACGGCTACGACCGGGAAAGTGCGATGTGGTCGCGCGACTCGCTCGACCGCGTGCTCGACCAGCTCATCGTCAGTCCGACGGTCGGCCGCATCAACATCGTCGCCCACAGCATCGGCACGATGCTGACGCTCGAGGCCCTGCGGCAGGTCTATGCGCGACGCGGCGACGATCTCGTCAGCCGGATCGGCGCCATCGTGTTCGCCTCGCCGGACATCGACATGGACGTGTTCATCTCCTCGGTCGGCCGCATCGGTGGGCTCGGATCGAAGATCACCGTC
Organism: Rhodoplanes roseus; assembly: GCF_003258865.1. Lineage (GTDB taxonomy): Bacteria > Pseudomonadota > Alphaproteobacteria > Rhizobiales > Xanthobacteraceae > Rhodoplanes > Rhodoplanes roseus. The sequence goes on along the minus strand of NZ_NPEX01000007.1, from coordinate 30,658 downwards.
GTGACTGCGACCAACGACCGCGCGCTCGCGGTGTCGCGGCTGATCGCCGGCGGCGTCACCAGGGTCGGCGCCGCCGAGAAGGCACAGCTCGAAGCTCTCGGCATCCGGGTGATCGACGCGTCCGACAGCGGCTTCGGCGTCATCAATCACGACCTCTTCCTCTCCAACGAGGGGATCCGCGGCGTCATCCGGCGGGCGATCGAGACCGGCACCTATGCGGGCGCGCCGATCCACTCAGGTCCGACCGGCGGCTACGCCGACCCGCCCCGTCCGGCCGCCGCGGCGTCATTGCAGCCGTTCTGATCACGACGAAACTCGAAGCAATTCTAAACAACGATCTGATCACGTCGGTGCTCCACCCGCGGAGCACCGTCCACCGGTACGACGCTGACGAGACCGGCCGAATTCTACCCGAGACTCGTCTGTCGACCGTCCTCGTGCCGCTCCGAGAGGTGCACTCTCGCACCATTGTGCGCCGACGTGCATCGCGGCTCGTCCGGCCGGTCGGAACGGCGTCCGCCATATCGGATTGACCCCTCGGCGAGACCATCCGCCACATCCCCGAGACACGAGCGGACGAGGAGAACGATCTTGTTCCTGCACCAACGCAAGCTGCAATACAACGCCCGTCCGGATGCGCCCGATCCCATCTTCGCCAAGATGCTGCAGGAGCCCTTGGGCGGCCAGTGGGGCGAGATCAGCGTCATGATGACGTATCTGTTCCAGGGCTGGAACTGCCGCGGCCCGGCGAAATACCGCGATATGATCATCGACATCGCGACCGAGGAGATCGGCCATGTCGAGATGCTCGCGACGATGATCGCGCGTCTGCTGGAGACCTCGCCGGTCGAGGCGCAGGAGGACATGGCGAAGAACTCGCTGGTCGGTGCCGTGATGGGCGGCGCCCGGATCGAGGACGCCATCGTGGCCGGCATGAACCCGCAGCACGTCATCGTCTCGGGCTCGGGCTCGCGGCCGACCGACTCGATCGGCAATCCCTGGACCTCCGCCTACACGATCGCCAGCGGCAACCTGCTCGCCGACTTCCGCTTCAACGTCACGGCGGAGAGCCAGGGGCGCCTGCAGGTCTGTCGGCTCTACAACATGACCGAGGACAAGGGCGTGCGCGACATGCTCTCGTTCCTGATCGCCCGTGACACGATGCACCAGAACCAGTGGCTCGCCGCCATCGCGGATCTCGAGGCGGAAGGGTTCGACGAGACGCCAGTCCCGGCGAAGTTCCCCCAGGAGCTCGAGAAGGGCGACGTCGCCTACCAGTTCATCAACGCGTCGGACTCGGGCGAGAGCAGCAAGGGCCGCTGGGCCAAGGGCGCGTCGGTGGACGGCAAGGGCCAGTTCTCTGTCACCAAGATCAAGCCGTTGACCGACGACGAAGGCATGCTCGGTCAGGTCGATCCGCGCACCTATGGGACGCCTGCCGCGCCGGTGCCGGCTGCCGCGGCGGAATGACGGCCGGAGGCCGACAGACCGACTGGGGCGATCCCGGTTCTCGACACCCCCGCGGTTTCCGCGGGGGTTGCCCGACGCGCAACCGGGGGGCGCGTTGTCGAGCTTGTGGCGGCTCGTTATGGTTCCGGTTCCGGCCGTGATCCGCGATCCCGCGGCGGGCCGTCCGCACGGGACTGCGCATGCCACGACCGACACGGGCCGCGAACCCTCGCACGCTGCTCGCGCTGCTGCTCGCCGCTACGGCGGCGTTCTGGTTGTTCGCCACTGGTGCGCAGGCGCGCGACGTGGAGCCGCGGACCGCGCTTGTGGTCGGCAACTCCACCTATGGATTCGCGCCGCTCTCCAATCCGGTGAACGATGCGACCGACGTCGCCGCGGCGCTGCGGGGCGGCGGTTTCGAGGTCACGCTGGTCACTAATGCGGACCAGGCCGCCCTCAAGGCGGCGGTCCAGCGCTTCGGCGAGGCGCTCAAGGCCCGTGGCGGCGTGGGGCTGTTCTTCTTCGCCGGACACGGCGTGCAGGTCGGCGGAGAGAACTACATGGTTCCGGTCAGCCGGCGCGCGCCGTCGGCGGAGGAGCTGCGGTCGGCCTCGGTCTCGGCCTCCGACGTGGTCGACGTGATGGCGGCGGCCGGCAATGCTCTCAACATCGTGGTGCTGGATGCCTGCCGCGACAACCCGGTGCCCGGCACCGGAACCAAGGGCCTCTCCCGCGTCGACAGCGGGGCGCGGCTGTTCGTCTCCTTCTCCACCTCGCCGGGCATGGTGGCGCTCGACGGCCAGGGCCGGAACAGCCCTTACAGCAAGTATCTCGTCCAGGCCCTGCAGGCGTCGGGCCTGAGCCTGGAAGACACCTTCAAGCGGACCCTCAAGGGCGTCTATCAGGAGACCGGCGGGCAGCAGATCCCGTGGCTGTCGTCCTCGTTCTTCGGTGACTTCGTCTTCCGGGAGACGGTGCTCGCAGCCGATGCGCCGGCCCTCCGGCCGGCGCCGCCCTCTGCGCCGCCACTGCCTTCCGCATCGCCACTGCCGTCCGATCCCCGCGTCGGTCCGCGCGAACCACGGCCGGTCCAGGCCGTGGCCGCCCCGCGGCTCGCCGGCGTCTACCGGGCCGAGGGGCGCAATCCCGACGGCACCCGCTATCAGGGCATGGTGGCGATGCAGCCGGCCGGCGACCGCATGCGGTTCACCTGGTGGATCGGCAAGGACATCTATCGCGGGACCGGCGAGTTCGCCGGCCGCATGCTGGTGGTCAACTGGGGCGACAAGCACCCGGTCATCTATCCGTTCGGCAGCGGGCCCGTGCTGAACGGGGAATGGGCCGACGGGACCGCCACCGAGCGGCTCTCGCCCTACAGCCTCGCGGCACCCGGCCGGGTCGCGCCGCCGCAGGGGCGCTATCGCGTCGCCGGCCGCAACGCCGACGGCAGCCGCTATGCCGGCACGCTCACCATGCGGCGGGAGGGCGAGCGCTTCGCCCTGAGCTGGCGGGTGGGGTCGAGCAGCTACCAGGGCACAGGAACGCTCGACGGCAACGTGCTGACGGTCGATTGGGGCGCCGGAACCCCGGTCGTCTACGCCCTCGGGGCCGATGGCACCCTGAAAGGCCTGTGGGATGCCGGCCGCGGCGAGGAGACCCTGACGCCGGAGTGAGCGGGTCCGGGCGGCAGCATCCCGGCCTTGCGGGACGGGACGCCCGCTCGTCCGGCGATTGTGCTATCGACCGCCGGAAGGCGTGTGTGGAGACCCCCGTGTTCGCGAACCCCGACGTCAATCGGCTGGCCGTCCATTCCGGCCTGCGCCAGCTCGCCTGGGGGCTCGCCGGCGTGTTCTTCTTCGCCGTTCTGCTGCGCGCCGGCCTCTCGCCAGCGGCGGCGTTCCTGGCCGTCGCCGCGACGCTGGCGCTTCGCCTCGCCACCCGGCCGATCGCCTTCGCGCTGATCCGCTCGGTCGGAGTGCGCCCCACCATGCTGGTCGGCAGCGTCCTCTATGCGGCGCAGTTTCCGGTGCTGGCCATGGTCGACGCCGGCCACCTGTGGACGATCGGCGCCTATGTGCTCGCGGTGGCGCTCGCCGACGTGACCTACTGGACCTGCTATCACGCCGTGTTCGCGGCGGCCGGCGATGTCGGCGAGCGCGGCGCCCAGGTCGGTGTGCGGACCGTGGTGATGGTCGCGGCCGACGCGGTGGCGCCGGTCGCCGGCGGTCTGCTGCTCACCTGGCACCCGGCCATCGCCTTCGCGGCGGCCTCGGTTCTCGCCCTCGTCGCCATCGTGCCGTTCTGGTCGGTGCCGGTTCCGGCCGTGGACCTCGCCGGCGACCACGGCTACGCGCCGTTCCGCGAGGGCGTCCGCCTGTTCGCGACCGACGCCTTCGTGATGTGCGGCTTCGTCCTGACCTGGGGCCTGATCATGTTCGAGGCGCTCGATCGCCGCTTCGACGCGTTCGGCTGGCTGTTGGGCGCGGCGGCGCTCGCCGGGGCTTTCGGCGGGCTCGTGCTCGGCCGGCTGATCGACGCCGGGCACGCCGCGCGGGCGGTCCGGCTGAACCTCGTCGCCATGTCGGCCGTCGTGCTGCTGCGCGTCACCCTGTCGGGGACCCCGACCGGCGTCGTCGTCGCGGCGCTCCTGTCGACGGCGCTGATGGGCCTCTATGTCCCGACGCTGATGACCGCCGTCTACAATGCGGCGAAGACCTCGCCCTGCGCCGTGCGCTTTCACTATCTGGCGGAAGCCGGGTGGGACGCCGGGGGCATCCTGGTCTGTGTGCTCACGGCCGGAGCGCTGGCCCTCGGGATCTCGGCCCGGCTGATCATGCTGGCGGCGCTGCCGGTGCTGGCACTGCAGGCCTGGTGGCTGCACCAGCGTTACGATGCTCAGCAGCGCGACGCAGCCGAGGCTGCCGTCGCCCCGCCGGATGCCGCACTGGCCGGACAGACGGACTGAGTTGCCGTGGTGGTCAGGTCGCGCGGCCCGAATAGTGCCGCAGCGGCTCGTGGTGCTGCGAGCGATGCCACCCGACGATCAGCAGCCGGGCCGCTGCGATGATCCCGGCGGCCAGCACGAGCCCGGCCGCGATCATTCCGGCCTGCGACCAACCGGCCGCCGACACGTGGTCCGGGTGCTTGGCGACGGCGAAAGCGACGTGGGTGAGTCTGGCGATCAGGAACAGGCCGCCGATGCTGCCGAGGAAGACGGCGAGGCCGGCCAGTGTTCCGGGTGTCCGATCCGCGCTCATGGCGTCCTCCGGGATCGACGGGCCGCACGCGACGGGCGGTCCCTTGTGACAACCGGGATCGTAGGCTCCGGGTTCGGCCCCGACCATCCGGAGTTTCATGGAGGTGGCGCCGCGAAACAGAGGGGTATGCGCGAACCGGTCGCCTGGGCCATGATAGGGCGTGGCCCGTGTCCATCACGGCGCCGGGAGGACACACGATGCATGCGCCGGGATTTCTGGACGGGCACGACCGGCTGGTCGCCTTCGACGCGGAGACCACCGGCAAGCGCACCCCGGAGGTCGCCTTCATCCGCAAGCAGCCGCTCGGCTGGCGGGCGCCCGGCATCATGATCGAGGTCGGCTTCGTCGAGCTGCTGCGCGACGGTGCGGGCTGGCGCAAGGGCGAGACGTGGCGGACCCTGGTCAATCCCGATGCGCCGATCGACCCGGCCGCCATCAAGGTGCACGGCATCAAGCCGGCCGTCCTGAAGAACGCTCCGCGGTTTCCGGCGATCCTGCCGCAGCTGCGTGACTTCATCGGCGAGGCGCCGATCGTCGCCCACGCCTCCGAGAACGAGAAGAGCTTTCTCGATTACGAGTTCGCCCGGGCGAAGGCGATCGCCTGGGGCGAGAGCGCCTACGCGGCGGGGCGCTACGTGTGCACCCAGCGGCTCTACGCGCAGATCTTCCCCGGCGCCTCGACCTCGCTGACCGCCATGTGCGACCGCCTGGCGCTCGACGCCAGTGCCCGCGACGACCGCCACGGGGCGCTCCTGGACGCCGACATGACGGCCGACGCCCTGATCCTGCTCGAGCAGATCCTCAAGGGGGGCGGCAGCGCCGCGCCGCGGAGCTGGACCTTCGGTGGATAGGGGAGGCGCCGCCGCCCTGTGACGACGTCACAGACGGCCTCGCGCCGTCGGCCTATCGTGCCCGCCATCGAGTCGCCGGACCTCGTTGGCGGCGGACCGGCCCGAGGAACGAGATGACCGACGCCACGACCGCGATTGCGCCTGCGACAGCCGCCACCTCCACGGCGAGCCGGCTCGCCAACTTCCCGATCAGCTTCTTCGCCACCGTGATGGGCACGGCCGGCCTCTCGCTGGCGACGCACCGGCTGGAGCTGCTGCTCGGAGCCGGCCACCTCGCGAGCCTGACATTGGGTGCAGCCGCCGCGCTGTTGTTCGTCGCGGTCGCGGCCGTCTATCTGGCCAAGATCGCGCGTCACTGGGATGCGGTGGTCGCGGAATGGCACCAGCCGGTCCGGCTGAGCTTCTTTCCGACGGTCAGCATCTCGTTGCTGCTGCTCGCGCTGGTGGCGCTGCCGGTGGACCGCACGGCGGCCGGCATTCTCTGGACGCTCGGGGCGGTTCTGCATTTCGGCTTCAGTCTGTCGATCCTGTCGGTGTGGATCGGACATCGCCCGTTCGAGCCGCCACACCTCAATCCGGCATGGTTCATCCCGGCGGTCGGGAACATCATCGTTCCGCTCGCCGGCGTGCCGCTCGGCCATGTCGAGGTCTGCTGGTTCTTCTTCTCGTTCGGCGTGCTGTTCTGGATCGTGCTGATGGCGCTGGTGTTCAACCGGCTGATCTTTCACGATCCGATGACCGAGCGACTGCTGCCGACCCTGATGATCCTGGTGGCTCCGCCCTCGATCGGATTCCTGGCCTACTTCAAGCTCGACGGCGGGATCATCGACGCCCTCGCACGCTTCTTCTTCTATGCCGCGCTCGGGTTGTTCCTGCTGGTCGCCACCCAGGTCGGTCGCATGATGAAGATCAGCTTCGCGCTGTCCTGGTGGGCCTACTCGTTTCCGCTCGCGGCGCTCACGACGGCGTCCGCCGTCTTCGCCGAGGCGGTCGGCGGGTCGGTTCTGGTCGGCATCTTCGTCACCCTCTATGCCCTGCTGGCCACCGTGATCGCGATGCTGGTCGTGGCGACGGTCCGGGCGGTCGCCGGCGGCGAGATCTGCCGGCCGGAGCATTGACCGGCGTCGCTCCGCGTCCCGCTGCATGTCGCCGCCGGCTCGACCACCAGCGCCGCTGCGTGACCGGACCGTCGCGCCTCGACTTCGGACGCGGACCTAGTCGTCGTCCCGCGCCGGAGCGAGCCACGCGTCCGGCGGCGCCGTGCCCCCGGCGCCGAGCGAGCGCTGCACCATCACGACGTCGGTCCAGTGGCCGAACTTGTAGCCGACCGAGGGCAGGTAGCCGACCTGGCGAAACCCGCATTGCTCGTGCAGCCGGAGCGACGGCGCGTTGGCGGAATCGACATAGGCGATGATCTGACGATAACCCGCCGCCGCGCAGGCGTCGATCAGGGCCGGCAGCAGGACCTTGCCGACGCCCGAATGCAGATGGTCCGGGTGCACGTAGATCGAGTGCTTGACGGTGTAGCGATAGGCCGGCCGCTTGCGGAACAGCACCGCATAGGCGTAGCCCACCACGACCCCGCCGCGCTCCGCCACCAGATGCGGGAGCCGGTGCCGGCGCATGTTGCGCCGCCGGCGCTTCAGATCGTCCGGCAGCAGCACGCCGTCCTCGCCCAGATAGGACGGATCGAGGCCGCGCCGCACGTGGTGCCGGTAGATCGCCAGCATCGTCTCGATGTCGGCGTCGATCGAGGGACGGATCAGCGTCTGGTCGGACATCACGGTCATGAATTCTCCCGTCGCGCGCGTGAGGGACGGCCGCCGGCCGGCGTCGTCACTCGCGGACCACATAGGTGTGGAAGCGGATCGCGCCCGCGGCATCGACCTCGCGATAGATGCCCTGGATCTCCGCCTCGAAGCCCGGGAACAGGTTGGCGCTGCGCTCGAACGCCTCGAGATAGGCGATCATCGGACGCGCCCGGTCGTCCAGCCGCTCGCCCGGCACGATGGTGGCGATGCCGGGCGGATAGACGACGAACAGCGTCGTCGCGATCCGACCGTGGATCTCGCCGATCGGCAGGTAATCGACATTGTTGCGCACCAGGTTGCGGGCTGCCTCTGACGGCGTCATGGCCGGGCTGGGCAGGTGCTCCGCCGTGAACTGCGCCTTCTGCAACGCGCTGACATTGGCGGCGCGGAAGAACGCGTGCATCTCGGTGCAGAGATCGCGCAGGCGGACGCCGCGATAGCGGTGCGGACGCGCCGCCACGAACTCGGGCATCACGCCGTCGAGCAGCGCGTTGTCGTCGTGCAGCCGCTTGAAGGCGACGAGCGCGCTGACCAGCGTTCCGGCCTTGCTGGCCTCGACCCCCGGCGTGAGCAGGAACAGCAGCGAGTTGAGGTCGTTCTTCTCCGGCACGACGCGGTTCTCGCGCAGATACTGGGCGACGATCGGGGCCGGGATGCCGTGCGCCAGGTATTCGCCCGTCGCCCGGTCGAAGCCGGGGGTCAGCAGCGTCAGCTTGTTCGGATCGGTGATGGCGAAGCCCGGCGCCACGCGGGCGAAGCCGTGCCAAGCGGCGCCGGGCGCCAGCTCCCAGAACTGGGCGTGGCCGGCGAGCGCATCGGTCGCGAGGCTTTCCCACGCCACCTCGTGCACGCCGCCCGGGGAGGCGGCATCGGGCAGCCGCACCCGGTCCGGCACGAACGGATCGAAGAACCAGCGGCGCGCCGGGTCGGCCTCCTTGCGCTCGAATTCCGCCCGCACCGCCCGCAGCTTCTTTCGCAGCTCGATGCCCAGCCGGATGGTGTCGTCCCATAAAACCTCGCCGGACCGGCCTTTCATCATCTGGGCGCAGACGTCGATCGACGCGAACAGCGGATAGAACGGCGACGTGGTGGCGTGCTGCAGGACGCTCTCGTTGAACCGCCGATGCTCGACCCGCCGCCGCTGGCCGCGGATGTGCCGGTCCTTCATGTGGATCTGCGAGCCTTGCGAGAAGCTCGCGAGCTGCTTGTGGGTCGACTGCGTGGCGATGATGCCGGGGGCCTTGTCGCCCAGCTCCTGCAGGCCCATGGCGAAGCGGCCGGCATAGATCGGGTGGAACTTCATGAAGCCGGCCCAGGCCTCGTCGAACAGGATGTAGTCGCAGAGCGGGCCGAGGCGGGACAGGATGAACTGGGCGTCGTAGATGGTGCCGTCATAGGTACATTGCTCGATCACGGCCACGCGGAAGGGCCGCTCGCGCCGCCACGCCTGCGTGTCCGTCACCAGCGGATTCGTCCGGATCGCCTCCCGGATCGCGCCTTCCTCGAGGGCGTCCGGGTGGATCGGCCCGATCAGTCCGTGCGCGTTCCGGTCGGTCGGCAGGAAGATCGGAATGCCGCCGCCGAGCAGCAGGGCGCCGTGATGCGCGGCCTTGTGGTTGTTGCGATCGAACAGCACGAGATCGCCGTCGGCGACCAGCGCCCCGAGCACGATCTTGTTGGACGCCGACGTCCCGTTGAGGACGAAGTAGGTCCGCTCGGCGCCGAAGATCGCGGCGGCTTCCTTCTGGGCCTGGAGGGCCGGGCCTTCGTGGGTGAGCAGGTCGCCGAGCTCGAGCACCGAATTGTCGAGGTCGTCGCGGAACACGGCCTCGCCGAGATGCTCCTTGAAGATGCGGCCGATCGGGCTGCGGCTGTAGAAGATGCCGCCGTTGTGGCCCGGGCAGGTCCACAGCTGGTTGCCCTCCTCGGCGTAGTCCACCATGGCGCCGAAGAAGGGTGTCTTCAGCGTCTCGGCGTATTGGGTCAGGCGGCTGACCAGGTTGCGGGCGATGAACTCCGGCGTCTCCTCGGCCAGAAAGACGTAGCCGTCGATGAAGTCGAGCACCTCGACCGGCACGTCCTCGAAGCGCTTTCGGCGCACCAGCAGCACGATCGGCGTCTCCAGGCCGCGGCGCCGCATCAGGTTGATCAGCGACGCCGTCTTGCCTTCGAGCCCCTTCTTGCCCCAATCGACCACCAGGCAGCCGATGGCGGCGTCGGTCTTCACGGCCATCTCCGCGTCCTCGATCCGGCGGGCCCGGACGACCTGGAAGCCGAGCCGCTCGATGGCGCCGACGATCTGCTGGATGCGCAGCCCTTCGAGATCCTCGGAATCGAAGCTCGGGGCCGAAAACAAGAAGGTGAAGCGCTGGGAGAAGTTCATGGTGCTGCCGATCCGGAGGATGGGGGCCGCACCGTCCCGGCCCTCTACGACAGCCGTGTGACAGTCGGGGAGGGGGCTTCAAACAGGGGCCGGCGCCCCCCGGCGATCCGGCCGATTCCCCGGAATGGTACCGTTCTGGTAGCCTCGGCGAATCGGCCCGCGGCCGTTCCGGGGGGCGTCACGGGAGCCTGACCGTTGAGACTGCTGATCCGCCTGGTGCAGCGGGTGCTCGTCCTGGGGCTGGGCGTGCTCAGCGTCTGGCTGATCGTCTTCGTCGTCTTCGACACCGCCGACCAGCGGCTGCCCTGGACCCTCGCCGTGGCCGTCACCTACGGCCTGGCCGCCTATGTGATCCTGCCGCGGGCCGTGCGCACGGGGCTGAAGATCCTCCAGCGCAAGAGCATCCCGAGCTTCACCGTGACGGCCGACGGGCTGCCCGGCGACCCGGTCAATCTCGTCCTGGTCGGCACCCTGGCGCAGCTCCGCGCCGCCTTCGGGTCCGCCGGCTGGGCCGAGGCCGACCGGCTCGGGCTGGAGAGCTCCTGGCGGATGGCGCGGTCCTTCGTGCTGAACCGCCCGTATCCGACGGCCCCGTTCAGCACGCTCCATCTGTTCGGCCGCGGCCAGGACATCGGCTTCCAGAAGGCGATCGGCGACAGTCCGCGCAAGCGCCACCACGTGCGGTTCTGGGCGCTCAGCCTCGACCGCGCCGAGCTGCCGATGGCGACGGCCGATTTCTGGCTCAACACGGACCGGCCGCCCGAGGCCGACCGGGTGCTCTGGGTGGGGGCGGGGACCAAGGACACCGGCCTGTCGCTGACCCGGCTGACCTTCCAGATCACCCATGCGACCGACGACGACACCAACACCGAGCGGGACTTCATCGTCGCCGAGCTGACGCGGTGCGGTGCCGTCGACGAGGTGAGCTCGGTCCGATCCGGCGAGGCGCTGCCCATTCGGCGCGTCAACCACTACGAGGCCGACGGCGATGTGGCGGTCGCCCGGCTGACGACAGGCGCCGCGGCCATATCGGCCGCCCCGGCGTGATCAGCGGGCCCCGGAGGCGCTGATCGTGCCGGCCTGGAACTCGCGCAGCACCGCATTGCCGCGCGTCACCGCCGAGCCGAGCGCCGCCGCCGGGGTCTTGTCGCCGGCCAGCGCCTTCTCCATCTCGTCCTCGATGATGTCGCGGATCACCACATAGGAGCCGAGGCGCAGGCCCTTGCGGCCCGGCGCCGGCGGATCGAAGCCGATCTGACGGATCGGGATGTCGGCACCCGGATTGCGCTTGTAGAAGCCGTCCTTGCGGCCGAGCTCGTAGGCGGCGCGGCTGACCGGCAGGTATCCGGTCGTCTGGTGCCAGCGCGCCTGGACGGCCGGCCGCGACAGATAGGCGAAGAACTTCGCCACGCCCGCATATTCCTGGTCCGGCCGGCCGCGCAGCACCCACAGGCTGCCGCCGCCGAGGATCGGCGGACGCGGCGCCCCGCGCACGTCCGGCCAGTACGGCAGCGCGCCGACGCCGACCCGGAAGCTGGCGTTGTTGAACATCTCGGCGCGGGACGCCGACGAGCCGAGAAAGATCGCGCAGTCGCGGCCGAGGAACTTGGTCTCGGCCCGGGTGGCGCGGCCGGCATAGACGTAGATGCCGGCCTTCTGCCATCCGACCAGCGCCTCCAGGTGGCGAACCATCAGCGGATTGTCGATGGCGAGCTCGGCGTCGAAGCCGTCGAACCCGTTGCCGCGGGTGGCGACCGGCAGGTTGTGGATGGCCGAGAAGCTCTCGACATTGATCCAGGACGGCCAGTCGGTGGTGAATCCGCAGGTCTGCCCGGACGCCCGCAGCTTGCGGCCGGCCGCCTCGAGCTCCGGCCAGGTCGTCGGCGGCTTCTCCGGATCGAGCCCGGACGCCTGGAACTTGTCCTTGTTGTAGTAGAGGATCGGCACCGACGAGTTGAACGGGAACGACAGCATCTTGCCGTCCGCGTCGGTGTAGTAGGCGGCGACGGTCGGGATGTAGGTGCCGGGATCGAACGGCGCGCGCTCCTGCTTCATCAGCTCGTGCACCGGCACGATGGACTCGCGGGTCGCCATCATGGTCGCGGTGCCGACCTCGGCGATCTGCACGATCGGCGGGTGCTCGCCGATCCGGGTCGCGAACAGCGCCGCGATCATGGTCTGGGTGTAGAGGCCTTTGAACACCGGCACGATCTTGTAGTCGGGCTGCGACGCGTTGAAGCCGTTGACGATGTCCTCCAGGGGATAGGCGAGCTCGCCCGGCATGCCGTGCCAGAACTGGATGTCGAGGGCGGCGGCCGGCCGGCCCGCCAGCGCCACCGCCGCCAGGAGCAGGGCGGCGATCCGGGTCCATGTCGCTCTCAGTCCCACCGTGCTCTCCCCCTTGCCGGTCCGGCGACGACGGCCGGCCTCCGTGCCGGTCCCGGGCCGGCCGTGCCCGACGATCCTACAGGAGAGTGGGAGGCGAACGGAACTCTTCCCCACGGGCGCTCGTCGGCCGGCCGCGAGGGAGCCCGGCCGGGCCGGATCCCGCCCAGATGCTCAACATCCCGTCGCGCAAAAATCCTCCGCCCTTGCTACTCTCGCAGGCGGCTTTTAAATCCGCGTCGGATTTCCACGTGCCGATGCTTCAGTAGGATCTTGGTCCCATGTCATTCGATCGCATGTCATTCGACGACCCGCCTTCCGACGGTCGATTCCGGCCGAACCGTCGCCGTGTCCTGGTCGGCGCCGCCGCGGCCGGCGCCGTGCTGGTCGCCCCCGCCGTCGTCCGGGCCCAGGCCAAGGCGCTGAAGATCGCCGTCGTGCTGCCGCGCTCGGGGCTGTTCGCCGCCGCCGGCCAGGCCTGCCATCGCGGCGCCGTGGTGGCGCCGAAGGTGCTGTCCGATCTCGGCTACGCGGTCGAGCTCGTGCATGTCGACTCGGAGTCCAATGTCGACGTGGCGCGGACCCAGGCCGAGCGGGCGATCTCGGAGGGTGCGCAGTGCATCGTCGGCGCCTTCGAATCCGGTGCGACGCTGGCGATCGCCCAGATCTGCGAGCAGCGCAAGGTGCCGCTGATCGTCAATATCGGCGCGGTGCCGCAGCTCACCGAGCAGGGCTACGGCTATCTGGTGCGCAACTTCCATACCAACGTGATGGTGGTCAGCAGCGGTCTGCGGCTGCTGAAGGACCTGATGTCCGCTACCGGCGTGCAGTTCAAGAGCGCCGTGTTCGTGCACGCCAACGACACCTTCGGCACCGCGCAGCGCGCCGCCATGGACCGGCTGTTCCCGGCCGCCCAGATGCCGTTCCCGCTGCTCGACTCGATCGCCTTCGATCCGAAGGCCCAGGATCTCGCCGTCGAGGTGACCAAGATCCGCGCGCTGACGCCGGAGCTGGTGCTCGTCACCACCCGCTCCTCCGACGCCATCAAGCTGGTGCGCGACATGGTGCGCCAGCGTTTCGAGCCCAAGGCGATCATCTCGCCCGGCTCACCTGGTCTCTACGACGAGGAGTTCTACCAGGCGCTCGGGCCGCTGGCCGATTTCCACATCACCAATCTGCCCTGGGCCAATGCCAAGTCGCCGATCACCCGAGCGCTCGCCGCTGCCTTCAAGACCGCGCATCCGGCCAACCGGTTCGAGGTCGACTGCTTCAACGCCGGCTTCACGTTCGAGGCGATCATGATCGCAGCGAACGCGTTCAAGCGCGCCGGCACGGCCGACGGGCCGACGCTGATGCAGGCCGTCAAGGCGACCGACATCGCCGATCACGTGATGACGGGCGGTCCGATCCGGTTCGACGAGAAGGGCCAGAACAACAACATCCAGGCCGCCGTGGTGCAGAACCGCAACCGCACCCCGACCGTCGTGCTGCCGCCCGAGTTCGCCGTCGCCGCGCCGGTGGTGCCGATGCCGTCCTGGCAAGGGCGCTCGTGAGGTCGGCGGTGACCCGGGCGATGTAGGTCGAGCCGCCGTCGGTGACCGAGACGGTCTGGGGCAAATCGGTGTAGCGGCTCGCGCGGCTCGCTTGCTCGACCTCGGTCGAGGGCGCTGGAACGTCGTTCGTGAAAGCGGAAGGAGCGCGTGCCGCGACGTCGTCACTGCGCCGGTGATCGGGGCGGGGCGCCCGATGCGTTCCTGCTGCCGAGAATCCGACGGTCGGCGATCCCGCGGGCGCGGCGTCTACCCTGAGTAAGCAGGCTCCGCGTCGTCGCGCCGCGGTTCGGAGGCGAGTCGGCGCCCAGCAATAAATGCGCGAACGCGGGTCGGTCTCGGTGACAAGAGGTGCGGTATTAAGATAGCTTCGATGACCTCGTCGGCATGATCTGGTTCGGGCAGGAGCCCACAGCGAGCGCTGCGGGCGGATGACGGTGGGGTGGTTCAAGTGCACGCCGAAGTGTCTTCGAAGGCCGGCAGGCTGAAGGTCGTCGCATGCATTCTCGGTGCGGCACTGATTGTTTCCGGTTGTAACGAGAGAAACCAATACGCGGCGCCGCCGCCCGCCAAGGTGACTATCGCCATGCCGACCGTCATGCCGGTGACGCTCCATGCCGAGTTCACCGGCAACACCGCGCCGGTCTCCTCGGTCGATCTCGAGGCGCGCGTGCAGGGCTTTCTCGAGTCCATCGGGTACCGGGACGGCGAGGCGGTGCGGAAGGGCCGGGTCCTGTTCCAGATCGAGAAGGACCAGTATCAGGCCCAGGTGGATCTGCAGAAGGCGCAGCTCGACAGCGCCAAGGCCAAGCAGGCGAACGCCCAGCGGGAGTTCGACCGGCAGTCCACCCTCGGGCAGCGCGAGGTCACCAGCCAGCGCAGCGTGGACGACGCCCGCACCAATCTGGACACGGCGAACGCCCTGGTCGCGGCGAGCGAGGCCAACCTGAAGCTCGCCGAGACGTCGCTCGCCTATGCCACCGTGCAGGCGCCGTCGGACGGCGTGGTGACGCGGCATCTGGCCGATGTGGGCGCCCTGGTCGGATCGTCCGGCCCCACCAAGCTCGCGACCATCCTCCAGGTCGACCCGATCTACGTCTACTTCAATCTCTCCGAGCAGCAGCAGATCGACCTGCGCGATTCGCTCGCCCGGCAGGGCAAGACGCTGCGGTCCCTGCGCGAGGAGGAGCAGACTCTGCCCATCACGGTCGCCCTGTCGGCCGACACGGCCTTCCAGTACGCCGGCAGGATCGACTACATCGCCCCACAGCTCGACGCCGCGACCGGGACGCTGCAGATGCGTGCCGTGCTGGAGAACAAGGCTGTGAATCTCGTGCCCGGGCTGTTCGTTCGCGTGCGGGTGCCGATCGGTAAGATCGACGAGGCCCTGCTGGTCGACGACACCGCCGTGATGTCGAACCAGACCGGCAGCTACGTGATGGTGGTCGGGAACAACAACGTGGTCGAGCAGCGGCCGGTGACCACCGGACCGGTCGAGGGCCAGCTGCGCGTCGTCACCAAGGGACTCGCGGCGGGCGACAAGGTGGTCATCGGCGCGGTCCAGCGCGCCGTCGCCGGCAACACCGTGACCCCGGTTGTGGGGGCCATGGCGGCGGCGCCCGATGCGGCGAAGCCCGCCACCGCGGCGTCCGGATCCGCGACCAGCCTCGACAAGACCAAGCCCTGACCCACCGGTCGCCACGAGGCTGTGCCATGTTCTCGCGCTTCTTCATCGAACGGCCGGTGCTGTCCAACACGCTGGCGTTTCTGATCGTCCTGGTCGGCGCGCTGGCCCAGATGTCGCTGCCGGTTTCGCAGTATCCCGACGTGGTGCCGCCCACCGTCTCGGTGACGGCGACCTATCCGGGCGCCAGCGCCCGCACCGTGATGGACACGGTGGCGCTTCCCATCGAGCAGCAGGTCAACGGCGTCGAGGGCATGATCTACATGCAGTCGACCAGCGCCAGCGACGGCAGCTACAGCCTGGTCGTCACCTTCGACATCGGCACCGATCCCGACATGGCCCAGGTGCTGGTGCAGAACCGTGTCTCGCTGGCCACCGCCCAGCTGCCGAGTGCGGTCTCCACCCAGGGACTGAACGTCAAGAAGAAGTCGACGGCGATCCTGCAGTTCGTGAACCTGTACTCGGCGGACGGCCGCTACGACAACCTGTTCCTGGCCAATTACGCGAAGATCAGCATCGAGAACGAGCTGGCCCGCCTGCCCGGGGTCGGCGACGTCTCGGTGCTGGGCTCGGGCTCCTACGCCATGCGCATCTGGCTCGATCCGGAGCGGATGCAGGCCTACGGCCTCACCCCGAGCGACGTCACCTCCGCCATCCAGCAGCAGAGCACCGAGGTGACGGCCGGTCTCGTCGGCGCGCCGCCGACCCCGTCCCAGGTGAACTTCCAGTACGTGCTCAACGTCACCGGGCGCTTCGACGACGCCAAGGACTTTCAGGACATCGTCGTCAAGGTGATCCAGTCGGGCGGCGGCAGGATCGTCCGCATCCGCGACATCGGCCGGGTCGAGCTCGGGGCCGCCTCCTATGGCCACACCGCAACCCTCGACGGCAAGCCGTCGGCCGCGATCGCCATCTCGCAGCTCTCCGGCGCCAATGCACTGACGGTCGCCGAGAGCGTCGGCGCCAAGATGAAGGAGCTGGCGAAGTCGTTCCCGCCCGGCCTCGACTACAAGGTCTCCTTCGACAGCACCAAGTTCGTCACCGCCTCGATCGACGAGGTCTACGAGACGCTGCTCATCGCGGCCGCGCTGGTGCTGGCCGTCATCCTGGTCTTCCTCCAGGACTGGCGCGCCATGCTGGTGCCGGCGACCACGGTTCCGGTCACCATCATCGGTGCCTTCGCCGCCATGGCGTTGCTGGGCTACACGATCAACACGACGAGCCTGTTCGCCCTGGTGCTCGCCATCGGCATCGTCGTCGACGATGCGATCGTCATCGTGGAAGGCGTGGCCCGCCACATGGAGGACGGGCTGTCGAGCCGCGAGGCGGCCGTCAAGGCGATGTCGGAGCTGTTCGGCCCGATCATCGGCATCACGCTGGTCTTGATGGCGGTGTTCCTGCCGGCCGCCACCCTGCCGGGGCTGACCGGCAAGATGTATCAGCAGTTCGCCCTCGTGATCGCCGCCACGGCCGTCATCTCGGCCGTCAACGCGGCGACGTTGAAGCCGACGCAATGCGCGCTGTGGCTGCGCAAGTCGGTGCCGCCCGAGCAGCGCAACGTCTTCTTCCGGGCGTTCAACGCGGTCTACGGGCGCTGCGAGACCGTCTATGCGGCGCTGGTGCGCCGTCTGGTGGCGTTCGCCGTCCCGACCACGGTGGCGGGGCTCGCCTTGATCGGCCTGTCCTTCTACGGCATCTCGTCGGTGCCCACCGGCTTCCTGCCGAGCGAGGACCAGGGCTATCTCATCATCGCCGTCAACCTGCCGGACGCCGCCTCGGCGGCGCGCACCGAGCGGGCCGTGGCGCAGGCCGTGGAGGTGGTCCGGAAGACGCCGGGCGTCGAGAGCGCGATCGGGGTGTCGGGAATCTCGCCGCTGGACAACAATGCGACGCTCTACAACACCGGCATGCTCTACGTGGTGCTGGAGGACTGGAGCAAGCGCACGTCCCGGGAGCTGAGCATCGAGAGCATCGCGGCGCGGCTGCGCACGGCGCTGGAGGGGATCGACACGGCGACGGCGCAGATCCTGATGCCGCCGCCGATCCAGGGCGTCGGCAACAGCAGCGGCTTCACCATGATGGTGGAGATGAAGGACGGCAGCTCCGACTTCGTCGCGCTCCAGAACGCCGCCGAGCAGCTCGCCGCCAACGCCGCGACCCAGACGGGCGTCGCCCACGTCGCCTCGACGTTCAAGAGCAAGGTGAAGCAGCTCCGGCTGGTGGTCGACCGGGTCAAGGCCGAGACGCTGGGGCTCTCGGTCGGACAGGTGTTCTCGGCGCTCGAGTCCTATTTCGGCTCCACCTACGTCAACCAGTTCACCAAGTTCAACAACGTCTTCCAGGTCTATGTGCAGGCCGAGGCCGCCTTCCGACTGCAGCCGGACGACGTGCTGAAGCTGAAGGTCAAGGGCGCGGGCGGCCAGATGGTGCCGCTCGGTACGGTGGCGCGCTTCATCGACGAGGTGGGGCCGCCCTTGATCACCCTCTACAACCTGTATCCCGCCGCGACCGTGGTCGGCAGCCCGGCGGCCGGATTCAGCTCCGGCGAGTCGATGACGCTGATGAGCCAGATCGCCGCGGCATCGCTGCCGCCGTCGATGGGCACGGCGTGGACCGGCATGTCCTATCAGGAAGCCGTGGTCGGCAACCAAATCTACTATGTGTTCGCCGTGGCGCTGCTGCTGGTCTATTTCGTCCTGGCCGGGCAATACGAAAGCTGGCTACAGCCGCTGGCCGTCATTCTCGCGGTGCCGCTGACGCTGCTCGGTACCGTGGCGGCGCTGCAGATCTCGGGTTTGCCGAATGATCTCTACACCCAGATCGGCATCGTCCTGCTCATCGCACTCGCCGCCAAGAACGCCATCCTGATCGTGGAGTATGCTCGCGAAAAATGCGCCGGCGGCCTGGAGCCGGCGGCGGCCGCCGTCGAGGCGGCGCGGCTCCGCTTCCGCCCGATCCTGATGACGTCGTTCGCCTTCATCTTCGGCATGCTGCCGCTGGTGTTCGCCTCGGGGGCCGGCGCCGGCGCCCGCGTGTCGCTCGGCGTCGCCGTGGTGAGCGGCATGCTCGCCTCCACGGTCCTCGCAGTGCTGTTCGTGCCGCCGTTCTTCACGGTGCTGCACCGGCTCGACACGCGCCGCGTCGCGCGAGCCGCCGTGCCGTCCGAGAACCGCTCGGTCGCCTGACGCGGTCGCAGACCCGAAGGCCGCGTCGTCAGGCGGCCTTTCGGATTCCCCAGGCGGGGAACGGGTCGGGCAGCGTCGCCCAGGTGTCCGGCGAGAAGGTCTCGGTCTCGACGAGGCAGCGGTCGAGCATCGCCGAAATCCGGGTGCGGTTCATGGTGCCGAGCGTGCCGATGAACACCAGCTCCTGGCGGCGGTCGCCGAAGACCGGGTCCATCTTGTCCCGCATCCGGGCCTGCGTCTCGTCGTCCGCCGGCCAGTGCTTGCGCGGCACTGCCGCCCACCAGAGTCCCAGGCCGCGGGTCGCGACCATCGCGCCGGCGAGGCTGAACTCGCCGGCCCAGTCGGGCCGGGTGGCGAGCCAGAAATGACCCTTGGCGCGGATCACGCCCGGCAGCGGTGTCTGCAGGAACTCGTCGAACCGCTCCGGAACGAGCGGCCGGCGGGCGCGCCAGACGAAGCTGGTGATGCCGTATTCGGCGTCCTCGGGGACGTGCTCGGCATGGCCGTAGAGCTCCTTGAACCACAGCGGGTGCTGGTGGGCGCGAGTGAAGTCGAACAGGCCGGTGTCGAAGATCGCCGCGGGCGCGACGCGCCCGTGGTCCGCCTCGATCAACCGCGCGTCGGGGTTCAGGGCCCGGACGATGTTTTGCGCGGCCTCGCGCTGCGCCGGCGTCGCGTCGGACACCTTGTTCAGCAGCACCATGTCGGCGAACTCGATCTGCTCGACCAGCAGGTTCACCAGCGTGCGCTCGTCGTCCTCGCCGGCGGTCTCGCCGCGGTCGGACAGGAAGTCGGTCGAGGAATAGTCCTTGAGCAGATGGACCGTGTCGACCACCGTGACCATGGTGTCGAGCCGGGCGACGTCGGAGAGGCTCTCGCCCGTCTCGTCCCGGAACTCGAAGGTCGCCGCCACGGGCAGCGGCTCGGAGACGCCGGTGCTCTCGATCAGCAGGTGGTCGAAGCGCCCCTCCGCCGAGAGCCGCCGGACCTCGCGCAGAAGATCGTCGCGCAGCGTGCAGCAGATGCAGCCGTTGGTCAGCTCGACGAGCTTCTCCTCGGCCCGGCTCAGCGAGGTCCCCTCGCGGACCAGGTCGGCGTCGATGTTCACCTCGGACATGTCGTTGACGATGACCGCCACCCGGCGGCCCTCGCGATTGTTGAGCACGTGATTGAGCAGCGTCGTCTTTCCGGCCCCGAGAAAGCCGGACAGGACGGTGACGGGCAGGCGGGTGTCGGTCATGGGAACCTGACGTAACGTTATATTATAGCATTTTGTAGCGCAGATGGCTCCCGGAGACAAGCGCCCGCTGTGTCCGCCGAGGGCGACGATCTCGGGTCAACGACCGGGGTCGGACTGGCGACGCGGGGCGGAGGCGGTCGCCGTCATCCAGCGGCCATCTGTTCGGCCATGTCTCCTACGACACGGAAACCCGGCGCGAAGCGCCACGGGGCCGGCCGGACGCTACAGTCCGGAGAAGACCTGAATCTCGGCGGCATCGTCGTGATGACATGCGAATCCGGTCTCCCGGTCGCGCAGCAGAGCGGGAACGAATCCGCGGGCCGAGGAGGTCTCGTGTCCCGGGCGCGGCGCGGCGGCGAGGCGTCATGCCTCCAGTTCCGGCGGAAACGGCGTCGGCTCCCACAGCGTCTCGATTTTCAAATTCTTGACGGTGATCGCCTCCCATTCGTGCAGCAGGGCCGCCAGGCCCGACCGGTCGTCGGCCTCGAGCCGGGCGCACAGCTCGCGGATGCGCTGGTACTTTGCTCGCCCCTCTTCGTCGTAAGCCGGATCGTCTCTAAATCGATCCACATTCTCATCGCGGAGGGCGCGCGCGGCGTCGAGATTACCGAGCGCGACTTCAATGACGATTTTGACATGAGGCCAGTCGAAGAGCTTATGGCGGAAATAGTGCCTGGAGACGAACGCGAGATAATCGTCCAACGAGACGATCCTCCGCAGCACCGGCAAGGCATGCGTCTCGATGGCCTCGGTCATTGCAAGGGCCAAGTCGGCGTCTGTCACTTTCCAGGACCCGGGTGTTTCCGATCGCTCGTTGAGGAGCAGCTCGCCCCAGTCGAGCGGAAGGAAACGTCGTGCTTCGAATAGATGGCAAACGGCCCATCGCGGCCTGAACTTGTTCGGATCGAGTTGACGATCGATCAGCACGACGCGCGCAAGATGATGGACGGGCTTCACGTAGATCCACCGCCCTGCGAGGCCGAGATCCGCATGGCGATCGAGTAGTGGCCGTACGAGCGTCCTCACCTGAGCGATCGTCGTCATCGCCGTGGTCGCACCTCTGTCACGATGATGCTCGGGGTTCCATGATAATAGAATTGGACGTTGCCGCAAAGGAGGTCTCGTGTCCCGGGCGCGGCGCGCCGGCACGGCCCTCACGCTTCCAGCTCCAGCGGAAACGGCGTCGGCTCCCACAGCCTCTCGATCTTCAAATTCCTGACGGTGATCGCCTCCCATTCGTGCAGCAGAGCCGCGAGGCCCGGCCGGTCGTCGGCCTCGAGCCGGGCGCACAGCTCGCGGACACGCCGATATTGCGCACGGCTTTCATCGTCGTGTGCGGGATTGTCACCCCATCTGTCGATATAGGCATCGCGGAGCGCACGCGCGGCGTCGAGATTGCCGAGTGCGACGTCGACGATGATCTTGACGTCCGGCCAGTCGAACAAGTGGTGGCGGAAATAGTGTCCGGAGACGAACGTGAGATAGTCGTCCAACGAGACGATCCCCCGCAGCACCGGCAAGGCATGCGTCTCGATGGCCTCGGTCATTGCAAGGGCCAAGTCGGCGTCTGTCACTTTCCAGGACCCGGGTGTTTCCGATCGCTCGTTGAGGAGCAGCTCGCCCCAGTCGAGCGGAAGGAAACGTCGTGCTTCGAATAGATGGCAAACGGCCCATCGCGGCCTGAACTTGTTCGGATCGAGTTGACGATCGATCAGCACGACGCGCGCAAGATGATGGACGGGCTTCACGTAGATCCACCGCCCTGCGAGGCCGAGATCCGCATGGCGATCGAGTAGTGGCCGTACGAGCGTCCTCACCTGAGCGATCGTCGTCATCGCCGTGGTCGCACCTCTGTCACGATGATGCTCGGGGTTCCATGATAATAGAATTGGACGTTGCCGCAAAGGAGGTCTCGTGTCCCGGGCGCGGCGCGCCGGCACGGCCCTCACGCTTCCAGCTCCAGCGGAAACGGCGTCGGCTCCCACAGCCTCTCGATCTTCAAATTCCTGACGGTGATCGCCTCCCATTCGTGCAGCAGGGCCGCGAGGCCCGGCCGGTCGTCGGCGTCGAGGCGGGCGCACAGCTGGCGGACGCGCCGATATCGCGCACGGCTCTCATCGTCGTGTGCGGGATTGTCACGCCATCTGTCGATATTGGCATCGCGAAGCGCACGTGCTGCGGCGAGGTCACCGCGTGCGACATCGACGATGATCTTGACGTCCGGCCAGTCGAAAAGCTTGTGGCGAAACGTGTGCCCGGACACGAATGCAAAATAGTCTTCGATCGACGTCACCGATCGGAGCCTCGGGAGCGCCTGCTCATCGATTGCTTCGATCAGAGCGTCCTGGATATGCGGCTGAGACATCAGCCAAAGTCCGGGACGGTGAGAGCGTCTGTTCACAACGAACTCACTCCAGTCGAGTGAGAACGTGCGACGAGCTTGAAACAAATGAATCACAGCCCATTGAGGTTCGATCTCGTCGGCGTAAGCCGTCCTGCCGATCAGGACAGCACGTGCAATATGCCGAATGGGCTTCAAAAAGATCCAACGAGCGACGAGCGCGAGATCCGCATGTCGCTGGAGCAGCGGATTGACGATCTTTTTTGTCTGCGCTGCGGTCGTCATCTACGCGGCTTGACCTGGGTGACAATGATCTTCTCGGTTCCCGGGTAATAGTACTGTACCGAACTCGCCAATTCGATCATGCGGGCTTTGCTGAGTCCACCCCGACCCGTCTTGATATCGTAGATGCAGACAGTCCCAGTGCCTGGGTTCTCATAGACATCGATCCGCTTCGTCCCCCGTACGCCGTAATCCTCGATCTCCGATTTGAGCAAGGACAACTCTGCCCTGAAGTTTGGGTCTCGTGGCGCACTCGGCGGACTGGTATCGGGCCCGTTGATCTCTCGCTTGATCCGCAGGTGAACGGCCGTCCCATATTGCGCCGCGCTCGGATAGGCGCCACGGTCGATTGCCTCGGCCGACTGGTCCGTGATGCTCTGAACCTCCGAATGCCTTGGGCAAGCGTCGTCGACTTCGTCTCTGGTCAGCTTTCCCACCCAGATCGCCGTGCTGTCCCTGTCTTCTCCCGGGGCAAAGGCGCCGGCACGAAATCCGATAACCGCGGTCTCGGACGTCGAATTGCGAGTCGACATCCACGTGTACAGCACCAACGCCGCTTCGACCGCTGCGGCGGCCGGATGGGGGACCGGGACGTAATACGCAGGTTGAACGAAGGCCTGCGCCTCCGGACCGTCGCTGGTCCAGGCAGTCCGGCTTTCGACCTGGCCGGTGCCGTCGAGGATGCTCTGGGTCGCACCGGAGGTCTGGAACGTCGTCGCGGTCCCGTCGGCCGCGATGACGGTATGGCGCTCGTCCCAAAGAGACCCGTCGCGCGGGGACGCAAACTCCGATCGGATCGCACTGCCGTCGCGGTTGAAGACCGCCTGCGCGGCGAGCGAGCCGTCCTCCCGATACAGGTCGACGTGGGATTCCCACGGCTGCTGCCCGGTGTCGTCGCGAACGACCTGGAGTGCACTCCGGCCGGGGCCGCTGCTCGGCTCTCCGTCCTCCGGACGCGACCCGTCGTCACGTTCGCCACTCGTCCACTGCCCCCCATCGGGACGGCCGGCCGGGACACGCGGCTGGTCCGGATTGAACCCGGCCTTCTGTTCGGCGGCGATGTGCTCGACGAGGGCGAGTTGAACCCGCCGGAACGCCAAGTTCGATTTGATCCTGAGCCACTCGGCGCGTCGACGCGGGCCAGGGGGCAGCAGTTCCGCCAACCCCAACAATACCTTCTCGGCGGCGACCAGTGACTTGTACCGGAGGATCTGGTCGGTGAGGTCGCGAGGGGTGGTCATGATCCGTGCCTCGGTTGATCATGACAATATTCCTAAGCGTGAAGCCCTAGCTCGTCAAGGAATATATTCCTTCAGAATTGACGCGGACCCTCCCTGCTGCATTCGCGCCTGCCCCCATCCACCGCCATGACAGCAACGCCGGATGACAGTCAGCGTTCGCGGCGATAGCCTAGTTCCATGCCGGCGGGGCCCTGGACGGACGAGGAAAACGAGCTGATCGTCGCGGATTATTTCGCGATGCTGGCCGAGGAGATCGCCGGGCGCGGCTACAACAAGGCCGAGCGCAATCGCGGCCTGCAGGCCCGGATCGGCCGCTCCCGCACCTCTATCGAATACAAGCACCAGAACATCAGCGCGGTGCTCAAGGGGCTCGGGGAAGCGTGGATCCCGGGCTACAAGCCCGCCTTCAAATTTCCAGATGTCGCTGGTCGAAGGGATCGTGCGGTGGCTGGCGCGCCATCCGGGATGGCTCCACCGGCTGCCCGACGGCGCGGCGTCCGGACTGCGCGAGCCGGCCCCGCTCTGGATCGGGCCGACCCCGACGCTCCGCGATCGGCCCCCGCCGGAGGAGCTGGAGCAGATCCTCCACATCGCCCGCAAGTTCGACGTGGCCGGCCGCGACGAGCGCAACGCCGCGCTCGGCAAGGCCGGCGAGGAGCGCGTGCTCGACCACGAGCGGGCCAGCCTGGCCACGCTCGGGCGCCACGATCTGGCGCGTCGGGTCCGCTGGGTGTCACAGGAAGACGGCGACGGAGCGGGCTACGACATCGCCAGCTTCGCGCCGGACGGACGTCCGCGCCTGATCGAGGTGAAGACGACGAACGGATGGGAGCGCACGCCGTTCCACATCACCCGCAACGAGCTGGCCGTGGCCGAGGAGCGGCGCACCGAATGGTGCCTTCTCCGGCTCTGGAACTTCTCGCGCGATCCGCGGGCGTTCGAGCTGCGCCCGCCGCTCGACGCCCATGTGAGCCTGACCGCCACCTCGTTCGAGGCCGGGTTCGACGCGGTTCCGCGCTGACATCCAGGTCAGGCGAACACTGGCCGGGTTCATCTCGGGAGCGACCAACCCCTCACCCCCGTCCGGCCGGCCCCCCGAGGCCCATCGGGGCGGGGGTGGCGGCGACGATGGCGGAGAACAGGGCGTCGAACTCGCCGTCGCGGCCGCGCCAGGGGTCGGCGTTGGCCGCGAAGGCGGCGTCGACGGCGGCGCGGGCGGCCGGGGCGAGGCGCGCCTCGAGCAGCGGCAGGAGGCGGCTCTCCTCCAGCTCGATATGGGCCCATTCGAAGGACAGGTAGCGCCCGACCACCGCGGCGAAGCGCGCGAAGCCGGGATCGCCGACGGCCTGCCAGTGGATCAGCGCCATGCCGAGCTCCTGGATGTGCGCCTCGCCCGCCTGGTGCTGCGCCTCCAACTCGTCGAGGATCGGCTCGACCTCCGGGCAGGCGGCCCGCACCAGCGGGAACAGCACCTCGTCCTCCTTCGGATGATGGCTCTCCTCCGGCACCCGGACGATGTAGTCGACCAGCATGGCGAACAGCCGGAAGTCCGGCGCGAAGCGGCCGGCCCGCACGCCCGCCACCGTGAACTCCATCGCCCGCAGCACCGCGGCGAGCGCCCGGTGCTCGTCGCGGATGATGTCGATCGCCTTCATGCCTCCCCCCTCGCGACGAGCGCCGCCGTGGTCCCGCCGCGCGGCCCTCCGCCAGTGGCGCCGAGCCAGCCGTCGAGCCGCTGCGGGTCGTCGATCAGCGTGCGGCTGTCGCCGGAATAGACGGCGCGGCCGCGCTCCAGCACCAGGGCGCGGTCGGTGAGCGGCAGGATCTGATGGGCGTGCTGCTCGACCAGGATCACGGCGAGGTCGCCGGTCTCGGTCATCCGGCGGATGATGCGGAACAGCTCCTGGACGATCAGCGGCGCCAGCACCCTCCATCGGCTCGTCGAGCAGGAGCAGGACCGGATCGAGCATCAGGGCACGGGCGATCGCCAGCATCTGCTGCTCGCCGCCGGAGAGCTGCCCGCCCATGTTGGCGCGCCGCTCCTTCAGCCGCGGGAACATGGTCCAGATGCGCTCAAGCGTCCAGCGGCCGCCGACCGCGACGGCGGTGAGGTTCTCCTCGACGGTGAGCGAGGGGAAGATCTCGCGCTCCTGCGGCACCCAGCCGAGACCGGCCAGCGCCCGGCGGTGGGTCGGCATCGCCGCAAGATCGCGGCCGGCGAAGCGCATCGCGCCGCCGTGCACCGTCGTCAGTCCCATCAGGGTGGCGAGCAGCGTCGTCTTGCCCATGCCGTTGCGGCCGAGCAGCGCCATCGCCTGGCCGCGGGCGAGCGTGAAGGAGACGTCCTCCAGCACGACGGCGTCGCCGTGGCCGGCGACCAGGCCTTCGACCTCCAGCAGCCTGTCAGGCATGGTGGGTCGCCTCGCCCAGATAGACCTCGCGGACGAGCGGATGGGTCGCCACCACGTCGGGCGTGTCCTCCAGCAGCACGGCGCCGGAGACCAGCACCGAGATGCGCTCGGCGAAGCGGAACACCAGGTCCATGTCGTGCTCGATCAGCAGGATCGTCATGTCGCGCGGCAGCTCCGCCAGCGTCTCGAACAGGGCGCGGCTCTCGCGGGTGGGCACGCCGGCGGCCGGCTCGTCGAGCAGCAGCACGCGCGGCCGCACGGCGAGCGCCAGCGCGATCTCGATCAGCCGCTGGCGGCCGTAGGCGAGATCGCGGGTGCGGCGATGGGCGACGTCGGCGAGACGCAGCGTCTCGATCAGCCGGGCCGCCTCGTCCAGCACCTCGCCCTGGGCGCCGACCGGTGACCAGACGCGCCAGCCGACGCCGCGCCGCTCGCCGACCGCGAGCGCGACGCTCTCCAGCACGGTGAGATCGGCGAACAGCCGGTTGATCTGGAACGTCCGCGCGAGGCCGCGGCGGACGCGCCGGTGCTGGCCGAGGCCGGTCACGTCCTCGCCGGCCAGGAACACGGCGCCGGCCGTCGGCGCCAGCACGCCGGTGAGCAGATTGACCAGCGTGGTCTTGCCGGCGCCGTTCGGCCCGATCAGCGCATGCCGGGCGCCGGGCGCCAGCGTCAGCGAGACGTCGTCGGTCGCCGTGAAGCCGCCGAAGGTCTTCACCAGGTTGCGGGTGTGGAGGGCCGGCGCGGTCATGGCTCGGTCTTCTTGCGCGCGAGAAGGCGCTCGAACGGGTCGATCGCGCCCATGATGCCGTTGCGGGCGAACAGCACGATGCCGATCAGCACCAGGCCGATCCACATCTGCCAGTATTCGGGGTCGATGCCGGCGAGCACGTGGTGGAGCGTGACGAACACGATCGTCCCGATCAGCGCGCCGTAGAGCCGCCCGGCGCCGCCCAGCACCAGGATCAGCAGAATCTCGGCCGAACGCTCGAAGCCGAGCACGTCGATGGAGACGAACTGGGTCGTCTGGGTGAGCAGCGCTCCGGCGATGCCGGCATAGGTGGCGCCGAGCACCCAGGCGGCGGCGAGCCGTGCGTCGACCGAGACGCCGAGCGCCGGCATGCGGGCCGGGTTCATGTGGAGCGCACGCAGCGAGAGGCCGAACGGGCTGTGCACGATCCGTCGGGCGATCAGGAACAGCACGAGCAGGACGACGACCGCGTAGACATAGGCGGTCTTGCCCCACAGGTCGAAGCTCCACAGGCCGAGGATCGGTGTCATCTCGATGCCCTGCAGCCCGTCGACGCCGCCCGTGAGGTCGGTCGCCTTGTTGGCGGCCTCGAACAGCATCATGCCGATGCCGATCGTCACCATCAGCCGGGTCAGGCCGGTGCCGCGCAGCACGGTCGGCGCCGTGACGAGACCCGCGAGCGCCGCGACCGCGGCGGCGAACAGAAGCCCGAGCAGCGGATCGCCGATGCCGAGCTTCGCCGCCAGGAGCCCGGCCGCATAGGCGCCGACGCCGAAGAAGGCGGCGTGGCCGAGCGTGACGATGCCGGCATAGCCGAGCACCAAGTCGAGCGACAGCGCGAAGATCGCCATGATGGCGATCTGGGTGAGCAGCGCCAAATCCTCCGGGAGCAGGAACCAGGCGGCGACCGGCAGCAGCCAGACGGCGAGCTCCGGCCAGCGCGGCCGCGCCGCGCGGCGCAGCGGCGCGAGATCGACCGTCGCTGGCGCGGGTGTCGCGGCGGCTGCGTCGGGCCCTGGCGACAGGCTGTCCGGCGATCGGCTGTCCATCGGCGGCCTCATCGCGTCCCGAACAGGCCCTGCGGCCGAACGATCAGCATCACCACCATCACGGTGTAGATGATGAAGGCGCCGACCTGCGGCACCCAATATTTTCCGGCGACGTCGCAGACGCCGATCAGGACCGCGGCGAGGAGCGAGCCGCCGATGCTGCCGCTGCCGCCGACCGCGACGACGATCAGGAAGTAGACCAGGTAGCGCAGCGGGAAGCTCGGATCGAGGCCGAGCAGCTCGACCCCGACGGCGCCGCCGAGACCGGCGAGGCCGGAGCCGATCGCGAACGTGATCACGAAGACGCGGTCGACGTCGATGCCCATGCCGCGCGCGACGGCGGGCTTGTCGACCGCGGCACGCAGCCGCGCGCCGAACCGGGTGACGCCGATTGTTCGGTGCAGGCCGAAGGCGACGAGAAGGCCGAGGACGACCAGGAAGGCGCGATAGAGGCCGATATCCACGCCGGCGATCGTCACCTGACCCTGCAGCCAGGAGGGCAGGCGGATCGGCTGCTGCTGTGGCCCGAACCCCCAGCGCGCCGCCGCCATCGCCACGAACACGACGCCGATGGTGAACAGCACTTGGTCGAGCTGGGTCGCGCCGTAGAGACGGCGGAACAGCGTGCGCTCCAGCACGGCGCCGGCCGCCGCGGCGGCGAGCGCGGCGAGCGGCACGGCGAGCAGGAACGGCACGCCGTAGCGTCCCGTCGCCACCACGCAGACATAGCCGCCCAGCATGGCGAAGACACCGTGGGCGAGGTTGACGAAGTTCATGAGGCCGAGCGTGACCGACAGGCCGACGGCGATCAGGAACAACAGCATGCCCGAGGCTATTCCGTCGAACACGACGGTCATGGCGGTCTCCTGCCGGTCAGTACGGCGTCCGTGCCGCCCGGCGCTTCGCTCGCAGGGCGAGGCGCCGGGCCGTGTCGCATCCGCGCGCTCTACTGCTTGGCAGGATCCTTCACCTTCTCGAACTTGTCGAACTCGACATTGACCAGCTCGCCGTTCACCTTCTCGGTCTTGCGGATGTAGACGGTCTGGACGATGTCGCGGGTCGCCGCGTCGATCTCGATCGGGCCGCGCGGGCTCTCGAAGGAGAGGCCTTTGAGCGCCTCCATGACCTTGGTGCCGTCGAGGCTGCCGCCGGTCTTGGCGAGCGCGAGGTCGAGCGCCTGCATCCCGTCATAGGCGGCGACCGCGAAGTAGCTCGGCCGCAGCTTCTTGCCGGAGACGCGGTAGATGCCCTCGATGAACGCCTTGTTCTTCGCGGAGTCGTGTCCGTAGGAGTAATGGTGCGACGTGATCAGGCCGAGCGCGACGTCGCCGGTCGCCTCGAGATAGCTGTCGTCGGTCGCCTCGCCGGTGGCGATCAGCTTGATGCCGGCCTCCTCGAGGCCGCGCTCCTTGGCGGCCTTCAGGAAGGCGGGCGGCAGCACGCCGGACGGAAAGAAGAAGAACACGGCCTGCGGCTTCTCGTCCTTGATGCGCTGGACGTAGGCGGAGAAGTCCGGGTTGGAGAGCGGCGTGCGCACCTTGCCGACCACGGTGCCGCCGGCGGCCGTGAACGCCTTCTCGAAGGCGGTCTCTGAATCGGCGCCCGGGCCGTAATCGGAGACGACCGTGTAGACCTTGGTGATGCCGTTCTTCACGGCCCAGCGCGCCATCGGGTCCGACACCTGCTGGACCGTGAAGGACACGCGCGCCACGAAGGGCGACTGGGTGGGGATGGCCGAGGAGGAGGCGTTCATCACGATCGCCGGAATCTTCGCCTCCTTGGCGACGGCACCGACCGCGAAAGCGTTGGGGCTGAAGTCGAGCCCGGCGAAGAAGTTCACCTTGTCCTTCACCACCAGCTCCTGGGCCAGCCGCTTGGCGAGGTCGGGCTGCGCGCCGGGCGCGTCCTTCTTGATGATCTCGACGGGACGGCCGGCGAGCTTGCCGCCGTGCTCGGAGAGCCACAGCGCGATGCCGTCGTCGAACTGCCGGCCGTAATCGGCATAGGGGCCCGAATAGGAGGCGATCACGCCGATCTTGATCGGCGGCTCGGCGGCCGGTGCGACCGTGGTGGCGGCGATCGTGATCGCCGCAGCGACGGCGGCCGGCATGGTGCCGGCGATCAGGCTGAACTTCATCAAGGTCGAGACTCCCGTTCGAAGGCCCGCACCCGCGGGGGTGGCGACGTGGGGTGGTACCGCTCAGTGTCTCCCGAATGCGTCTTCCTCGCATCGGCGGCTGTCGCCGCTCTCTAGGTTCGGCTCGCGCCGTTTCACCCGATCCGACACAGATCGGCGAGACCTCCGTCGTGACGGCGGGCGCGCTCGGGATCGATCGCCGGGCGACCGATAAGCAATCGCCGTGCCGCCATGTGATCCTGCGGCCAGCCGACCGAATCCACCGCGGCGAGCCGGCCGTCGCGCAGATGCAGGAGCGAGAACCTGCCGGCCGCCGGATCGCCGCGCAGCACGATGTCGTCGTCGGGATGCGAAAGCCCCGCCATCTGGATCCGCGTGTCGTACTGATCCGACCAGAACCACGGGACGGCATCGTGCACGATCGGTCGGCCGACGAGTGCGGCGGCCGCCACGCGCGCCTGATCATGGGCGTTCTGCACGGATTCGAGAAGGGTCGGGGCGCCCGGCGTCGCGGCCCAGATATTGGGATGGCGCGCGCAGTCGCCGGCGGCGGCGATCGCGGGGTCGCTGGTGAGCCCGTGCGGGTCGACCAGACGCCGATCCGCCGGACCTGCTTCTGTCGAGCCATCACGACGACGTCCAGCCGCGGTT
>NZ_NPEX01000079.1:14531-23622 GCF_003258865.1 Rhodoplanes roseus | reverse complement strand
GCGCCGCCTGCACGGCGCGCTCGCGGCGGCGGCCGAACGCGGGCCGGCCGATTTCCCCGGCCTGCTGCTGACTCCCGGCGTCGGCGCCCGCACGGTGCGGGCCTTGGCGATGGTCGCCGAGGTGGTGCACGGCGCGCCCTGCCGCTTCAGCGATCCGGCCCGCTTCTCGCTCGCCCATGGCGGCAAGGACCGGCATCCCTATCCGGTGCCCCTGAAGGTCTACGACGAGACCATCACGGTGCTGAAATCCGCCGTCCGCAACGCGAAGCTCGGCCACGACGAGGAGATGTCGGCGCTGCAGCGCCTCGACGCCCAGGCCCGCGCGCTCGAGCAGAGCGCCACCGGCCCCTCGGTCGACGCGCTGATCGCCGACGAGCGCCGCCGTTCCCCCGATTACGGCGGCCGCAGCGTCTTCGGCTGGGAGGCGGAGATTTCAGGGCGGACGGGGCAGCGCGGGAAGTCGTGAGACGCGGCGGCGACGCCGCCGCTTCGTATTCAGAGCCGGTACACGCTCCGCTTCACCTCTCCCCGGCGGGGAGAGGTCGGATCGCGAAGCGATCCGGGTGAGGGGGTGCCCACGCCGGCGTCTGAACCCCTCACCCCGAACGCGCACTGACGTGCGTGTCCGACCCTCTCTCTTCGGGAGAGGGTAAGAGGTGCGCCCCGCCCTCAGTAGAAATTGATGTTGGTCGCCTTCACCAGGGCCTGGGTGGCGGCGATCTCGGTCTTGATCAGGGCGTCGAACTCGGCGGCGCCGATCGGCATCGGGTCGACGCCCTCCTGGGCGAGCTTCTCGGCGAGGCCGGGCGTGAGCATCGCCTTGCGGGTCTCGGCGTTCATCTTGTCGACGATCTCGCGCGGCGTCTTCGAGGGCACGAACATGCCGGTCCAGAACGTGTAGTCGGAGTTCGCGAAGCCGAGCTCGGTGGTGGTCGGCACGTTCGGCAGGGCCGAGCAGCGCTTCGGTGTCGTCACCGCGAGCGCCACCAGCGAGCCGTCGCGCACGAAGGTCAGCGCCGAAGCGATGCTGGAGCACGAGAAGTCGACCCGGCCCGTCATCACCTCGACCAGCGCCTCCGGCATGCCGCGGAACGGCACGTGGACGCCCGGGAAGCCGGCCGCGTAGCGGAACCGCTCGGTGCTCACATGGGTGGCCGAGCCGACGCCGGCGGTGCCGAACGTGAAGCCGCCGGGCTTCGTCTTGGCGGCGGCGACGAAGTCGGCCAGCGTCTTGTAGCCGGAGGCCGGGCGCACCACGATCACGTTGGGCGAGGAGCCGAGCGCCGCGACGGCCGAGAGGTCGCGGGCGACGTCGTAGCCGAGCTTCGGATAGACGACCGGCGTCGCCGAATGCATCGACGAGTTGATCAGCACCGTGTAGCCGTCCGGCTCGGCGCGGGCGACCGCCGCGCCCGCGATGGTGCCGCCGGCGCCGGGACGGTTCTCGACGATGATGTTCTGACCGATCAGGCGCGACAGCGGGTCGAGCGACATGCGGGCGACGATGTCGATGGTGCTGCCCGCCGACAGCGTGACGATCGCCTTGATCGGCTTCGACGGCCAGGTGTCGGCGCGGGCGCCGCGCAGCAGGGCGGGAGCGGCGAGCGCGGCCCCGGCGAGCTGAAGGCTTCGACGACGGGTGAGCATCACGGCCATCCTTCCAGATCCGATGAATCCGGGCCCGGATGCTAATGCGCTACCGTCGCGTGCGACATACGCAGTGTTCACATACGCAGTATCTCAGGGGTCGCGCGTCGCGACCCGGCGGTCGTGATCAGGACCCTGGCCCGCCACCGCATCCGCGTTCGCCGGCTCGCGCTCCCACGGCGGCACCGGAGCGAACTGCCGGGCCAGATGGTCGATGCAGGCGCGCACCTTGGCGGGCGGGCGGCGGTCGGCCGGGTAGGCCGCGAACACCCCGTCCATCACGAACGGCTCCTCGTCGAGCGTCAGCGGCACCAGGAGCCCGGCCCGGATCTCGCGCCCGACCAGGAAGCTCGGCATGTAGACGATGCCCTGCCCGCCGACCGCGGCGACCACCAGGGCGTCGCCGTTGTTGGCCTTGAGGCTGCCTTTCACCTCGACGACATGGCGGCCGTCGCGGCCGAACGCCCAGCGTCCGGCACCGACCCGCTGCGACAGCGTATAGCCGAGGCAGTCGTGCCGGCCGAGGTCGGCGATCGTCGCCGGCGTGCCGCGCCGCTCCAGGTAGGACGGCGCCGCGCAGACGATCACGCGGGACGGCGCGAGGCGCCGCGCCACCATGGTGGAGCTCTGCATCCGGCCGATGCGCACCACCATGTCCCAGCCCTCCTCGATGAGATCGACGACGCGGTCGTTGAGGCCGAGATCGACGGTGAGGTCCGGGTGGCGGCGCGAGAACTCCGGCAGCAGCGGTGCGATCTCGCGGATGCCGAACGAGAAGGGCGCGTTGAGGCGCAGCGTGCCGCGCACCTCGACAGTCTCGATCGAGGCGGCCGCGTCGGCCTCCTCCAGCTCGGCGAGGATGCGTTCCACCGATTCGAGATAGCGCCGCCCCGCCTCGGTGAGGGTGAGGCGCCGCGTGGTCCGGTGCAGCAGCCGGGTGCCGAGCCGGGACTCCAGCGCGGCCAGATGCTTGGTCGCCATGGTCTGCGACATTCCGAGCGCCCGCCCGGCCGCCGACAGGCTGCCCAGCGCGGCCACCCGGGCGAAGACCTGCATGCCGGTCACCCGATCGAGCATGTTTCCCCGTGGCTCCCCGGCGCGTCTAGGCGCCAGCCGGTCTGGTCGCCGCCCCGGCCACCTCACACCAAGGGTATGAAATAATATCCGAGCCAGGGGAATAATCAAACCAGGGAAACGATGGCACATTCGCCCCATCGAAACCGGCATTGACCCCCTGCCCCACGGAGCCCCCGATGATCGACAATCGCACCGCCCCTTACGCCGCGCTGCTGCTTCGCGTCAGCCTCGGCGTCATGCTTCTGGCCCACGGCCTTCTGCTGAAGGCGATCGGCTTCGGCTTCGCCGGCACGGCCGGCTACTTCCAGAGCCTCGGCTATCCCGCCGTTTTCGCCTATCTGGTGATTCTCGGCGAGATCGGCGGCGGCCTCGCTCTGATCCTCGGCCTGTGGACGCGCTGGATCTCGCTGCTGCTGCTGCCGATCCTGATCGGCGCGACGCTGCAGCACATCGGCAACGGGTGGGTGTTCTCGGCCAAGGGCGGCGGCTGGGAGTTCCCGGTGTTCTGGATCGCGACGCTGCTGGTCCAGGCCCTGCTCGGCGACGGCGCCTATGCCTGGCGGCCCTCGTTCCTGGTCCGCCCCGTCGCCCGGGTGGCCGAAGCGCGCTGATCCGCGTTGCCCCGCGAACCCTCGCGACGATCGTGCCGGCGGCGCCGAGCGGCCGCCGGTACGATGCCGGCGCAAGCCGCGACAAGACCGCGAGCCTGCGACAGGCGAAGTCACCGGAACCGTGATCGAGGAGAGCGACATGCCCAACGCCTCGCTGACCAGGATCGAGCCGAGCCTCACCCCCGCCCCCATCGCGGCGGGGACGCGGATCGGCCACGTCCATCTCAAGGTGGCGGATCTCGACCGGGCGCTGGGCTTCTGGTCCGGCGTGCTCGGCTTCGAGCTGATCCAGCGCTACGGCAGCCAGGCGGCCTTCGTCTCGGCCGGCGGCTATCACCACCACATCGGCCTGAACACCTGGGAGAGCAAGGGCGGGTCGCCGCCGGCCCGCGGCACCACCGGGCTCTACCATGTCGCGATCCTCTACCCGAGCCGGGCCGCGCTCGCCGACGCGCTGCGCCGCCTGATCGCGGCCGGCATTCCGCTCGACGGCGCCAGCGACCACGGCGTCAGCGAAGCGCTCTACCTGCGGGACCCGGACGGCAACGGCGTCGAGCTCTATCGTGACCGCGACGAGGCCGACTGGCCGCGCACGGCCGATGGCCGCCTCGCCATGGTGACCCGGCCGCTCGACCTCGACGACCTGCTCGCCGAACCCGCCTGAGGCCGGCGGCGTTCGCCCCCCGAACCCCACAAGGAGACCCCCAGTGAGCCAGACCAAGATCGCCGTCGTCGTCGGCAGCCTGCGCCGCGACTCGTTCAACAAGACGCTCGCGGCCGCCCTCGCCAAGCTGGCGCCGGCCGACGTCGTTCTGACCCCGGTCGAGATCGGCGACCTGCCGCTCTACAACCAGGACGACGACGCGAACCAGGCGCCGAGCGTGAAACGCCTCAAGGCCGAGATCGCCGCCGCCCAGGGCGTGATCTTCGTGACGCCCGAGTACAACCGCTCGGTTCCGGGCGTGCTGAAGAACGCCATCGACCACGCTTCGCGCCCCTACGGGCAGAGCGCCTGGGGCGGCAAGCCGGCCGGCGTCATCGGCGTTTCGGTCGGCGCCATCGGCACGGCGCTGGCGCAGCAGCACCTGCGCAACATCCTGGCCTATCTCGACATGCCGACGCTGGGCCAGCCCGAGGCCTTCATCCAGGCGAAGGACGGCCTGTTCGACGCCGACGGGTCGATCGGCGCGGCCAGCCGCGACTTCGTGAAAGGCTGGCTCGACCGCTACCTCGCCTTCGTGAAGACGCACGCCGGCTGAGGCGGACATCGAGTCCTCCGGCATCGCTCCGGAACGACTAAAAAAAGACGGGCCGGCTGTCGGATCGACGCCGGCCCGTTCGTCTTCCAGGATGAGCCGCCGCTGTCCGACCGGGGCGCGGCCAGCCTGGAGGAGGATCCATGAAGGTCCAGCCCTATCTGTTCTTCGACGGCCGCTGCGACGAGGCGCTCGCGTTCTACAAGAGGACGCTCGGCGCCGAGCCCGGCATGCTGGTCCGCTTCAAGGACAATCCGGACGGGCCGAAGCCCGACGGCCTGCCGCCCGGATCCGGCGACAAGGTGATGCATGCGGAGATGCGGATCGGCGAGACCGTGGTGATGCTCTCCGACGGCCATTGCGGCGGCAAGCCGGTGTTCCAGGGCA
Source organism: Rhodoplanes roseus (assembly GCF_003258865.1). Classification (GTDB taxonomy): domain Bacteria; phylum Pseudomonadota; class Alphaproteobacteria; order Rhizobiales; family Xanthobacteraceae; genus Rhodoplanes; species Rhodoplanes roseus. Next base: position 18,644 of record NZ_NPEX01000079.1, on the reverse strand, counting down.
TGTCGCTGTCGCTGACCGTGGACGGCGACGACGACGCCGACCGAATTTTTGCCGCGCTCGCGGAGGGCGGCCGCGTCCAGATGCCGATCGGCAAGACCTTCTTCGCCTCGCGCTTCGGCATCGTCGCCGACCGCTTCGGCGTGTCCTGGATGGTCGGCACGACGCCGACCGGGTGAGGCTGGCGCAGCGGCGCCTTCAGCGCCGCGCGGTCACTCCGGCACCTGGCGCGGCCCCGGTCCCGTGTAGGTCCAGATCTGGTCGCGCGGGATCGGGCCCTTGTTGCGGTAGTCCGACTGGCTCTCCTCCCAGGCATGGGCGAGGCAGCCGACCGAGCGCGACAGCACGAACAGGCCGCGGCACAGCGGCGGCGGGAAGCCGAGCTCGGCGAACACGACGCCCGTGGCACCGTCGATGTTCATCGGCACGCGCTTGCCGCCGCGGCGCTGCGCGATCACGTCCTCGACGGTGCGGCCGATGGCGGCGAACAGTCCGCTCACGGCGCCCTCCTTCGCAGCCTCGTCGACGAGCGACAGGATGCGCGGCGCGCGCGGATCGAGATGATGGAAGCGATGGCCGAAGCCCGGCACGTGCTTGATGCCGCGCGCCGCCAGCGCCTCGATCTCCTCGGTCACGGCCTTGGTGATGGCCGCGGCGTCACGGGCCCCTTCGGGCAGCCGCGCCGCGACCGCGTTGAACAGCTCGACGCACTGCTCGCCGGCGCCGCCGTGGACGTCGCCCAGCACGTTGGTGGCCGACGCCATGGCGTTGTTGATGCCGACCCCGCAGGTCATCGCCATGCGGGCGATGGCGATCGACGGCGCCTGCGGCCCGTGGTCGACCGCCGCCACCAGGGCGGCCTCCAGGAGCTTCGCGGCCGGCTTCGACGGCAGCTCGCCTCTCGTCAGCAGATAGACCATCTCGGCAAAGCCGACCCGGCCGATCAGATCCTCGATCGCGTAGCCGCGATAGCGGATCATGCCCGGCTTCATCTCGATGATCGACGTCGCCCACCAGTCGGACGGCGACAGTTTCTGGCGTTCGCTCATGGGGTCCTCGGTATCGATGTGCGACGCGATCGCGCTGCCCGGTCGCAATGGAACTGGATCGCTCGATCCAGTGAAGGTCATTCCGGGGCGCGCCGCAGGCGCGAACCCGGAATCCAGCCACACGCTGCGACCTCGCCGCTGGATTCCGGGTTCGGTGCTCCGCACCGCCCCGGATTGACCAGAGCATGTTCGACGTCCGCGATCAGATCGCGCCGCCCTCGCGCAGCCGCGAAATATCCTCCGGCGCGTAGCCGAGCTCCTGCAGGATCGCGTCGGTGTCGGCGCCGAGCGCCGGCGGCGGCGAGCGCGGGTCCGGATCGCCGCTCTCCAGCTTGAAGCCCGAGCGCACGACCGGCACCTCGCGGTCGACCCCGGGGGCGCCGGGGAATCGCGTCACCAGCTTGCGCTCCTTGATGTGCGGATGCTCGAGCACCTCGGGAATCGACAGCACCTCGCCGGCCGGGATGCCCTTCGCGTTGAGCAGCAGCGACCACTCCTTGGCGGTCTTGCGCGCCAGCGCCTTCTCGATCTCGGCCTTCAGCTCGAAGCGACGCTTCTTGCGATCCTCGCGATCGACATAGAGCGGATCGGTGGCGAGCTCGGGCCGGCCGATCACCTGGCACAGGGCGACGTACTGCTCTTGCTTGTTGGCCGCGATGTTGAGCGGACCCGAGCCGGTGTTGAAGGTGCCGGAGGGGCTCGCCGTCATGTTCTCGTTGCCGATCGGCCGCGGCTGCACATGCGCGACCAGATAGTTCGACACCTGCCAGCCCATGGCGACCAGGGTCGATTCCAGCATCGACACGTCGATGAACTCGCCCTCGCCGGTGCGGCCGCGGCGCACCAGCGCGGCCGCGATGGCGAACGCCGCCGTGATGCCGCCCATGGTGTCGGCGACCGGGTAGCCGACCCGCAGCGGCGCCGTGGTCTCGTCGCCCGTCACGCTCATCACGCCGGCCAGTCCCTGGACGATCTGGTCGTAGGCCGGGTTGCCGTGCAGCGGCCCGGTCTGGCCGAAGCCCGAGATGGCGCAGTAGACGAGGCTCGGCTTGATCTCCTGGAGCGTCGACCATCCGAGCCCGAGGCGGTCCATCACGCCGGGGCGGAAATTCTCCACCAGCACGTCGGCGCTCTCGACGAGACGGCGGAACACCGCCTTGCCGGCCTTGTCCTTGAGGTTGACCGTGACCGAGCGCTTGCCGGCGTTCTGGGCCAGGAAGGAGACACCCATCAGCGCCTTGTTGAGGTCGCGATCGGCGCCGAGCTGGCGGGCGAGGTCGCCCGTGCCGGGGACCTCCACCTTGATCACGTCGGCGCCGAGCAGCGCCATCTGGTAGCAGCAGAACGGCCCCGCCAGCACATTGGTGAGGTCCAGCACGCGGATCGTGTCGAGGAGTGGGCTCAACGGTCTGCCCCATTCGTAACGTGCGGTGCCGGGAGAACATCGGGGGCATCGCGCATCGAGCTGCGGGCCGGCGCGAACCGTCGGCCGCGAGGATGGGTTTGATGTACACGATCGCGACGCGTCGGACGAGTGACGCCTCGTCGGGTCCGCCATCCGGACGAATGCGGAACGAGGCCGCGCAGCGGTTGCCGCACCGGTCCGGTGCGCTTTTGGCGGAGCGATGCCCTGCCTACTCCGCCAGGATCCGCGCCAGCGTCGCGACGTAGCGCGCCGTGATGGCGTCGCGGGCGCGGTGGCGGCCGGCTTCGACCACCAGCGAGCCGCCGGCCATCACGGTCTTCACCGCATCACGGCCGGCGACGAACAGCCAGAGATCGATCAGCCGGTCGATCGCCCGGTCGCCGCTCACGCAGGCGAGGTCGGGATGCGTGGTGTCGAGCACCACGAGGTCGGCGCGCTTGCCGACCGCGATGGCGCCGAGCGGCTGGGCGAGCGCCTGGGCGCCGCCGGACAGCGCCTCGGACAGCAGGCGGCGGCCGGTCGACTCGCCTTCGGCGGTCGCCATCACGTTGCGGGCCCGGTGGGCGAGGCGCTGGGAGTATTCGAGCTGGCGCAGCTCGCCGGCCGGGTCGATGTCGATGTTGGAGTCGGTGCCGACACCGAACCGCCCGCGGGCCTCCAGGTAATCCGCCCCGCGAAAGATGCCGTCGCCGAGCGACGCCTCGGTGAGCGGGCAGAGCCCGGCGACGGCGCCGGAGCGGGCGAGCCGCACGGTCTCGTCGGGCGTCATGTGCGTCGTGTGGATCAGCACCCAGCGATCGTCGACCGGCATCTCGTCGAGCAGCCATTCGACCGGGCGACGGCCCGACCAGGCGACGCAGTCCTCGACCTCCTTCACCTGCTCGGCGGCGTGGATGTGGACGGGTCCGTCGGGCGCGACGGCGAGCGCGGCGCGCAGCGTGTCGGGCGTGACGGCGCGCAGCGAATGCGGCGCGATGCCGACCTTTGCGCCCGGCACGGCGCGAACAACCTCGCGGCTGCGCTCGACCAGGCGGGCGAAGCGGTCCGGGTCGTTGAGGAAGCGGCGCTGCCCGGCGACCGCCGGCTGCCCCCCGAGGCCGCCGTAGCCGTAGAGCGACGGCAGCAGCGTCAGCCCGATGCCGGTCGCCGCCGCGGCCGCCGCGATGCGGCCCGCCATCTCGCCGCGATCGGCATAGGGCGAGCCGTCGATGTCGTGGTGGAGATAATGGAACTCGGCGACGGCCGAAAAGCCGCGCTCCAGCATCTGCATGTAGGCGAAGGCGGCGATCGCCTCGGCGTCGTCCGGCGTCAGCCGGGCGAGGAACCGGTACATCACCTCGCGCCACGTCCAGAAGCTGTCGGAGGCGGGCCCCCGCCGCTCGGCCAAGCCCGCCATGCCGCGCTGGAAGGCGTGGCAGTGCAGGTTCGGCACGCCCGGCAGCGCGAGCCCGGCGAGCGTATGCGCCCCGGCCGCGGGGGCGTCCGGCTCGACCGCCGTGAACCTGCCGTCGGCGACCGTGACCCGCACGTTTGTGGCGAACCCGGTCGGCAGCAGCGCCTGCGCGAGCATGTAGACCCGACTCATCGACCCCTCCGATTCCTGCGCACTCCCCTGGAGCGGGAAGGTCGACGCGCGAAGCG
>NZ_NPEX01000079.1:13090-14521 GCF_003258865.1 Rhodoplanes roseus | reverse complement strand
GGGTGGGGTGAAGCCACACGCCGCAGCCGGCGCCGTCACCCCCTCCCGGCGGACTTCCTCCGCCGACCTCCCCCTCCAGCGGGAGGTGAAGAGCGCGCCGGACCATAGCGGAGGGCGCGGCGATTCTGTATGGGACGGGACGCGGGCGCGGCATGCCTGCGGGACGACGAGGCCTTCCATGCGGTTCGACCGGCTGTGGCGCGACGCCCAGATCGCGACGCTCGATCCCCGAAAGCCCGGGCTGGGCCTGCTCGCGCGTGGCGCCATCGGCGCCACGGACGGCCGCATCGCCTGGGTCGGCCCCGAGGCCGACCTGCCGGCGAATGCGGACGCGGCCGAGACGATCCGGCTCGACGGCCGCCTCGTCACCCCCGGCCTGATCGACTGCCACACCCATCTGGTCTACGGCGGCTCGCGCGCCAAAGAGTTCGAGATGCGGCTCGCCGGGGCGACCTACGAGGAGATTTCCCGGGCCGGCGGCGGCATCGCATCGACCGTGAAAGCCACCCGCGCCGCGAGCGAGGACACGCTGGTGGCGAGCGCCCGGACCCGGCTCGACCGCCTGCTCGCCGAAGGCGTCACCACGGTGGAGATCAAGTCCGGCTACGGGCTCGACGACGCCACCGAGACCCGCATGCTGCGCGCCGCCCGCCGCCTCGGCCGCGATGCCGATGTGCGGGTCGTCACCACCTATCTGGGCGCCCATGCGACGCCGCCCGGCGAGCCCGACAAGGACGCCTATGTCGAAAAGGTCTGCGCGCTGATCCCGACGCTCGCGCGCGAAAAACTCGCCGACGCGGTCGACGCCTTCTGCGAGGGCATCGCGTTCTCGCCGGAGCAGACCGCACGCGTGTTCGCGGCGGCGAAGGCGGCCGGGCTGTCGGTGAAGCTGCACGCCGACCAGCTCTCCAACCTGCACGGTGCCCGGCTCGCCGCCGCGCACGGCGCGCTGTCGGCCGACCATCTCGAGCACACGGACGACGAGGGCGCCGCCGCGATGGCGCAGGCCGGCACCGTGGCGGTGCTGCTCCCGGGAGCTTTCTATGTGTTGCGCGAAACGCAGAAGCCGCCGGTCGAGGCGTTCCGCCGCCACGGCACCCGCATGGCGCTCGCCACCGACTGCAATCCCGGTACCTCGCCGGTCACCTCGCTCCTGCTGATCATGAACATGGGCGCGACGCTGTTCCGCCTCACCGTCGACGAGGCGATCGCCGGCGTCACCCGCGAGGCCGCGCACGCGCTCGGGCTCGCATCGCAGATCGGCACGCTGGAGCCCGGCAAGGCCTGCGACCTCGCGATCTTCGACGTCGACACCCCGGCCGAGCTCGTCTACCGCATCGGCGCGGCGCCGCTGTTCTCGCGCGTCTATCGAGGCGCGTGATGCCTGCATTTCCTTCGGTCATTCCGGGATGGCGCGAAGCGCCGGACCCG
>NZ_NPEX01000079.1:0-13080 GCF_003258865.1 Rhodoplanes roseus | reverse complement strand
CTCGGTGTTCGTGTCTGGATTCCGGGTTCGCCGCTGCGCGGCGCCCCGGAATGACCAGCCAGAGGACCAAACAGATGACCCGCATCGACAACGCCCGCACCATCCGCGCGCCGCACGGCAACACGCTCTCGGCCAAGAGCTGGCTCACCGAGGCGCCGCTGCGGATGCTGATGAACAACCTCGATCCCGACGTCGCCGAGAAGCCGGGCGAGCTCGTCGTCTACGGCGGCATCGGCCGCGCCGCACGCAACTGGGAGAGCTTCGATCGTATCGTCGCGGCGCTGAAATCGCTCGAGGCCGACCAGACCCTACTGGTGCAGTCCGGCAAGCCGGTGGCGGTGCTGACCACGCATGCCGACGCGCCGCGCGTTCTCATCGCCAATTCGAACCTGGTGCCGCACTGGGGCACCTGGGAGCACTTCAACGAGCTCGATCGAAAAGGCCTGATGATGTACGGCCAGATGACGGCCGGCTCGTGGATCTATATCGGCTCGCAGGGCATCGTGCAGGGCACCTACGAGACCTTCGCCGAGATGGGCCGCCGGCACTACGGCGGCGACCTCGCCGGCCGCTGGATCCTCACCGCCGGTCTCGGCGGCATGGGCGGCGCCCAGCCGCTCGCTGCCGTGATGGCGGGCGCCTCCTGCCTGGTCGTCGAGTGCCAGCCGAGCCGCATCGAGATGCGGCTGCGCACCGGTTATCTGGACGTCAAGGCCGAGAGCCTCGACGAGGCGCTGGAGATCATCCGACGCTCCTGCGCCGACAAGACGCCGCTGTCGGTCGGCGTGCTCGGCAACGCCGCCGAGATCTTCCCCGAGCTGTTCCGCCGCGGCGTGCGGCCCGACGCCGTCACCGATCAGACCTCGGCGCACGACCCGGTCAACGGCTATCTGCCGAAAGGCTGGACGCTCGCCGAGTGGGAGGCGAAGCGCGAGATCGACCCCAAGGCGGTCGCGGCCGCGGCGAAGCGCTCGATGGTCGATCACGTCCGGGCGATGCTCGACTTCCACCGCGCCGGCGTGCCGACCGTCGACTACGGCAACAACATCCGCCAGATGGCGCAGGACGAGGGCCTCGCCGACGCGTTCGCGTTCCCGGGCTTCGTGCCGGCCTATATCCGACCGATGTTCTGCCGCGGCATCGGCCCGTTCCGCTGGGCCGCGCTGTCCGGCGACCCCGCCGACATCCTTCGCGCCGACGAGGCGGTCAAGGCGCTGCTGCCGAACGACAAGAGCCTGCACACCTGGATCGACATGGCGCAGAAGCGCATCAAGTTCCAGGGACTGCCGGCGCGCATCTGCTGGCTCGGGCTCGGCGACCGCCACCGCGTCGGCCTCGCCTTCAACGAGATGGTCGCCAAAGGCGAGATCAGCGCGCCGATCGTGATCGGACGCGATCATCTCGACTCCGGCAGCGTCGCGAGCCCGAACCGCGAGACCGAGGCGATGCTGGACGGCTCCGATGCGGTGTCGGACTGGCCGCTGCTCAACGCATTGGTCAACTGCGCCAGCGGCGCCACCTGGGTGTCGATCCATCACGGCGGCGGCGTCGGCATCGGCTACTCGCAGCACGCCGGCATGGTGATCGTCGCGGACGGGACCGAGGGCGCCGCGCGACGACTCGCCCGCGTGCTGTGGAACGACCCCGCCACCGGCGTCATCCGCCACGCCGACGCCGGCTACGAGCTGGCCCAGGATTGCGCCCGCGACAAAGGCCTGATCATGCCGAGCCTGGGGTGAGGCGGATCACCGCCGTGCCACGCCGCGCCGCGGCCTTCGCACCAGCAGCACCGCGAGGTTGAAGCCCACCGCGACGGCGAGGGCGAGGGCGAGCCCCGGCCAGACGCCGAGACGCGGCACCGACAGGTGGATCACCAGGCAGGCGGTCGTGAAGCCGACCAGGCCCACGAGCGCATTGGCGATGATGGCCGCCGTCGCCGGGCCGCCGAGGCGCGGCTGCAGGATGATCACGAAGCTCAGCAGCACCACGGGGAAGGCCGAGAGGAGGCCGGTGAAGCCGGTGCCGAGCCACGCGCTCCCCGTCACCACGAAGCCGACCAGGCTCGCCACCATCACGGCGCGGGCCGGGATGTCGTACCAGCGCCGCCGGGCGAGCGGGGCCGCGGCGTGGCGCCAGCGCGACGCCAGGGCGACGCAGCCGAGCAGCACGGCGAAGACCACGACCACGGCCGGGCCGGTCGACCACGGCACCGCCTGCACCACCAGACCGGCCAGGAACCACGCCGCGAGCGCCGTCAGCGCGCTCGCCACGATGCCGTGCCGCTGCGCCGCCAGCACGTAGGCGAGCGCGAAGATGCCGTTGGGAATGTTGGCCGTGAAGCTCGCCAGTGCGGCCGCCGCGATGAAGTCGGCCGAATGGTCGAGGGCGAGAAAGACGTAGGCCGGCCCGGTCGAGGTCGGCAGCGTCGCGATCATGGCACCGAGGAGCGCGCCGGCCCGCTCGGCCGCGAGCGTCGCCACCACGACGATCAGGGCCGTGGTCGCCATCTTGGCGGCGAGCGGCAGCAGTGCGAGATCGGGGGACATCGGGTACGCCGGGCGCGATCAGGAGAAGGAACCCGCACCGGCGTCGCGGCGCAAGGCTTCAGGCGCGGTCGAGCCGCACCTGGACCGGCGGGCCGTTGCGGATGGTCTGGTAGACCACGCAGTAGCGCTCGGTCAACTTGAGGAGCTGATCGAGCTGCTCCTGCGGCGCATCGGTATCGACCGTGAAGGTCAGCCGGATCTCGGCGAAGCCGACCGGCGCGTCCTTGGCGACGCCGAGCGTGCCGCGGAAGTCGAGGTCGCCCTCGGCCGCCACGCTGCCGCTGTTCAGCGGGATGGCCAGCGCCGTCGCCACCGCCTTCAACGTCACCCCGGCACAGGCGACCAGGGCCTCGAGCAGCATGTCGCCCGAGCACAGCTCCAGCCCGGTGCCGCCGGTCGCCGGATGCAGTCCGGCGACCGCCAGCGCGCGGCCGGTCTCCACCTTGCAGGCGATGCTGGTGTCGTCGAGCGTCCCCGTCGCCTTCAGCGTGATCATGGCGGCGGCAGGGTCGGCCTTGTAGCGCTCCTTGATGGGGGCCTGCAGGGCACGCAGCGCGGTCGCATCCATGGGGACGTCTCCCGGGTTCGGGGGTTGCGGGTCGGCGCGCACGTTACAGGCCGGCGCGGCTCGCGCAAAGGGCCTCCGGGCCATCGGCTAAGTCTCTGTGAATACGTTCTGTTTGACTGGACCTCGACATTCCGTCACCTTGTCTGAAACGACTTTGCGTGTTCCGAGCCGTCCCGACGTGCCGCCATCGTCGGCGCTGCCCGCCAGCCACGTTTCGATGCCGTGTCAGAGTTTCAGATGATGACAACGCATCGCGCGGACACTGCCCCACCCCAACCCGAACGGGCCGAGATCATTTCCAGGACCTTTCAGTTCCTCGCCGACGGCGGCGAGATGGGCGCGCTCATGCGGGCGCACGATTGGACCCAGTCGCCGCTCGGACCGCCGGAGCGTTGGCCCGACGCGCTCAAGATGACGGTCAGCATCTGCCTGAACTCGCGCTTCCCCATGGTGATCTGGTGGGGACCCGACTTCGTGATGCTCTATAACGACGCCTACCGCCCGATCCTCGGCATGACCAAGCACCCGGCCAGCCTCGGGCGCCCGGGCCGGGCGATCTGGCCGGAGACCTGGAGCATCATCGGGCCTCAGCTCGAGAGCATCTGGCACGGCGAGGCGACCTGGTCGCACGACGTGCTGCTGCCGCTCGACCGCAACAACTATCTGGAAGAAGCCTACTTCACCTACTCCTACAGCCCGATCAAGCACGCCGACGGCCGCGTCGGCGGCGTCTTCACGGCCGTCACCGAGACGACCGAGCGGGTGCTGGGCGAGCGGCGCCTGCGCATCCTGCGCGAGCTCGCGGCCCAGACGGCGGAGACCCGCACGGTCGCCGACGCCGGCCGGCGCGCGCTCGATGTCCTGGGCGCCGACAATCCAGACATCCCGATCGCGCTCCTGTATCTGCTCGACGAGGAGCGCGGCACCATCAAGGCCGCCGGCGCCTGTCGGGTGCCGGCCGACAAGCACGCCGCCGAGGTCGGGCTCGACGACGACGACGACCCTTGGGCCGTGGCGCGGGTGATCCGCACCGGCGAGCCGGCCCTGGTCGACTATCTGCCGTTCCGCTTCGGCTCGCTCGCCGGGCCGGTCTGGCCCGAGCCGGTCAAGCGCGCACTGGTGCTGCCGGTGCCGCGCCTCGGCACCGGCGGCACGACCTGCGGCGCCGTCGTGATCGGCATCAACCCGCGCCGCGCCTTCGACGACGACTATCGCGGCTTCCTCGATCTGATCGTCGGGCACATCGCCAGCGCGATCTCCAATGCCCGCGCCAGCGAGGAGGAGCGCCGCCGCACCGACGAGCTGGCGCAGCTCGAGGCGCGCTTCCGCGATCTCGCCGACTCGGCGCCGGTGATGATCTGGGTGTCGGATCCGTCCGGCCTGTGCACCTGGTTCAACCGGCCGTGGCTCACCTTCACGGGCCGAGGCCTGGAGGAATCGCTCGGCGAGGACTGGCTCGCCGCCGTCCATCCGGACGACCGCGCGCGGTGCGCCAGCGTCTATCGCTCCGCCTTCGAGCAGCGCGAGCCGTTCCGGCTGGAGTTCCGCCTGCGCCGGCACGACGGCGAATGGTGCCAGGTGGACGACACCGGCGTGCCGCACTACGCGGCGGACGGTGCCTTCATGGGCTTCATCGGAAGCTGCGTCGACGTCAGCGACGCGCGGCGCTGGGAGGCGGCGCTGCGCAAGGGGCGCGAGGATCTGATCCGCCTCAACGAGACGCTGGAGACCCGGGTCGCCGAGCGCACCGAGGATCTCGCCGCGGCCAACCGCCAGCTCCTCGCCCAGATCGAGGAGCGCGAGCAGGTCGAATCGACGCTGCGCCAGATGCAGCGGCTCGATGCGGTCGGCCAGCTCACCTCGGGCGTCGCGCACGACTTCAACAATCTGCTCACCGTCATTCTCGGCAATGCCAGCTATCTGGAGCGGCTGTGGGCCGAGGCCGACGATCCCAAGCTGATGCGGCGCATCACCCACATCCGCATCGCGGCCGAGCGAGGCGCCAAGCTGATCGCCCAGCTCCTCGCCTTCTCGCGCCGCCAGCGGCTGGAGCCGCGCGCCGTCGACCTCAACGACACCATCGCGCGCATGCGCGAGCTGCTCGCCACCACGATGGGCGGCGGCATCGAGATCGAGACCGTGCCGTCGCCCGAGCCCTGGTCGGCGCTGGTCGACCCGACCCAGCTCGAGCTCGTGGTGCTCAACCTCGCCATCAATGCGCGCGACGCCATGCAGGTGGGCGGCCGGCTGACGGTGCGCACCGCCAATGTCACGCGCGGCGACCCGATGCGGCCGGAGCAGCCCGCGGCGGGCGAGTATGTCGAGCTCGCCGTGGCCGACACCGGCACCGGCATGCCCGACGAGGTTCTGGCCAAGGCGTTCGAGCCGTTCTTCACCACCAAGACGGTCGGCAAGGGATCGGGCCTCGGCCTGTCCCAGGTGCTCGGCTTCGCCAAGCAGTCGGGCGGCGGCGTCTCGATCGAGACGGAACCGGACCACGGCACCACGGTGCGGGTGTTCTTTCCGCGCGCCCCGCTCGTCGACGAGACCGAGCAAGCCGCAGGACAGGAGATGCCGGTCGGACGGCCGGCGTCGGCCTGCGTGCTGGTGGTCGACGACGACGACGACGTCCGCCACGTCACCGCGGCGATGCTGGAGGGCCTCGGCCACCGCGTCGTCGAGGCCGGTAGCGGCGGCGCCGCGCTGGAGCGGCTCGCGGCGCGCGACGACATCGACCTCGCCCTGATCGACTTCGCCATGCCGGGCATGAGCGGGCTGGACCTCGCCCGCGAGGCGCGGGTGCGCCGTCCGGCGCTGCCGATCCTGTTCATCACCGGCTATGCCGACTCCACCGTGCTGGCCGGGGTGCGCCACGAGCACATCCTGCGCAAGCCGTTTCTGGATGCCGAGCTCGACCGTCGCATCCGGGCCGTCCTCGCCAACAAGCGCGCCGGCACGGTCGACGCCCTGATGTCGATCCAGCGGTAGCGGGCAGACCGCCGAAGAAAAACGGCGCCTTTCGGCGCCGTCAGGGGGTCGAGGCGGCCGTCTTCCGCGGCCGCGGTTACGGTGACGGATCAGGCCGGGATCTGCTTCTGCTCCATGGCGCGCTTGGCCTTGATGGCGGCGAGCACGCGCTCGGCCGTCGCCGGCAGCGCCGTGATGCGCACGCCGACCGCGTCGTAGATGGCGTTGGTGATGGCCGCCGCCGTGGGCACGAGGCTCGGCTCGCCCACCGCCTTGGCGCCGAACGGGCCGGTCTCGTCGTACGAGTCGACGATGTCGCTCTCCACCACCGGCATGTCGAGCGTGGTCGGCATGATGTAGTTGGTCAGGTTGGGGTTGAGCTGCCGGCCCTGCTTGTCGAACAGGATCTCCTCCTGCAGCGCGAAGCCGAGCCCCATGAACACGCCGCCCTCGATCTGGCCTTCGACCAGCATCGGGTTGATGGCGGTGCCGCAGTCGTGCGACGCCGTCACCCGCAGCACCTCGACCTCGCCGGTCTCGTCGTCGACGTCGATCTCGGCGATCTGGGTGGCGTAGACATAGGTGCCGAACGGCTTGCCCTGGCCGGTCTCGGGGTCGAGCGGTACGGTCGGCGGATTCCACGAGGCGCTGCCGATCGGCGGCGTGCCGTTGACGAGGTGGGCGCGCAGCGCGACGTCGGCGATCGGAGCGCTGCGGGCCGGGAAGCCCTTCACCTGGATCTTGTGGTCCTTGGCCTCGAGCTGGCTGGTCTTCACGCCGAGCATCTGGGACGCCACCTCGAACAGCGTGTCGCGCGCCTCGGCCGCCGCCGCCGCGATGGCGTTGCCGGTGATGTAGGTGGTGCGGCTGGCGATGGCGCCGGTGTCCATCGGACAGGTGTCGGTGTCGCCCGAGACGATGTGGATGTCGTTCGGGGCGATTCCGAGCGCTTCCGCCGCGATCTGCGACAGCACGCCGAGCGCGCCCTGGCCGGTCTCCACCGTGCCGGTGAGGACGACGGCGGTGCCGTCCTCGTTGACCTTCACGACGGCGCCCGACGGGTTCGCCGCCACCGTGAAGCCGACCGGATACCACATGCTCGCGATGCCGCGTCCGCGCCGTTTCATGAGCGGGCCTCCCAGCCGAACTTCTTCACCGCGTTCTCCAGCGACTCCTTCACCTTGACGCTGTGCAACACCTGGCCCGTGGAGCTGATCGAGCCTTCGCGGAACATGTTGCGCACGCGGATCTCGATCGGATCGATGCCGAGGTCGCGGGCGATCTCGTCCATCTGGGACTCGTAGGCGAAGCACACCTGCGGGGCGCCGAAGCCGCGCATCGAGCCGGCCGTCGTCTTGTTGGTGTAGACGACGTAGCCCTCGGCGAGCGAGTTCGGAATCTCGTAGGGGCCGGTGGAAAGGATGCAGGCCTTGCCCAGCGTCGTCTCGGAGAACGAGCAGTAGGCCCCGCCGTCCAGCACCATGCGGACCTGACGGGCGATCAGCCGCCCGTCCTTGGTCACGCCGGTCTTGTAGTCCATGGTGAAGGCGTGCCGGATGGTCGAGGCGACGAACTCCTCGACGCGGGTGAAGCGGCCCTTCACCGGGCGGCCGGCCTTCTTGGCGAGCAACGCCAGCACGGGCTCGTGGCGGATCTCGTTCTTGCCGCCGAAATTGCCGCCCACCACGGTGCCGATCACCCGGATGCGGCTGATCGGGATGCCGAGCGTGCGGGACATGTCGCAGCGCGCCAGCGTGATGCGTCCGATCGAGGCATAGACGGTGAGGCGGCCGTTGGCGTCCCAGTCGGCGATGGAGGTGAAAGGCTCCATCGGCGCGTGCTCGATGCCGGGCGTGTAATAGCGGCCCTCGTAGATCCGATAGGCCTGGGCGAAGCCCTTCTCGACGTCGCCGCGCTTGATGATCTTGGAGGCGTAGACATTGGTGTCGCCGCCATGGACCTTGTGCGAGTCCGGCTTGAGCGCCTCGATCGCGTCGTAGACGCCGGGCAGCGGCTCGTACTCGACCTCGATGGCGTCGATCGCCGCCTCGGCGATCTGTTCCGTCACGGCCGCGACCGCGGCGACGCCGTCGCCGGCGTGGCGGACGATCGGGGCGGCGAGCAGCGGCTGGTCCTGCAGGCTCGGCCCGAAGGAGTTGACCGGGATCTCGCTGCCGACCAGCACGGCCTTGACGCCCGGCATCGCCTCGGCCTTCGAGGTGTCGATGCGCACGATCCGGGCCGATGCGACGCCGGCCCGCTTGATCTTGGCGAACAGCATGCCAGGCAGCGCGATGTCGTCGATGTAGCGGGTCAGCCCGAGGCCGTGATTGCGGCTGTCCGGGCGTTGCGCGCGAAGTCCGACGGCGCGGGTCTGCTCGCCGACCTGCGGCACCAGCGGCGGCTCCAGCGGCAGCGCGGTCGGCGGCGCCACGGCCGGCAGCCGCAGCGCCTCGTCGCTCCGCCGCAGCGTCTCGACGGGAGCGACGCGCTCCTTCTCCAGGACGGACACGTCTCGTTCCATCACATCGTCGGCCATGCGTCTCACCTCTGCGGAAGCGCTGCGAGCGCGGGGGTGGCGGGGGTCTTGGTCGCCAGGGTCGCCGGGGTCGTGGTCGACTGCAGCATCTCGGCGGCCTCGTGCACGCCTTCGATCATCTTCTGATAACCGGTGCAGCGACACAAGTTCCCGGCGAGCGCGTTGCGGATCTCCGCCGTGGTCGGGTTCGGGATCTCGTCCAGCAGCGCCTTCGAGCTCATGATCACGCCGGGGCCGCAGAAGCCGCATTGCAGCGCACCCGTCTCCTCGAACACCTTTTGGAGCGGATGCAGTCCCTCGCGGGTGGCGAGGCCCTCGATGGTCGTCACGGTGCGGCCGTCCGCCTGGCCGGCCAGCATCAGGCAGGCGTTCACGGCCTTGCCGTCGACGATCACGGTGCAGGCGCCGCAGTCGCCGACGTCGCAGCCGGTCTTCGCGCCGGTGAGCAGGAAGTGCTCGCGCAGCAGCACGAGCAACGTGGTCTCGGGCGGCACCGAGGCGGAGCGGACTTCGCCGTTGACGGTGATGGTGACGTTCACGATGCGATGTCCTTCCGGTTCGGCGTGGCGCGCCCGTGGGCGGCCAGGAGGGCGCGCTTCACCAGCACGGCGACGAGGTCGCGGCGGTAGTCGGCCGTCGCGCGGAAATCGGTGATCGGCTTGGCCTCGGTGGCGGCGATGCGGCCGGCCTCGGCCATCGCATCCTCGGTGACGGGCCGCCCGGCCAGATAGGCCTCGGCCTTGGGCGCGCGGATGACGGTCGGCGCGACGGCACCGAGCGCGATGGTCGGCTCGGTGAACAGGCCTTCGCCGGCCCAGAAGCTCGCCGCGGCGTTGACCAACGCGAGCGCCTGGCCCTTGCGCAGCCCGAACTTCTGAAAGCCGGTCGGCTTGCCGACATTGCGCTTCGGAATCACGATCTCGACCAGAATCTCCCCGAAGGCGAGCGAGGTTTTCCGCGGCCCCACGAACAGATCGGCGAGGCCGATGGTGCGGCGGCCCGACGGGCCCAGGATCGTGACGCTCGCCTCGAGCGCCAGCAGCGTCGGCCCCGAATCCATCGACGGCACGCAGGTGACGAGATTGCCGGCGATGCTGCCGAGATTGCGGGTCTGCACCGCGCCGATCGACAGCGCCGCCTCGGCGAGCGCCGGCAGCGTGTCGCGGATCAAAGGCGAGTTCACGATCTCGGAATGCGTGACCATGGCGCCGATACGCAGCCCGGCCTCGGTGATCGCGATGCCCTTCAGGTCGGCGCAGCGCGAGATGTCGACCATCACGGCAGGCGGCGGATGCGGCGTGAGCTTGAGGTCGGCGAGCAGGTCGGTGCCGCCGGCGAGCAGCTTGGCGCCCTTGCCGTACTCGGCGAGCAGCGCGACGGCGTGCTCGGAGTCCTGCGCCGCGACGTATCCGAACGGTTTCATGCATGAGCCTCGGCGGTGGGCCGGCCGGCTCGCCCTGTCGTGCTGAGCGCTCTGGCGCTGCCGCGTCCCTCGGGGACCACGGCGCGGAGCGCACGACCTGGGGCAGAGACGTAACCGGCTGAACGACGACGAAAACCTGCATGTTTCGCGGAAGCCCGACAAGCCCAGGAAACACGGGCCTCATCGTCGCAGGGCGCAGAACTCGGGCGCGGTTCTCTCGACAGCGATACCGGAGACGGGCGAAAAACCGCGCTTTATCAGAAGCGTTCTGCTGTACGCAGCAATTCGTGACGGCAGGGACCTAAATCTATGCCGGCACGCATGAAATTCCGCCGTCGCCTGCATTGCGCTGCAGCACGGATCGCCAAAGTCCCTGCTGCGCTGCGGGAGACGTGATCAGATCGCGCGAGGCACGACGTCGCGCGACCTTACCTCCGCCGGCGCGTCGTCAGCTCCGGAACAGCCGTGTGTATTGCGTCTCGTGCCGCATCGCCGCCAGATCGGCCCGGAACGCGGCGCTGCCGACGGCATCGAGCGGTACAGTCTCGGCGCGAGCGCAAGCCGCGGCGACGGCCGGCTCGAGCGCGGCCAGGACGCGCTGGCCGTCGGTCTGGCCGAGCGGCACGAGGCGGACCCCGGCCGAGATCAGGTTGGCCACCAGAGCGTGGGCAAAGGCATGGAGGGCCGGTGCCAGGGCGATGCCGTGGCCGGCCGTCACCACCGCGACCGCGATCGGGTAGGCGATCGTCCCGTCCGGGGCGAGCGGAAGGTGGGCGAGCGCGGCGCAGGGCCAGGCCGACTGCACGGCCGCGACGAAGGCCTTGCCCTGGGTGGTCGTCTCGAGGAACCGCTCGGCCGAGGGGGCGAGCGCCAGCGCGAGCTCGGCCGTCTCGGCGAGAGCGGCGGCGTCGCCCTGCATCGTCGCCCGATGCGCGTGACCGAACAGGGCCGCGTCGCAGAACAGGCCGCCGTCACGGACCAGGACCCGGAGCCAGCGGCAGAGGCTGTCGGCATCACGGATGTCACCGGCCTCGACGGCCCATTCCAGGCCGCTCGAATAGGCGAAGGCGCCCACCGGAAAAGACGGCGACAGCCAGGCGAGCAGCCGGTACAGCGCCGCGCCCGGCACGGCCGCAGCGACCGAAGCGGCAGACGGACCTTCGGCCACCTCAGCCGTCATGCCGGTGAGGGTGTCCGTGCGCATGAGAATGGCCGTGCTCGTGGCCGTGATCGTGCTCGTGGTGGTGATGGGAATGATCGTGGCCGTGATGATGGTCGTCGTCGTGCGCGTGGCCGTGCGCCGGGGCGTGATCGTAGGCGCCGGACTCCGGATCGAACGGCGCGTCGACGGGCGCGAGTGCGGCGCCGAGCCCGCGCAGCATGTCCTCCAGCACGTGGTCGCGGCGGATTCGCAGCCGCTCGCCGACCACCTGGACCTCGGTGTGGCGGTTACCGATGTGCCAGGCGAGCCGGGCGAGATCGGCTGCGCTCCTGGCGGTCACCTCGACCAGCGGCTCGGGCCTGGCCGTCACCAGCACGACCGAGCCGTCCTCCAGCAGCAGGCCGTCGCCGTCGCGCAGCCGCGTCGCCTCCGCCAGATCCAGCAGGAATGTCGTGCCGCCCTCCCCGGTCATCACCACGCGGCGGCGGTGGCGGTCCTCCGCGTCGAGCAGGACCCGATCGGCGACGGCAGCGCCCGACGCATTCCCGCGGGGCAGCACAGCGGTGGCTCGCAACATCGGTCCTCGCTTCCTCCGTCTCGTCCCACTCTTCATACCAGGGTCGCCGGACAGACCCGCGTTTTGGCGGGATCGCCCAGCGATTGAGCAGCGTGATAGCGTTTCGCGCAGCGTCCGAGATCGCCGACGCCCCCGCCGCACGCTTCCCTGCTTCCGCGCCACCCATAGCCATCGGGGAATGCCATGAACAGCCTTCTCGACACCACCCGCCTGTCCCGCCGCACCGTCCTGGCCGGCGCCGCCGCCTCCGCCCTGATCGGGACCCGGGCCCGAGCCGCCGAGTTCGATTGGCGGCTCGGCCTGAGCCAGCCCCTCGACAGCCCGAACGTCATCCGGCTCAAGGAGATGGCCGACGCCATCCGGGCCGAGACCGGCGGCCGGCTGACCATCACGGTGCACGGCGCCGGGGCGCTGGGCTCCGACAGCAAGATGCTGGAGATGGTCCAGAAGGGCGAGCTGGAGCTCTACAACGCCGGCAACGTGCTCGGCCCCATCGTGCCGGTGGCCGAGATGCCCGGGCTGCCGTTCGTCTTCAAGTCGCCCGCCGAGGTGTTCAAGGCGCTCGACGGCGACCTCGGCGACTACATCCACGACGAGCTGCTGGCCAAGGGCATCTGGTCGTTCCGCTACTGGCTCGACAACGGCTTCCACCACCTCACCACGAGCACCAAGCCAATCCGCACCGTGGAGGATCTGGCCGGCATGACGATCCGGACGCCGGTGCAGAAGATGACGGTCGACTTCTTCGAGACGCTCGGCGCCAAGCCGAAAACGTTCACGCTCAACCGCCTCTACGAGGTGCTGAAGGACAAGACCTGCGACGGCCAGACCGACCCGCTCGGGCTGATCGTCCTGATGAAGCTCTACGAGGTGCAGACCTATCTCAGCATGACCAACCACTGGTGGTCCGGCTTCACCTTCACGGCGAGCCTCGACGCCTGGAAGAGGCTGCCCGACGACCTCAAGGCCGTGGTCGAGAAGCACGCCAGGACCATGGCGCTGGCCCAACGGCAGGACGTCGCCAAGCTGACGGACGCGGCGGTCGGAATCCTGAAGAGCAAGGGCATGATCGTCAACGACTGCGACACCGCCGGCTTCAAGGCGCCGCTCGCCGGCTTCTATGCGCGGTGGAAAGGCGTCTACGGCGACAAGGCCTGGGCGCTCCTGGAGAAGCACGTCGGCAAGCTGGTGTAGCTTCTTACCCTCTCCCGTCGGGAGAGGGTCGTACATCGCCGACTTCCCCCATGTGAAGCGCTGGCTCGACACCATGCTGGCGCGGCCCGCCGTGGCGCGCGGCA
>NZ_NPEX01000798.1 GCF_003258865.1 Rhodoplanes roseus | reverse complement strand
GCTTCGGCTTGGTGACGGCCTCCGTGCGCGGCAGCATGACATGAGCGATTTTCTCAAGCCCGTGGATGCGCACGATCTCTTCCACGAGATCGGCTTCGCCATTCACGTCCGGACGCCAGGAGGGGATCGACGCGACGATCTCCTCGTCGGTCCCGGCAACGGCGAAGCCGAGGCTTTCCAGAATATCGACCTGGGCCCTGGGTGCGATCTCCACGCCCGCGAGCGTCGTCACGCGGTTCATGCGCAGACGCGCATTGGCGTTTCGAAGCGGCGCTT
>NZ_NPEX01000797.1 GCF_003258865.1 Rhodoplanes roseus | reverse complement strand
CTCAGAGACCCTGGAACGTTTTCGCAAGAGCCTGCTGCATTAGAAAGCGTCGGAAAGGTGCAAAGCCGCCGGCTGCCGAGAGCGCGATCGCGCGCAATGCCTGGACCGGCAGAAGCCCGGTCAACAGCGATCGGTTCAGAAGATCGACGGCAAGCGTACGACTGCGAACATCGATCTGGCGCAGGCGGTGAAACTCTGTGGCCGTACCTTCGTCGAGCCGGTTGCGATTGAGCGACAGGACCGTTTTGAGAGCCTCGACGTCGCGCAGGCCGAGAT
>NZ_NPEX01000796.1 GCF_003258865.1 Rhodoplanes roseus | reverse complement strand
TCAGGAGCGGTATCTGACCCCCGGTGAGACGCAGGACACGGCCTTCATGTTCGTGCCTTCGGAGACGGTCTTCGCCGAAATCCACGAACGCTTCGAAGAGGTGGTGCAGCGCGCCTACCGGGCGCGCGTCGTCATCGTCTCGCCCTCACTCCTGATGCTGTCGATCCAGGTGATGCAGGCCGTCCTGCGTGATGCGCGGCTGCGCGAGCAGGCACATGTCATCCAGGAAGAGGTGATGTCGCTGATGGAGGATCTTGGGCGCCTCGACGAGCGTGT
>NZ_NPEX01000795.1 GCF_003258865.1 Rhodoplanes roseus | reverse complement strand
GCTCTGCTATATCGAGGTCGAGGAGCCCGACATGGAAAAGCCGCTCGGCGATGCCGACCGGCTCCTTCATGCGCTTGAGAAAGAATGGGGCTTTCAGAAGCCGCGCATCGCCGCGCGCCTCCTGCCGCAGATACAGAAGCTCTTGCGCGACGGCGAGTGGAAGGTCACCTGCGCCGTCTATACCGACGGGCGCGTGGAGGGCGGCGGGCCGATCGTGACGGCGATCTTCCCGGGCTTTCACAATGTCGGCTGCGGCCTTGCCGTCGACATCGGCTCG
>NZ_NPEX01000794.1 GCF_003258865.1 Rhodoplanes roseus | reverse complement strand
GATATGGAGACGGGAGAGACCTTGTGGAGCGATGTTCTGCCAGCAGGCGGCCAGGCGACGCCGATGACCTATGAGGCGAACGGCCGGCAATATCTTGTCATCATGGCGGGCGGCCACCACTTCATGGAAACGCCGATCGGCGACGCGCTCGTAGCCTACGCCCTGCCGCAGCAGCAGTAGGTCACCGCGCCTTCAAAAAGCACCGCCCGGGGCATGGCCCCCGGGCGTTTTCGTTTTCGCACCTGCGGAAACCGGGCGCGGGCTCTATCCCGGCATC
>NZ_NPEX01000793.1 GCF_003258865.1 Rhodoplanes roseus | reverse complement strand
GTTCAACTTTACCGTCACCCTCAATTGCTTTAACAGTTTGACCAAGCGCCAAGCGGATGTTGTGGTCTTCCAAGTTCTTCGCCATCATTTGTGTGAAGTCTTTATCATAGTAACCGTTCAAAACAGTATCAACGATATCAACAAGGACAACTTCTTTTCCAAGACGTTCAAAGGCTTCAGCAAGTTCAACACCGATGTAACCACCACCAACAACGGCGATACGGTCAAGGTGCTGGCTCTTGTCAGCAAGTTTATTGATAACTTCTTCAGCGTTTTGG
>NZ_NPEX01000792.1 GCF_003258865.1 Rhodoplanes roseus | reverse complement strand
AAGATCGGCTGCAGGATCATGGGTCCGGGCTTCGGGTGCTGAAAGTCTTTAACGAAGCCCCGCCGGAGCGTCCAGCGGGGCCAGGCTCAATTTACCGATAAGGCGCGTCGAGAGCGATGTTGCGAGCGATTTCACGCTCCCAGCGGTCACCGTTTTCGAGCAGTCTCTCCTTATCGTAGTAGAGTTCTTCGCGCGTCTCCGTGGAAAACTCGAAGTTCGGCCCCTCCACGATGGCATCGACCGGGCAGGCTTCCTGACAGAAGCCGCAATAGATGCAT
>NZ_NPEX01000791.1 GCF_003258865.1 Rhodoplanes roseus | reverse complement strand
GAAGCGAGCGCTGCATCCGGTCATAGGTGTCGTGCGCGGTGGCGCTCATCTCGCTGAGAGGCTGTTCGACCGAACGTGCCTGCTCGCGGTGAGGCCTCAAGGCCAGAAGTATGACGATAAGCCCGATGACGAGGAGCACGGCGCCGATCACGCCCGCGGACACAAGCGAACCCCACAGGCTGGAGAGCCAGATATGCAGCGTCACCAGTCCGAAACCGAGGGCATAAAGCAGAATAACGGCGCCGATCGCCAGGAGAATGGCCTGCCGCGCCATGACA
>NZ_NPEX01000790.1 GCF_003258865.1 Rhodoplanes roseus | reverse complement strand
ACTGAAGTGATTGTCGTCTCGCGGCACACCAATGTCGAGCGCAAGCGCTTCAACCTCGCCCATGAACTCGCTCACCGCATTATAATCGCCACCGGCAATGCCGCGCTGAAAAAGGAACCTTCTATGCACCGCTTCGCGGGAGCGTTCCTCATTCCGCGTGAGCATTTGGAAGGGGAAGCTGGCCGGAATCGGCATGGCATGACCTGGATCGAGATCATGCGGCTCAAGCGCACCTACGGCGTCTCGGCCGCAGCGATGCTTGTGCGCCTTAGCCAGGTT
>NZ_NPEX01000789.1 GCF_003258865.1 Rhodoplanes roseus | reverse complement strand
TCGCCAAGGCGATGATCGACGAGGGTTTCCATCCGATGACCATGTATTTCCCCTTGGTGGTCAAGGGCGCGATGCTGATCGAGCCGACGGAATCGGAAAGCCGCGCCTCGCTCGATCTCTTTACGGCGACGCTGCGCGATCTCGTCATGGCCGCGACTGCGGGTGACACGTCCCGCTTCGTCGATGCCCCCCGGTTTGCGCCGCGTCGCAGGCTCGACGAGACGAGTGCAGCCCGAAAGCCGGTGCTGCGCTGGACGCCGCCTTCGGGCGAGGCAGACG
>NZ_NPEX01000078.1:20625-23638 GCF_003258865.1 Rhodoplanes roseus | reverse complement strand
TCCGGCCGCTTCGTGGATGCCCGGCACAAGGCCGGGCATGACGAGTCGGACTGCGACGTGCAAACGTCGCGCTTAAACGCTCAGCTTCGGCACGTCGAGCCAGCGGCGCTCCTGCCAGCTCTTCAGCCCGAGCTCGGCGAGCTGGACGCCCTTGGCGCCTTCGAGCAGGTCGTGGCTCCACGGCGTGTCGGCGACCACGTGGCGAATGAAGCTCTCCCACTGGATCTTGAAGCCGTTGTCGTAGTCGAAGTTGTCCGGCACCTCTTCCCACTGGTCGAGGAAGTTCATCGTCTGCGGGACGTCGGGATTCCAGATCGGGCGCGGCGTGTTGACCCGGTGCTGCGTCCAGCACTTGGACAGGCCCGCGACGGCCGAGCCGTGGGTGCCGTCGACCTGAAAGGTCACGAGGTCGTCGCGGCGCACGCGCACGCACCAGGACGAGTTCATGTGGGCGATGACGCCGCCTTCGAGCTCGAAGGTGGCGTAAGCGGCGTCGTCGGCGTCGGCCACGTAGGTCTTGCCGTTCTCGTCGACACGGCTCGGGATGTGGGTGGCGCCGAGGCAGCTCACCGCCTTCACCTCGCCGAACAGATTGTCGAGCACGTAGCGCCAGTGGCACAGCATGTCGAGGATGATGCCGCCACCCTCGCCGAGCTTGTAGTTCCAGCTCGGCCGCTGCGCCGGCTGGCCCCAGTCGCCCTCGAACACCCAGTAGCCGAACTCGCCGCGCACCGAGAACATGCGGCCGAAGAATCCCGCCTCTTTCAGCTTGGCGATCTTGCGCAGGCCCGGCAGGAACAGCTTGTCCTGCACGACGCCGTTCTTCACGCCACGCGCCTTGGCGAGAGTCGCCATCGCCAGCGCCTTGTCGAGCGTCTCGGAAATCGGCTTCTCGCAATAGACGTGCTTGCCGGCCTCGATGGCCTGGGTCACGAGATCGGCCCGCGCCTGCGTCGTCGCGGCATCGAAGAACAGGGTGTCTTCGGGATTCTTCAGCGCAGCGGCGAGGTCCGACGTGGTCCGCTCGATGCCGTACTGGCGGCCGAGCGCCGCGACCTTCTCGGCGTTGCGGCCGACCAGGATCGGGTCCGGCATCACCCGGTCGCCGTTCGGGAGCAGCACGCCGCCTTCGGCGCGGATCGCAACGATGGAGCGCACCAGGTGCTGATTGAGACCCATGCGCCCGGTGACGCCGTGCATGATGATGCCGAGCTTCTTGGTGGCCACTTTGCATGCCTCGCGAAATTGGAAAAATCCGGCGGCGGTGTGCGCGGCGGCGATCCGCCAAGTAACCGCCTGGTTACAAATCACCATGGGCAGGGGGCGAGCGTCAAGAGCCTTGACCCGCTCGAAACGCAGCCCCGGGCCGCAAGGCGGCATGACTGACGGACAACGTGCTGCACCGCAGCACTCGCCGGTGAAGGAGGGAGCCGACCGAGGATCCCGACGCGCCGGGACCTCGATCAGGGTCGCAGGTAGGAGAGAACGACGTCCTCGATGTGGCGGCCCCGCGCGTCGAGGCTCTCCGGATCGTCCATGCTGCGGCCGAAGATGGTGGCGAGCGTGTAGCGGTTCGAAAGATAGAAGAAGCCCAGCGACGCGATGCTGATATAGAGCTGCACAGCATCGACATCGGGCCGGAAAATACCTTGCGCGGCGCCGCGCGCGAGCTGCTGAGACAGGGTCGCGATCAGGGGCGAGTGCAGGTCGCGGATCAGCGCCGATTGCTTCAGGTAACGGCCACGATGCAGGTTCTCGGTCCCGAGCAGGCTGAGGAATTCCGGGTGGGTGATGAAATAGCGCCAAGTGAAGCGGACGAGCTCGCAGATCGCATCGACCGGCTCGCGATCGACCAGATGAAGCTCCTTCTCGGCGGTACGGATCGCCGCATAGGTCTGCTCCAGGACCGCGACATAGAGGCCGTCCTTGCCGCCGAAATAGTGATAGATCATCCGCTTGTTGACGCCCGACCGCTTGGCGATCGTGTCGACCCGTGCGCCGGTGAGCCCCTTCGACCTGAACTCGTGGGTGGCGGCATCCAGGATCGCGGCGCGGGTGCGCACGGGATCCCGCGAGCCCGTCGGCCGCTTCGGCGGATCGCTCTTGATCGGGGTCGCTTCCATGGCCTCGCCCGCGACGGAATCGCAACCGTCGCCTGGGTGACCATACAGCATTGGTCCGGCGGACGGCACTCGCTTGCGCGAGGTCACACCTGCAGCCAGCGTTGGCGCACCGATTGATCGGCGGCGAGCTCGGTGGACGACCCGCACCAGACCACGTGCCCTTTCTCCAGCACGACGTGTCGATCCGCCAGGCGGGTCATGGCATCGAGATGCTTGTCGACCAGCAGAATCGCCTGCCCCTCCTGCTTCAGGCGGCCGAGGCCGCGCCAGATCTCGGAACGGATCAACGGCGCGAGTCCTTCGGTCGCCTCGTCCAGGATCAGGAGCCGTGGATTGGTCATCAGCGCACGACCTATCGCCAGCATCTGCTGCTCACCGCCCGAGAGCTGGCTGCCGAGATGGCCGCGACGCTCGGCGAGCCGCGGGAAGAAGTCGTACACCCGCTCCAACGTCCAGCGGTCGCCGAAGCGGGCCGCCGCCGTGGCGACCAGGTTCTCGCGGACCGTCAGGGTCGCGAAGACCTGGCGCCCCTCCGGCACGAGGCCCAGGCCGAGCTGGGCGATCCGGTAGGACGGCAGGCCGGCGAGCGACTGTCCATCGAACGTCAGGTTGCCACCGGTGGGGCGCACCAGCCCCATGAGCGCCCGGATCGTCGTCGTCTTGCCCATGCCGTTACGACCGAGCAGCGTGACGATCTCGCCGGGCCCGATGCGGAAGCCGACATCGAACAGCACCGGCGTCTCGCCGTAGCCGGCCTGGAGGTTTTCGACGGTCAGCATGGGGCTTCTCCGGTCGACACGGGGCGGCGCGCGAGCGCCGAGCGCGGGCCCCATACGCCCTGTCCGTCGTGCGCTACCGAGGCCCGGAGTACGAATTCCAGGCTCGGCGGC
>NZ_NPEX01000078.1:0-20615 GCF_003258865.1 Rhodoplanes roseus | reverse complement strand
GACCTGCGGTCCGCGCCCCGGAACGACGCTGCACAATCGTCGTTCATCACTCGAACTCGATCTCGTCGCCGAGATAGGCCGCGACGACCTGCGGATCCTCGCGCACCTCGTCCGGCTTGCCGCTGAGGAGAATACGGCCGTAGATCAGCACAGAAATGTGGTCCGCGAGCGCGAACACGGCGGTCATGTCGTGCTCGACCAGCATCATGGCGAAGCGGCCTTTCAGCCGGCGCAGCACGGCGATCAGGCGGGCCGTCTCCTCCCGACCGGTTCCGGCCATCGGCTCGTCGAGCAGCAGCAGCTTCGGCTCGGTGACGAGCGCCATCGCGAGCTCGAGGGCCCGCTTTTCCCCATGCGACAGATGTCCGGCCGGCACGGCGGCCCGATCGGCGAGCCCGACCTCGTCCAGCGCCGCCATGGCGGGCCGATTGAGGGCCGGCTCGGCCGCGGCGTCGCCGAAGAAACGGAAGCTCGAGCCGGAGCGCGCCTGCACGGCGAGGGCGACGTTCTCCAGCGCCGAGAAGGCGGGCAAGACGGAGGTGATCTGGAACGTGCGGGCCAGCCCGAGCCGCGCCCGCCTGTGCGGGGCGAGCCGAGTGATGTCGCGCCCGGCGAACAGGATCGTTCCGGAGTCGGAGGGCAGCACACCGGAGATCTGGTTGATCAGCGTGGTCTTGCCGGCGCCGTTCGGGCCGATGACGGCGTGCAGCTCGCCGGGCGCGACCGAGAGCGTGACCTGGTCGGTGACGACGAGCCCGCCGAACTGCTTTCGCAGCCCGTCGATGGCGAGGACCGGCTCAACCACGGGGGCCCCTCCGTCCCGCTGCTCGGGCGAGCGCGGCGCCGATGCCGATCAGACCGCCCCGCACGAACACCACGACGAGGACCAGCAGCGGTCCGAAGATCATCTTCCAGTGCTCGGTCAGGGCGGAGAGCCATTCCTCCAGCAGCAGGAACGCGGCCGCCCCGACGATGGCGCCGTGCAGCGTGCCGAGCCCGCCGAGCAGCACCATGATGATCAGCTCGCCCGAGCGCTGCCACGACATGTAGGCCGGGCTGACGAACTCGGTGGCGTTGGCGAGCAGAAAGCCGGCCAGGCCGCCCGCCATGCCGGCGATCACATAGGCGGCGAGCTGGAACCGATAGACCTGGAAGCCGAGCGTCGTCATCCGTAGCGCATTGTCCTTGGCGCCGCGCAGCACCCGGCCGAAGCGCGAGGCGACCAGTGCGCGGAACAACAGGTAGACGACGAGCAGCGCGACCAGGACGACGTAGTAGAAGACCAGCGGCTGCTCGAACAGGGGCAGGCCGAGCACGGTGTTGCGCTCCTGCACGGTGAGGCCGTCGTCACCGCCGTAGGGGGCGAGCGACGACGCCGTGAAGAACGCCATCTGGCCGAAGGCCAGCGTGATCATGATGAAGTAGACGCCCTTGGTGCGCAGGCAGACGAAGCCCGTCACCAGCGCGAACAGGCCCGACGCGAGGAGCGCCACCGGCAGGGCGACCACCACGTCGGTGAGGCCGTGCGAGGCGAGGATGCCGACCGCGTAAGCCCCGATGCCGACGAAGGCGGCCTGCCCGAACGTCACCAGCGCCGCATAGCCGATCAGGAGATCGACCGACAGCGCCGCGATGGCGAAGATCATCACCCGGGTGAAGAGGTCGAGCAGGTAGCCGGCCGACAGCGCGAAGGCGCCGGCCGGAACCAGGGCGAGCGCCGCGAAGACGAGGGCTGGCAGCACCACGGTCCGGCGCGGCCGGGTGAGGACCGGCACAGCGTCGGCCGGCGCAGCTGCAGGAGTCATCTCAGCGGCCCTTCGCCGGGAACAGGCCGGTCGGCCGCACATACAGGACCACGGCCATCAGCAGATAGATCAGCATCGAGGCGAGCGCCGGCCCGACCGTACGGGCTGTCGAGGAGGACATGACCAGCCGCAGCAGGTCGACGGCAAAAGAGCGGCCGAGCGTGTCGACGAGGCCGATCAGCAGGGCGGCCACGAAGGCGCCGCGGATCGAGCCGATGCCGCCGATGACGATCACCACGAAGGCGAGGATCAGGATGGTGTCGCCCATGCCGGGCTCGACCGACAGGATCGGCGCGATCATGATGCCCGCGAAGCCGGCCAGCATCGCTCCGAACCCGAACACCAGCGTGAACAGCCGCCGGATGTCGACGCCGAGCGCCGACACCATCTCGGCATTGGTGGCGCCGGCCCGCACCAGCATGCCTATCCGGGTCCACGAGACCAGCACGTACAGCAGCAGCGCCACCGCGAGGCCGCTGCCGATGATCACCAGCCGCCACACCGGATAGAGGATGCCGGGCGCCAGAACGATCGAGCCGGTGAGGGCCTCCGGCACCGGCAGCGACAGCGGCGCGGCGCCCCACACGTATTTCACGGCGCTGTTGAGGAACAGGATGATCCCGAAGGTCGCGATCACATGGTCGAGGTGGTCGCGCCCGTAGAGATGGCGGAACACCGCCGCCTCCAGCAGCAGGCCGAAGAGCAGCGCGGCGGCGAGCGCCAGCACCAAGGCGAGCAGAAAGCTTCCGGTCAGCCCGTAGAACGCGACCGCCAGATAGGCGCCCAGCATGTACTGCACGCCGTGCGCCAGGTTGATGAAGTCCATCACGCCGAACACGAGCGTGAGGCCGGCCGCGATCAGGAACAGCAGCACCCCGAGCTGGAGGCCGTTGAGAACTTGGACGACGAGAAGCGTGGTCGACATCGGGACGGCTGCGATCGTGGCGTCTCGTCCGCCCCCGCGCGGGGAGAGCCGGTTGCGCGGCGGATCGCAGACCTGTCCGTCCCGGCGAACGGTCGGCGCGAGCAACTCGCGGCAGGTGAACAGAACGGCAGAGCCGCGGCGGGCGCGGACCATGACCCGGATGACCGGGCGCCGGCGACAATCGGGGCGATCCGGCTCGCTTGTCAACAGGATACGACAATTCGGGCAACCGGCCGGTCGCCCGGCGCCTGCCCGCTCACGGGCCGGTGCGGGTGAAGACCAAGCCCTGAACCGCGACCTGCGGCGGCCCGCCCGGCGTCGGCTCCGCCTTGCGCACCGTGTAGCGCGGGTGGCCGGCCAGTTCCGCCGCGGTACACAGCGCCTTACGGGTGAACAGGATGTGCCAGCTCCGGTCGATGCAGAACAGGTCCTCGTGCCGCCGCTTGGCATAGGCCTGCACGCCGACGACATGGCCCCACACATAGCCCCAGTCGTTGCTGCCATCGAGGTCCAGCACGATGCGCCCGGCGGCCGCGAGCGGCTTCACGGCCCGGTAGATGTCGACCACGCCGGGGGCGTTGTACTCGACCACGTAGTCACCGGGCTGCGCCATCGCCCTGTGGACGCCGGCCAGGCAGAAGACCCAGGCGACGAGCGCGACGGCGGCGCGCAGCCGCGACCGGACCAGCTTCAGCAGACAGGCTGCCGCGAGCCCGGCCGCGAGCGCCGGCACCGCGTAGTAGAAGTAGCCGATATACTGGAGCTCGATCATGTCGACGCCGTGCCGCGCATAGGTCAGCATCGCCAGGAAAGCGGCCACGAAGGCGGCGATCAGGCCGTTGGCACCGCGGGTGAAGCCGTCGAGGTCGCTGCGCCGGCCGAGCAGCACCAAAGCGGGCAGCGCGATCACGGCGCCGACGACGAACGGCACCGGGCCGCCCCAGAAGAACCAGATGAAGCGTAGCGAGGCCAGGATGCCGTTCGACTTCCGATGCGCGCCGAAATTCAGATAGTCCATCACGGGCCCGGGAAACGCCCGGACGGTGAGGATGAGCAGTGGGATGAAGAAGACGAACAGCAGGGCACCGGCCACCGCCAGACGTGTGAGGTTCGCCCCCCAGAAGCGGCGGCTCGCGATCCGGGTGCCGCTGCCACGGTCGGTCTCCAGCACGGTGTTGGCCGCCAGGACCGTGAGGCCCATGACGAGCATGACGACGCCGAAGGAGGCATGGCCGTTGACGAGGAAGCCGGCGCTCACCGCCAGCGTGCCGAGCGAGTCCGTGCGGCCATGCACCAGGCGGGAGATCGCCACCACGAAGGCCGCGAACGGGCAGACATAGAGGTGCGGGAACCACGGCCCGTTGAGGGTCTGGCCGTCCAGCATCGCGATGCAGAGCGTGAACACGGCGGTCGCCAGCGCCGCCGGGGCAGTATCCTCGAAGGCCCTGCAGAGCACCCTGAAGATCAGGACGATCCAGATCGTGGCGTAGAGCGAGACGGCGACGAGCTGCCCGGCGAACGGCGACGAGACGAGCCCGAGGCGATCGTGGATCACCGCCTCGCCGGCCGCCAGGACGTAAAGGATCGCCGGGCCCGGGTGGTTGAAACCCACCCGCGAATAGTTGCCGGTCAACAGCCCGAACGACTTGGCGTCCAGAATCAGCAGCGTGTTGGCGGCGAAATCGCCGGTCTCGACGCCGGCGCCTGCGACCAACGGCGCGTTCACCGATAGCAGCACGACCGCGACTGCGACGGCGATCGCGGCGCCCCAGGCGAGCCGCCCGACGACACCGGCGGCCGAAGACGCGGTCGGGCCGACGGGCCCGGCCGGACCGGCCGAGTTCAAAGTCGACATCCTGTCCCCCTCGCAGATGCCCAGGCGACCGACCCGGCCCTTCGCCCGCCGGCAGGCCGCCGGCTTCTCGTCACTTCATCTTGCAGTCCTTCACGTACGGATCGGCGTAATCGTCGAAGACCTTCTCGACGATCTCGGTCTGGTACTTGCCGTCGGCGCGCTTGGCGACCTTGGTCAGGTAGAAGTCCTGGATCGGATAGTTGTTGGTGTTGTACTTGAAGTCGCCGCGCAACGAGACGAAGTCGGCCTTGCGCAGCGCCGCCCGCAACGCGTCGCGGTCTTTGGTGTCGCCCTTGGTCGCCTTGAGGGCGCTGTCGATCAGCAGGGCCGCATCGTAGGACTGGAACGCGTAGGTGGCCGGGACGGCGCCGTATTCCTTCTCGTAGGCGGCGACGAAGGCTTTGTTCTGCGGGGTGTCGAGATTGGGCGCCCAGTTGGAGCCGGCGAAGAAGCCGAGCGCGGCGTCCTGCTGGGCCGGCAGCGTCGACTCGTCCACCGTGAAGGTCGAGAACACCGGAATCGTGTCGGCCAGCCCGGCCTGCCGATACTGCTTCACGAAGTTGACGCCCATGCCGCCCGGCAGGAACACGAAGACCACCTCGGGCTTCGCCGCGGCGATCTTGGACAGCTCGGCCGAGTAGTCGAGCTGGTTCAGAGGGACGTAGACCTCGTCGAGGATCTCGCCCTTGAAGTATCGCTTGAAGCCGGCGAGCGAGTCCTTTCCGGCCTGGTAGTTGGGGGCCATGATGAAGGCGGTCTTCTTGCCGGAATCCTGGGCGTGCTTGCCCGAGATCTCGTGCATCTGGTCGTTCTGGTAGGAGGTGACGAACAGATTCGGATTGCAGTCGCGGCCGGCATAGTTGGAGGTGCCGGCGTTCGGGCTGATCAGGATGGCGCCGCCGTCGGTCGCCGGCTTCACGATCGCCTGGAGGATGTTGGAGAACACCGGACCGACCACGAAGTCGACCTTGTCGCGGTCGACGAAGGCCTTCACCTTGCCCACCGCGATGTCCGGCTTGAGCTCGTCGTCCTGCACCAGCACCTCGACGTCGCGGCCGCCCAGCTTGCCGCCGAGCTGCTTGACGGCGAGCTGGAAGCCGTTGCGGATCTGCTGGCCGAGCACCGCGGGCGGTCCCGACAGGGTGGCGATCACCCCCACCTTGAGCTTCTCTTGAACCTTGTCCTGCGCCTGCGCCGGAGCGACCAGGGCACAGGCCGCGACGGCGGCGAGCATCGAAACGGTTTTGGTCATCGCAACTACTCCTCCGGGGAAACGGGCGAGCTTCGGGGGCGGGTACAGCCGGACCGCGAGATAAGCCGGTCGGGGGCTCGCCTTTCAAGCGAAAAATCGTGGCTGCGGCAGGGGATCGCCCGTCCCCTGTCGGCCCGGCGGCTTGCACGACGGAACCGAAAAGCGCACTTTCCCGCCCGGACGCTGGTCCCGGCTCCGGTACGGGGCCGTAGCCGGCCCGCGCGGGGCCGGAGGGGGAACATTTCATGATCGAGCCGTACAACGCGGTCGGCCTCATTCCGACCTTCTGGGGCATCCGCACGCGCGACGACATCAAGAACAACATCGAGCATTTGAAGAGCCTGACCAAGGCGGCCTTCTGGCTGTCCAACCTCGACATCCCGGTCCGCCTCCTCGCCATTCCCGAGGGCGGCCTGATGGGCTTCAACGACGAGGTCCTGGACGTCGACCACGCCGACTTCGCCAACACCTGCGCGATCGACATCCCGGGCCCGGAGACGGACGAGATCGCCAAGCTCGCGCGCGAGTGGAACGTCTACATCATGGCGCAGGCCAAGGCCCGCCATCCGGACTGGAAGGACCGCTTCTTCAACGTCGGCTTCGTCGTCGACCCGGACGGCGCGATCGTCCTCAAGCACTACAAGCTCGGCGCGCTGCTGCCGGTGGAGCGCTCGGTGTCGCCGCACGACATCTACGACTGGTGGATCGAGAAATACGGCCGCACGCTCGAGGCCTTTTGGCCGGTCGCCGACACCAAGATCGGCCGGCTCGGCATCATGATGGCGATGGAGGGGAGCTATCCGGAGAACGGCCGCGGCCTCGCCATGAACGGCGCCGAGGTGGTGTACCGCGCCTCGCTGCCGGCCCCGTTCACCGAGAACGACTTCTTCGAGATCACCAACCGCTGCCGCGCGCTCGAGAACAACATGTACATCGTGGCGCCCAACATCGGCAGCTACCACCTCTATCCGGAGGGCAAGACCGGCATCGACGCCGGCGGCGGCCAGTCGATGATCGTCGACTACCGCGGCCAGATCGTCGGCAAGCAGCGCGACACCAACGGCTCGACCTTCGTCTCCGGCGTCATCAACATCGAGGCGCTGCGCCACCACCGCGAGAGCGCCCAGGTGACCAACTGGCTCAAGGACGTGCGCACCGAGCTCGCCCAGATCATCTACGAGCAGCCGGTCTATCCGAAGAACATGTACATGGACAAGATTCCGGCCAAGCCCGCCTCTCCGGCTCGCTCCACCGACCGGAGGCGCGAGTTTCGTCGCATGCCGTCGACCAACGACGTCGGATTCAAACGGACGAACTGGGGAATCCCGAATGATCTACCTGCCACGATCCAACTTCACGGCCGAGCAAGAGCCCGAGTGGCGCGTCTACAACAAGATCGCCGCGCGGCTGCTGCCGTTCCTGCTCGTGCTCTACGTCATCTCGTTCCTGGACCGCGTGAACGTCGGTTTCGCCAAGCTGCAGATGTCGGTCGACATCGGCCTGAGCGACGCGGCCTTCGGGTTCGGCGCCGGGGTCTTCTTCCTCGGCTACTGCGTCTGCGAAATTCCGAGCAATCTCGCGCTGCAGCGCTTCGGCGCGAAAATCTGGATCGCCCGCATCATGATCGTGTGGGGCCTGATCTCGGCCAGCCTGATGTTCGTGCAGACCGAGAAGCAGTTCTACATCCTGCGCTTCCTGCTCGGCATCGCCGAGGCCGGCTTCTATCCGGGCATCATCCTCTATTTGACCTACTGGTTTCCGGCCCGGCTGCGCTCGCAGATCTGCGCCATCTTCTTTCTCGGCATCGCCTTCTCGGGCGTCATCGGCGGCCCGTTGTCGGGCTGGATCATGCACACCTTCAGCGGCCTCTACGGGCTGCACGGATGGCAGTGGCTGTTCCTGGTGGAAGGCCTGCCGGCGACGCTCGGCGGCATCGTCGCGTTCTTCTATCTGGAGGACGGGCCCGCCAAGGCGAAATGGCTCGACGACGGCGAACGCCGCATGGTGGTGGACGCGCTGGTCGCCGAGGATCTGCAGAAGAAGGCGGCCGGCTACGGCCACCGCTTCCTCGACGCGATCAAGGACGTCAATGTCTGGCTCCTGGCGATCACCAACTTCTCGCTGCTCGGCGGCACCTACGGCCTGTCGTTCTGGCTGCCGCAGATCGTCAAGGATCTGGGCGTCAACAACCTCCTGGTGAACGGGCTGCTCACGGCCATTCCGTTCACCTGCGGCAGCGTCGCCATGGTCGTGATCGGCAAGAGTTCCGACCGGCATCACGAGCGCAAGTGGCACACCGCTGTCTGCGCCTTCGTCGGAGCCGCCGGCCTGGTTCTCAGCGGCGTGTTCGGCCACAACCCCTATGTCTCGCTGTTCGGCCTGTCGGTCGCGGTATCGGGGGCGCTGGCCGGGCTCGCGGTGATGTGGGCCCTGCCCGGCACCATCCTGACCGGTGCGGCGGCGGCCGCCGGCATCGCCCTGATGGCGACCATCGGCAATCTCGGCGGCTACACCATGCCGTTCATCATCGGCTGGGTGAAGCAGCTCACCCAGCAGGTCGAGTTCGGCCTCTACGCGATGGCGGCCATGATGGTGATCGGCGGCCTCGTGATGCTGGTGATCCCGAAGCTGCGCGGGCGCACCTCCGTGGCGGCCGTGGAGCCGGCCCGCTCCAGCCCGGTGGCATCGGCGCTCTGATTGCCGTAGATTGACGCCGACACGCGAACTGCGCGAGAGGCACGTCCCCCGGACGTGCCTCTCGCCGCAACGGGAGGGCGCGCGCCGGCCGGGTCCGGGGCCGTCCGCCGGGCCGAGAGCAGGATGACCGACGAGACTCCGCCGCTGAACCGCCACGCCATCATCACCGGCAGCCGCGATCCGCGCGCCAAGACCCCCGACCCGGACGAGGTCTCGGTCCAGTCGGTCGCCACCTCGTTCCGCATCCTCGACGAGCTCGCCGCCGCCGGCCGGCCCCTGCGCCTCACCGAGATCGCCAACGCGCTGCACGAGACCAAGGCCAAGGTCCATCGCCACCTGACGACGCTGCGCCAGCTCGGCGCCATCGAGCAGGACGGCGGCACCGAGCGCTACCGGCTCGGCTGGAAGCTGGTCCAGCTCGGCGAGTCGGTGGCCGAGCAGTTCAATCTGCGGGAGATCGCCGCGCCGTTCCTCACCGCGATCCGCGACGAGACGCGCGAGACCGCGCTGCTCGCGGTGCCGATCGGCTGGGAGACCCAGGTGATCAGCGTCGCCGACAACATCTATGCGCGCGTGTTCATCTCGATCAAGCCCGGGAACCGGCCGCTGCCGCACGCGGCGGCGCAGGGCCGCGTCGTGCTCGCCTTCTCGGCGCCCGAGATCGTCGATCGCGCGCTGTCGCGCGAATTGGTGCGCCTCACCCCGCACACCCTGACCGACAAGGTGATCCTGCGCCAGCGCCTCGCCGCGATCCGCGAGCGCATGTGGGACACGGCGGACAGCGAGATCATCGAGGGGGTCAACACCCTGTCGGTGCCGATCCTGCGCGACGGCGACGAGATCGCCGGCGTGTTCTCGATCGTGGGGCTGAGCGGCAACATTCCGGGCGAGCCCGATCCGAATCAGCTCGAGGTGCTGCATCGTCACGCCCGGCTGCTGTCGGAGTCGCTGAACGGAATGGCCTATGGTCGCGGCCCGACGCCGGCCGACGACGAGCCGGTGCGTCGGCGCGGCCGACCGCGCGGCGGCGGCTGAGCGCCGCGCTTCGGCGCAATGGCGAGGGAATCAGCAGCTATCCGCGCAACGCCTTGGGGCCAGCCGAGGGGGCGACGCGGGGATTGACGCAGCAGGGCAGCCGCTCGCCGGGATTGTCGGCGTGCCAGCGGATCGTGTGAGCGTCCATGCCGAGCCCGATCAGCGCCTCGAACAGCGCCGCCCGCCGGCCGTCGAAATAATACTGGTCGGTCGCCAGCTCGTATCTGCGCGCCGCCACCTTGGACCCGAACTCGAGCAGATCGAGGCCGCGGACCTGCATGTGGACGGCAAAGCGATGACGCGCCATTTCGTGGGCTCCCCCGGGAGAACCATGACGCGTCGTGCCGCGCCGCGAAATCCGGGAGAGCGCGTCCCTACCATCGTACGTCGATGGTGCCAGAGGGTCGCACGCGGCCATGCGCGGCGCCCGGTGGCGCTGCGCGCGGTATCTTGATGCCGGCAAGGTCGCGGCCGTTAGGCCGCCTCCGGGTGCATTTCCAGCCGGCTGAGCTCGCCGTCGATCAGGTCGCGATAGAGGCCGGGGCGGCGCAGCAGGTGGCCGGGAGCGCCGTCCTGGACGATCTCGCCGTCGCGGAAAACCAGGATGCGGTCGAAGTTGGAGACCGTGGAGAGGCGGTGGGCGATGGCCAGCACGGTGCGGCCCGTCATCAGCCGGGCGAGCGCCTCGCGAATCGCCTCCTCGGATTCCACGTCGAGGGCCGAGGTCGCCTCGTCGAGCAGGAGAATCGGCGCATCCTTCAGGAAGGCGCGGGCGATGGCGATGCGCTGGCGCTGGCCGCCCGACAGCTTGACGCCCCGGTCGCCGACCGGGGTATCGAGGCCGGCCGGCAGCTCGGCGATGAACTCGGTGCAGCGCGCCGCCTCGGCGGCCTGCCACACCTCCTCGTCGGTGGCGTCGGGCCGGCCGTAGCGGATGTTCTCACGGATCGTGCGATTGAACATCGAGACGTCCTGCGGCACCACGGCGATGGAGGCACGCAGGCTCTCCTGGGTGACGCGGGCGATGTCCTGGCCGTCGATCAGGATACGGCCGCCCTGCACGTCGTAGAATCGCTGCAGCAGAGCGAACACGGTCGATTTGCCGCTGCCTGAGCGGCCGACCAGGCCGACGCGCTGGCCCGGCGCGATGACGAGGTGCAGCCCGTCGAACACCGGCCGGCCGCCCGGATAGCCGAACGAGACGCCCTCGAAGGTCACGCTCGCGCCGTTGCGCACCAGCGTCGAGGCCTGCGGATGGTCGCGCAGCACGTGCGGCACCAGCATGGTGGCGAGCGCCTCCGACAGGCGGGCCATGTGCTGGGTCACGTCGACCAGCGCCACCGCGAGATCGCGGGTCGCATTGAGGATCGACAGGCCGAGCGTGCCGACCAGCACGACCTGCCCGGCCGTCGCGGCGCCGCGCTGCCACAGCAGCACGGCCCAGGCGAGCAGCCCGACCGTGAGGACGATGGTGACGACCGCGTGGAACAGCCGGATCCGCTCCAGATAACGAAGGCTGCGGCGGCGCGCCGTCATCTCCCGATCGAGCGTGTCGTCGAAGCGGCGATGCTCACGGCCGAGGCCGCAGAACATCTTGACCAACGACATGTTGCCGATCACGTCGATCATCTCGCCGTCGACCGCCGCGGCCTTGTCGGCGAAGGCGTGATGCAGCGGGCGTCCCGCGGCCGCGAGCCTGATCATGATCGCCACGATCACGGCGGCGACCGCGACGAGGCCGGCCGCCATGGTCCAGTCCACGGTGGCGACGAAGACGACCGCGCCCACGGTGGCGACGCAGGGCGGCAGCACGTTCCACATGACCATGTTCTCGATCGTGAACACCGCGTTGGACGTGGCGGTGACGCGACTCGTGAGCATGCCGGGAAGGCGATCGCTGAAATAGCTCGGTGCGTGCCCGGTGAGGTGGCGAAAGAGATCGCGCCGCAGATCGCCGGTCACGCCCACGAAGGTCGAGCTCGCGACCCAACAGGCGATGCGCCACAACAGATTGTCGGCGGCGATCAGCGCCACCATGAAGCCGAGCGCCAGCCAGGCGCCGTTGCTCGACGGACCGGGAGCGAGCGAATCGACCAGGACCTTGATGCCGTATTGCGTGGCGACCGAGCAGCCGACCGCGACCAGCACGGCGATCAGGATGAAGGCGTGGGCCGCGGGGCGCATTCTCACATAACGGAACAGGAAGGCGAGGGGGCGGTCGGCGTAACGGCACAGGTCGTCCATGGGACTTTCTCACGCGGCGGAAGAGAAGCATCGCCGAGGCTTGTGATTCCAGCAGCGCTGCCCCAACGCGTGAGGTGCAGTGCGGTTTCGCGGAACTGCATAATACCCGGCACGTTTACGAGCTTGTGTGCGTGCCGAGACGATTCGCGTGGACACGGCTTTGTTTGTCACCATCGTCTTGCCGCTTCTTTGTCACGACTGCCCTCGATCTGGGCATCCACCGGACTGCCGACCAATCGAGGTGTCATCATGCGCATCGCTCAGATCGCTCCCTTGACGGAAGCCATCCCGCCGAAGCTCTATGGCGGCACGGAACGCGTCGTGTCCTGGCTCACCGAGGAGCTGGTCGCGCTCGGGCACGACGTGACGCTGTTCGCCAGCGGCGATTCGGTGACGGGGGCGACGCTGCGCTCGGTATGGCCGCGAGCGCTGCGGCTCGATCCGTCGGTGCGCGACGCCGGCGCGCTCCATGCATTGATGCTCGAGACGGTCCGCCGCGAGGCGCATCGCTTCGACATCCTGCATTTTCATCTCGACTATTTCCCGTTTTCCCTGTTCTCGCGCCAATCCACGCCGTTCGTCACGACGCTGCACGGACGCCTCGACCTGATCGAGCAGCAGCCGCTGTTCGACGCCTTCTCGACCGTTCCGGTGGTGTCGATCTCGGATGCGCAGCGCCGGCCGCTGCCGCAGGCGAACTACGTGCGCACCATCCATCACGGGCTACCGCACGACCTGCTCGCACCGGGATCGCAGCCTCCGCGGTATCTGGCGGCGCTCGGGCGCATCTCGCCCGAGAAGGGCTTCGACCGGGCGATCCGGATCGCCGCGCAATGCGGACTGCCGCTCAAGATCGCGGCCAAGATCGACAGGGTGGACCGCGACTATTTCGACAGCGAGATCGCGCCGCTCCTGGAGCTGCCGCATGTCGAGTTCATCGGCGAGATCCGCGACGACCAGAAGGCCGAGTTCCTCGGCGGCGCGCTCGCGCTGCTGCTGCCGGTCGACTGGCCGGAGCCCTTCGGCCTGGTGATGATCGAGGCGATGGCCTGCGGCACGCCCGTGGTCGCCTACGACCGCGGCTCGATCCCGGAGGTGGTGGAGGACGGCCGCACCGGCTTCGTGGTGGCGGACGAGGCCGCAGCCGTCGAGGCGGTGCGGCGGGTGCCGCAGCTGTCACGCGCCGCGATCCGCGAGCGCTTCTGCGAGCGCTTCTCGGCCCGGCGGATGGCGGAGGACTACGTCGCCGTCTATCGCGAGCTGATCGCCGCCTCGGCCGACGGCGTGCTGCCGGCCGCCGCGGTCCCGACGCTGGCGCCGGTGTAGCGGCCGTCAGCAGCGCGGCGGCGCCGTCTCCGGCGCGTCCGGGTCGTCGCCGCCGGGCCTCGTCTCGGGCATCATGATCAGCGCCAGCGCGAGCCCGGCGGCGGCCGTGGCGGCGAGGGCGAAGAAGGCGACGCTGCCGCCGAACCGGTCGCTCAGATAGCCGGCGAACGTGGTGCTGAGCGCGGCGCCGATGCCGACGCCGGTGCCGACGATACCCTGCGCCAGATTGAAATGCCCGGTGCCGCGTGTCACGTCGGCGATGATCAGCGGCACCATGACGGCCATCACGGCGGCCGTGATCCCATCGAGGATCTGCACGGCGACCAGCACGACCGGATCCCTCACGAAGGCGAACAGCACGCCGCGGATCGCCAGCGCCAGGAATCCGAGCAGCAGGATCGGCCGCCGCCCCCAGGCCTGGGCCCGCCGGCCGACCGCCGGCGAGAACAGCGCGACCACAATCTGCGGCACCACGATGCAGGCCGCGATCAGTACGGTCGCCCAGTCGCTCGATCGGCGCGTGAGGATGCCGCCCATCAACGGCAGCATGGCGGCGTTGGCGAGGTGGAACAGCACCATGGCGGCGGCGAACACCACCAGGGGGCGGGTCAGCACGGCGCTCATCACGGCGGTCGGATCACGCGGCGCCTCGTGCGGCACGCCGCCATGGGCCTTGACCGGATCGATGTCGCGCTCGCGGATGCGCAGGATCGCCAGAATGGTCGGGACGCCGAGCAGCACCGTGACGTAGAAGACGGCGCGGTCCGACAGGAAATAGCCGCAGGCGCCCATGCCGGCCGCCGCCACGCCGTTGCCGATCGCCGCGAAGCGGGCGTTGCGGCCGAGCCGCTCGCCGACCGCCGCATGGCCGACCAGGCCGAGGCTGATCGCCGCGATGGCGGGACCGAGAATGCAGCTTCCGGCCGAATGGATGATCTGCGCGGCCGTCACCGACGCGAAGCTCGGCCACGCCGCGATCATCAGCGCGCTGACGCTCACGCTGGCGACGGCCAGCACGGCGATGCGCCGCTCCGAGCGCGCCGCATCGACGATGGCGCCGCCCGGGATTTGGCCGAGCAGCGCCGCGAGGCCGCCGATCGTCAGCACCAGGCCGATATCGACCTGGGTCCACGCCTGCGCCGTGAGATAGACGGCGATGAAGGGCCCGAAGCCGGTCTGCGCATTGGCCAGGAAGAAGGTGAACCAGTCGAGCCCCTGCAGGCTCTCCCGCGACGGCGGCGCCGGCGGCTCGCCGGAGGGCGGCGAAGCGCCTTCGCCGCCGCCGATCGCTCCGGCGGATTCCACCCTGCGCTCGGGCCGGCCGGTGTCTGACCGCGCGATCTCCAGCGTCACTTGTCTGGCGGCGGCGGGCTGCGGGGCGCTGCAGCCGGAACGGCCGCGCCGAGAAGCACGATCGCCTCGCCCGACTTGTATTCGGGCGCCATCCGGAGCTGGTCCTTGGTCATGTCGGCCGTGATGACCGACGGCTTCTCACCGTCGAAGCGCAGCACGCTCCAATCGACCGCGATCTTGCGGCTGCCGACACCCAGGAATCCGCCGAAGTCGATGACGGCGCCGCGCACATGGCCGGCGCGGCTGACGATCACGTCGACGATCCGCCCCATGTTCTCGCCGGAGCTGGCGCGGATGCTCTTGCCCAGGATGCCGTCGACCTCGCGCTCGTCCAGAACCGCCGCGGGCGTGCCGGCGGCCGGTGTTCCGGGCGCCGGGGCCGGATTGGTGGCGGGCGGCACGGCGGCGGGTGTCGCCGCAGGAGGAGCGGGCGGCGGCGCAGCCGGGGCCGGCGCGGCCGGAACGTCGGCCTGGGCGACCTGAAGGCCCGGCTTCGTCTCTCCGGCGTTCGCTGCATCGATGGGGACCGTGCCGGAGGACAGGACCGGGACGATCAATGCGATCGAGAGAACTCGAATCATCTCAACGCTGCTCCTCGCTCGGCGCTCGTCGGACAACAGAGCCCGGAGCACCCCGTTCCACACACACGAAAGCCATGTTGTTCTGATCACGTGGCGCCGTCGTGGCCGAGCAGCGCCCGGCCCGCGACAGCGATCACATTGCACAGAGGCGGAGCCAAGAGCCTGTTCTTTGGGCGGAACCGAGCAGCAGTCTTTCTGTTGAGCAGCAGGACCCTCGCCGGGGATTGGAAACAGCCGTGAAGATCGCCCAGATCGCGCCCTTGATGGAGAGCGTGCCGCCGCGCATGTACGGTGGTACCGAGCGAGTCGTCTCTTATCTTACGGAGGAGCTGGTTCGGCAGGGTCACGACGTGACACTGTTCGCCAGCGGTGATTCGGTCACCCAGGCGGAGCTGGTGGCGTGCGCGCCGTGCGCGCTGCGCCTCGATCCGTCGGTCGCAGATCCGATTCCTTATTATATGCTGATGCTGGACGAGGTGCGGACGCGCGCCGACGAGTTCGACGTGCTGCACTTTCACGTCGACCCGCTGCATTATCCGCTGTTCCGCCCGATCCGCGAGCGCACCGTGACGACGCTGCACGGCCGCCAGGATCTTCCCGATCTCCCGGCGCTCTACCGCCGGTTCGGCGACATGCCGCTGGTGTCGATCTCCGACGACCAGCGTCGCCCGATCGCCCACTGCAACTTCGTCGCGACGATCCATCACGGGCTGCCGCTGTCGCTGCATCGCCCCACCTTCGCGCCGACCGGCGGCTATCTCGCGTTCCTGGG
Organism: Rhodoplanes roseus; assembly: GCF_003258865.1. Lineage (GTDB taxonomy): Bacteria > Pseudomonadota > Alphaproteobacteria > Rhizobiales > Xanthobacteraceae > Rhodoplanes > Rhodoplanes roseus. Next base: position 4,770 of record NZ_NPEX01000078.1, on the reverse strand, counting down.
CCGTATCTGTCCGGAGAAGCGGCCGGATCTCGCCATCGCCATCGCCCGCGCCGCCGGGCTGCCGCTCAAGATCGCGGCCAAGATCGACAAGGTCGACCGCGCCTATTTCCACGAGACCATCGAGCCGCTGCTGGCCGGCGGCGGCGTCGAACTGGTCGGCGAGATCAACGAGACAGAGAAGACGCGCTTCCTCGGCGACGCGCTGGCCATGCTGTTCCCGATCGACTGGCCGGAGCCCTTCGGTCTCGCCATGATCGAGGCGATGGCCTGCGGTACGCCCGTGCTGGCGTTCCGCCGCGGCTCGGTGCCGGAGATCGTGGAGGACGGCGTCACCGGACGCATCGTCGACACGGTCGAGCAGGCGATCGCGGCGCTGCCCGAGGTGCTGGCGCTCGACCGCCAGGCGGTGCGCCGGGGATTCGAGGCGCGCTTCTCGGCCGCCCGCATGGCCGAGGACCACGGCCGACTCTATCAGTTGATCACCGCGCAGATCCCGCCCGCACAGGTGGGACCGCTGCCGCTCAGGGCCGCGGCCGTGGACGTCCGTCGCGCGGTCGATTTCCCGCTCGCGCCAACCGGGTTGCAATTCAATGGAAATAGCCTCGCCAACGACGGTGTCCCCGGCTGACACCGTCCAGGACGACGCCTTCTACATCCCTGCGACCGGACCGACACGGCTGAGCCGCATCCTCAAATGCGGCGACAGCTTCGCGGTTCTCGACAGCCACGGCGACATCGGCGCGACGGCGGGCGCCCCGGACGGCCTGTTCCACGCCGACACCCGCTACCTGTCGCGCTTCGAGCTGCGGATCGCCGGCGCGTCGCCGCTGCTGCTCGGCTCCAACGTGCGGGACGACAACACGGTTCTCACCGTCGACCTGACCAATCCGGACATCTATGCCGGCAAGACGATCGCGCTGGAGAAGGACACGCTGCATGTGGTGCGGACCGTGTTCATCTGGGACGGGCGCGCCTATCATCGCTTCGGCCTCACCAACCACGCCGACCGGCCCATCGGGCTGGAGGTGTCGCTGCTGTTCGCCAACGACTTCGCCGACCTGTTCGAGGTCCGCGGCTTCGAGCGCAAGCGGCGCGGCACGTCCCGCAGCGACGTCGTCGGCGACGCGACCGTGATGCTCACCTACGACGGGCTGGACGAGAGACAGCGCCGCACCACGATCGCGTTCGACCCGGCACCGACGCGGCTCGACAAGAGCCGCGCCTCGTTCCAGCTCGCTTTCGAGGCCGGGCAGAGCCGATCGATCTTCGCGGTGGTGCGCTGCGCCGATCCGGAGGACGAGCGGCCGCCGGTGTTCTACCGGGCACTGTCGCAGGCCCGGCGCGGACTGCAGCGGGCGGCGAGCCGCGCCACCACGATCGAGACGTCGAACCAGATCTTCAACGAGATGATCTGCCGGGCGGTCAGCGACCTCTACATGCTGGTCACCGACACGCCGCAGGGTCCCTACCCTTACGCCGGCATCCCCTGGTACTCGACCACGTTCGGGCGCGACGGCCTGATCACGGCGCTGCAGACGCTGTGGCTCGATCCCGCCATTGCGCGCGGCGTGCTGCGGCGCCTCGCCGCCTTCCAGGCGAAGACGCGGGACGCGGAGTCCGACGCCGAGCCCGGAAAGATTCTGCACGAGATGCGCGGCGGCGAGCTGGCGGCGCTCGGCGAGATCCCGTTCGGCCTCTATTACGGCAGCGTCGACTCGACACCGCTGTTCGTGCTGCTCGCCGGGCTCTATGCCGAGCGGACCGGAGACGACGAGACGCTGAAGGAGCTGTGGCCGGCGATCGACGCGGGGCTGCAGTGGATCGACGGGCCGGGCGATCCCGACCGCGACGGTTTCACCGAGTATCACCGCGCCACCGAGCGTGGACTCGCGAACCAGGGCTGGAAGGATTCGCACGACGCGATCTTCCATGCCGACGGCCACCTGGCGGACGGGCCGATCGCCCTCGCCGAGGTGCAGGGCTACGTCTACGCGGCGAAGCTGCTGATCGCGCGCGGTGCGGCACGGCTGGGCCACATCCATCTCGCGTCGCGTCTGCAGAAGGAGGCGACCGAACTGGCCGAACGGTTCGAGGCGGCGTTCTGGTGCCCCGAGATCGGCACCTATGCGCTGGCGCTCGACGGCAAGAAGACCCCCCTTCGCGTGCGAACCTCGAACGCCGGGCAGGTTCTGTTCACCGGGATCGCGCGACGCGACCGCGCCCTGGCGGTGATCGACGGGCTCCTGCGGCCGCCGTTCTTCTCGGGCTGGGGCATCCGCACGGTGTCGACGGGCGAGCGACGCTACAATCCGATGTCGTATCACAACGGCTCGATCTGGCCGCACGACAACTCGCTCATCGCGCTCGGCTTCGCCCGCTACGGGCGCAAGTCCGCCGTGGAGCCGGTGTTCACCGGCCTGTTCGACGCCGCGAGCTACATGGATCTGCGGCGGCTGCCGGAGCTGTTCTGCGGATTCCAGCGCCGCCGCGGCCGTGGCCCGACGCTCTACCCGGTCGCCTGCGCGCCGCAGGCCTGGGCGAGTGCCGCGCCCTTCCTGCTGCTGCACGCCTCGCTCGGCCTCGAGTTCGATCCCGAGCATCGCCAGATCCGGCTGCGCGACCCGCAACTCCCGGCCTTTCTCGACTGGGTGACGCTGCGCAATCTGCGTCTCGGCGACGCCTCGGTCGACCTGAAGATCCGCCGCCACAACACCACGGTGTCGGTCGAGATCCTCGGGACGCAAGGCACGCTGCACGTGGTGGTCGTCTACAGCGGCGGCCCCGGCAGCGCCGAGACCGCCGGCACGAGCCGCCCCGGCCCGTGGGGGTGATCGCGTATCAGTCCGGGATGATCGGCAGCAGCAGCGTGCTCGCCTGGGTGCCGCCGGTCAGGATCGTGCAGGTGCCGGAAAACTCCGGGCGGCCGCGGTCCTGCGGGTGGTCGTGCCGCATGCGGCCGGGGAGGCCGGGATACTCGAAGTCGTGCCCCATCAGGGTGAGCACGAGGCGATAGCCCTTGGGCAGCATCAGGCTGGTCGGCCAGATCTCGATGTCGACGGCGTAGGAGCGGCCGGGCTCGAGCGTCTCGATGCGATCGTGCGCGTGCACGGGGCGATACGGGCGCGAGCGCATCGGATCGAGCCGACGATGCGAGGCGCGCAGCCAGCCGCGGCTCACGGGCGTCCTCTCGTGGGCGCCGTCGAAGATCACCTCGCTGCCGTCGGGCCCGAAGGCGCGCAGCACCGCGAAGATGTCCATGTCGGTCGTGGACGAGGCGATCCACAGCCGCGCCGAGACGAAGCCGGTGATCTCGGTGTCGCTCTCCATCGGCGGCGTCGAGAAGTCGACGCCTTCGCCGCGCGCCTCGTAGGAAACCGCGCCCTCCTTGGCCGGCGGCTCGGGCCGCATCAGCCGCGACGCCGCGTCGAGATGCAGCGCGGTCCAGCGGGTGCGGGCGAGCGGAAACTCGGTCTCGCCGCGACGCACCGAGCCGTGCGGACTCCTGATGGACAGCTTCACACGGGGCTCGTCGTCGAAACCGTTCGCCTCGCCTTTGAGGAAGCGGTCGAAGAACCGCTTCTGCAGCGCGACGTATTCGGGCAGATAGAAGCTCTCGAAATGCGTGCCGTCGTGCACCGACAGCCATTTCTGCTCGGAGGCGGCGCCCAGGAATCCGTCGATGTTGCCGCGCAGATGGAGGCCGGGTCCGCCCCAGTTGCCGGCCGACAGGACCGGCACGGTGATGCGCGACGGATCGGGTGCGCGCTCGCGATACCATTCGTCGAACAACGGATGACGCAGGAACTCGCCGACATAATCGGTGCGGTTGCTCTCCAGCATCGCGGGCGACAGCGCCGGGCCGGTGTTGGGCAGGCCGGTGTCGCGGTCGCGATAGCGCGTTTCGCCGTTGCCGTGCTGGTTGACCAGAACCTGTCGCGGCCACCACGCCGAGGTGAAGCCGTCGCTGAAGATGCCGCCGTGCCGGTAGGCGTCGCGATAATAATCGAGGAAGCCTTCCCACGGCACGATGGCGGCGAGATGCGGCGGTTGCAGCGCCGCCACTGCCCATTGCGTGAAGGCATAATAGGAGATGCCGATCAGACCGACCTTGCCGTTCGACCAGGGCTGCTTGCCGGCCCACTCGATCGCGTCGTGATAGTCCTGGATCTCGCGCGGTGAGCGCGGATCCAGATAGCCGGGCGATTTCCCGGAGCCGCGCGAATCCACCTGCACGACGACGAAGCCGTCCGGCACCCAGACCTCGGGATCGACCGTCTCCCAGCGCAGAAAGCGGCCGCTGGTGCCGGTGGTGAACAGATCCGGATGGAGCGCGGCGAGCCGCTCCCATTGCGGCGCGAAGCCGTCGGCGAAGTGCACGTCCTTGCCGTAGAGGCCGTGCGCCATCACGACCGGGAACCGCCCCTCGCCTTCGGGCCGGAACACATTGGCGCGCAGCACGAGCCCGTCGCCGACCGGCACCGGCACGTCCTTCTGGAAGATCATGTTCGGTCCGCGCGCCGTGCCGACGATCTCGACCACGGTCTCGACCGGCGGTGCGCCGACAGCGGGGGAAGCAGCATCGTTCATGGTGTTGTCCTCACGTCCGTCGTTCCGGACCGCGCAGCCGCCGGGGCGAGGTTGCGATCGCGAGAGCCTCATATCGACAGAATGCAGCTGCTCGGCCCAAAGAGCCCCCCACCCCGACCCCTCCCCGCCAAGAGCTTCGCTCTCGGGGGGAGGGGAGCAGAAGCGCTGCGGCTCCCCTCCTCC
>NZ_NPEX01000788.1 GCF_003258865.1 Rhodoplanes roseus | reverse complement strand
ATCAACAATCCCGTCGAGAACTATCTCGCCGCGATCGAGGAACATCAGCCGGACATCATCGGCATGTCGGCGCTTTTGACGACCACGATGCCTTATATGAAGGTCGTCATCGATACTCTGAAAGAGAGAGGTGTCCGCGACGATTACATCGACCTCGTCGGCGGTGCGCCTTTGAACGAAGAATTCGGGCGCGCGATCGGCGCCGATGCCTATTGCCGCGATGCCGCCGTGACGGTGGAGACCGCCACGGATCTCATCAAACGCCGGCACAATCGGCGG
>NZ_NPEX01000787.1 GCF_003258865.1 Rhodoplanes roseus | reverse complement strand
ATCCGCACGATCGGAACGCTGGCTACACTGGAAAGCGGGCGTCTCAGCGAAGATCTGCCCCTGTGCACCGATTTCATGTCGGAGATCCCCGACAAGACGGTGCTTTATGTGGCGCTTCTTCTGCACGACATCGCCAAGGGGCGGGTGGAGGATCATTCCATCGCCGGCGCGCGCATTGCGCGAAAGGTCGGCCCTCGGCTCGGCCTGACCGCGCAGCAGACGGAAACCGTCGCCTGGCTCGTGGAACAGCATCTGACCATGTCGATGACGGCGCAGTCT
>NZ_NPEX01000786.1 GCF_003258865.1 Rhodoplanes roseus | reverse complement strand
ATGCCGACGGATTCCAGCTTTTCGCGCAGGATTTCGGCGTCGTAGGGCTTCATGATGTACTCGTCGGCCCCATCCTCGATGGCGCGCGCGATGTGATCGAGATCATTCTCCGTCGTGCAGAAGATCACGCGCGGCGCCTCTCCGTCCGGCCGCTTGCGCAGAGCCCTGAGAAAATGCGGACCATCGGTGACCGGCATGTTCCAATCCAGAAGGATCGCATCCGGCATCGCCTCCTGGCACCGCTCCATCGCGGTCTCGCCATTGTCGGCTTCGCGCACC
>NZ_NPEX01000785.1 GCF_003258865.1 Rhodoplanes roseus | reverse complement strand
TTGGGGGCAAGGCGCGCAATCATTGCGTCTTCACCAGCTGTTCGTCGCCAAAGCGGATCACCTTGACGGTGCTTGAACGGTTGCGGTCGATGGCGGTATCCGCATCGTCGGCATCCGCCATGCTCCGCAGCGCGAGCGACAAGGTCCCGCTGCTTGCGGCCGCCGTCACGACCTCGGCTTCGCGCGGGGTCACTTCCAGCGTCGCCGTCTTACCGATGACGACCGGCTCGCCCTCGCGCTCCTGCACGGTCTGATCGACGGCCAGAACGCGAATATTGC
>NZ_NPEX01000784.1 GCF_003258865.1 Rhodoplanes roseus | reverse complement strand
CCGACCGTTGCGCTCGGCTATGGCCTGGCGCTGGTCGCCTTCGCGTTGGCCGTGTTTGCTCTGGTGCGCATCTGGAACGCCAGCGACGAAGGCGCCGGAGAAGCCTTTTCCGCGCTCTTCTTCGCAGCCCCGGCTCTCGTCCTTTTCGGCCTCGCGATGGTGGCGCTCGTCATCTATCCGCCGCTCAACGACATCGCCACGGATGTGGACGATCCGCCACGCTTTTGGACCCATCCCCGTGAGGCGATCTCGGTGGCGGATGCACAGCGCCAGACCGCC
>NZ_NPEX01000783.1 GCF_003258865.1 Rhodoplanes roseus | reverse complement strand
CTCGGAGAATAAATTGTTTTCGCTCTCCGGCTCGTCGCTCGTCGTGGCGCCTTTTCGCGACAGCGGAGAACGCGTCGTGGGGGTGCTCGGCGTGATCGGCCCGACGCGACTGAACTATGCTCGCGTCATCCCCGTGGTCGATTACACGGCACAGCTGATGACGCAGCTCATTCGCCGCTGAGAATGTGTGATTAGACACCGGTTGCGGGCCTGCGGGTTGATTTTCCCCGTGCGAGCCCTGATATGCCGCTCGACTTGAGATCACCTACGAGAGATCGA
>NZ_NPEX01000782.1 GCF_003258865.1 Rhodoplanes roseus | reverse complement strand
GACGATCGGTTGCGGGTCTTCGAGCCGAAGCGCGAACTTGCCGTAACTCCCGAAGCCAATCCGACGAGCCCACTCCTTGATCCCTTGCAAAGCAACGTATTCGGCCAACATAACGGCATTGGTGACTGCAATCGGCTCCTTTGGATAAATGTGAGGCAGAAACTCGACGAATCCGGTTTCGTCCTCACTTTCACTCACTTCGACGAGCAGATTGATTTCCGAAAGACGTTGCAGAATTCGGGTGGGTGAGAGCTGCCTTTGCCGTGCAGCCGGCATTCC
>NZ_NPEX01000781.1 GCF_003258865.1 Rhodoplanes roseus | reverse complement strand
GCACGCCGTCGATCTTCAGCCTCGGCGGCGATCTCGACCTCTTCTCGCGGTTGATCCGGGCGCGGGACGAGGAGGGGCTGCGCGATTATGCGCATGCCTGCGCCAAGATGACCTACCTCAATTCCATCAGCGCCGATCTGCCGATCGTGACGATCGCGCTGGTGCAGGGACAGGCGCTCGGGGGCGGGCTGGAATCGGCGCTGTCGTGCAATCTCATCATCGCCGAGAAGAGCGCGACTTTCGGGCTGCCCGAGGTGCTTTTCAATCTCTTCCCCGGAAT
>NZ_NPEX01000780.1 GCF_003258865.1 Rhodoplanes roseus | reverse complement strand
CGATCCGGTGTTCATACCCTACGATTATGGCTGGTTCGCCGTCGTCTACGACAGCCAGGCGATCGGTGCGCCTCCGCAAAGCCTGGAGGAGCTGGTCAGCGGCAATCCGGAAGAGAAGATCGCCATCGAAGATCCTCGCAGCTCGACACCGGGTCTCGGGCTGCTTCTGTGGATGAAGAAAGTCTATGGCGACAGCGCCGAGGCAAAATGGCGGGAGCTCTCCAAGCGTATCCTGACGGTGACGCCCGGCTGGAGCGAAGCCTATGGGCTCTTGACGAGC
>NZ_NPEX01000779.1 GCF_003258865.1 Rhodoplanes roseus | reverse complement strand
GACCCGCAACGGCAAGCGCACCACCCATGCCGCCCTCAAGATCGCGACGGGCATGGCCGAGGAAGGCCTGATCACTGAGGAAGAAGCGGTGATGCGCATCGAGCCGACCTCGCTCGACCAGCTCTTGCATCCCACGCTCGATCCCAAGGCGGAACGCAACGTCATCGCGCGTGGCCTGCCCGCCTCGCCTGGCGCCGCCAGCGGCGAGATCGTGTTCACGCCGGACAAGGCCGATCTTCTCACCAAGGAAGGCCATCCGGTCATCCTGGTGCGTATGGAA
>NZ_NPEX01000077.1 GCF_003258865.1 Rhodoplanes roseus | reverse complement strand
GTTCGGCGCTGCGCGCCGCCCCGGAATGACGGCCGAACTGATCAGCCGAATGCGGTATGACCGACCGCCGCCCCCCGCGGGCGGTCGAAACGCGAAGGACCGGCGGGCTCGCGCCGGCCGGCCCTTTCTCCTCGAAGCGTGCGGGGTCAGCGCTTCAGGATGGTCACGGCGCAGTTGCCGCCGGCGCCGAGCACATGCGCGAGCCCGACCTTGGCGCCCTCGACCTGGCGCTTGCCCGACTGGCCGCGGAGCTGGGAGACGATCTCCACCACCTGGCCGAGATGCGAGGCGCCGACCGGCTCGCCCTTGCTGATCAGGCCGCCGCTCATGTTCACCGGCTTGGCGCCGCCGATCTCGGTCGTGCCCTCGTCGATCAGCCGGCCGGCCTCGCCGAGGCCGCACAGGCCGAGTTCCTCGTAGATCTCGACCTCGCAGAACGCGTCGGTGTCCTGGACCTCGAAACAGTCGATGTCGTCCGGCCCGAGGCCGGCCCGCTCGTAGGCCATGTGTCCGGTCACCTCGGTCGGGCCGGGATTGTTCGCCGTCGCGCTCATGCTATCGGCCGGGCAGCGGAAATCGGCCGAGAAGCGCGCGATGCTGTGACAGCAGGCCGCGATGGTGATCGGATTGCCGCCGAGCTTCGCGGCGCGCTCCTTCGAGGCGACGATCACGGCCGCCGCGCCGTCGTTGGGGGCGCAGATTTCCAGCCGGCGGATCGGATCGCAGACCAGCGGCGAGTTGGCGATCTCGTCGAGGCTGAACTCCTTCTGGTACATCGCGTTCGGATTGTGCACGCTGTTGCGGTGGTTCTTGTAGGCGACCTTGGCGATGTGCAGATCCGTGGTGCCGAACTCGTGCATGTGGCGGCGCGCCCGCATCGACCAGTAGCTCGGGTTGAGCGACATGCCCATCTCGATCTGCCACGGCGCGTAGATCATTCGCGGGTCCATGAAGCCGCGCGGCATCTTCTCGGTGCCGAGCACCATCACGAGATCGGCCTCGCCGGAGCGGATCGCCAGGATCGCCTGGCGCAGCGCGACGCCGCCGGAGGCGCACGCCGCCTCGACGTCGACGATCGGAATGTCGGTCGAGCCGAGCCGGCGCAGGATGCGGGCCCCCGAGGTCGCCGGCAGATACATGCGGGCCAGATAGGCGGCCTGGATGTCCTTCCACGCGACACCGGCATCGGCGAGGGCGGCGGCGGCCGCGTAGGAGCCGATCTCCTCGTAGCTGGTGTCGAAGCGGCCGAACGGATGGATGCCGGCCCCCAGAATGACGACGTCTGACATGATCGATCCCCTCAGCGGGCCGGTGCGAACGCGAAGGCGACGACGTCCTCGCCCGACGGTCCGGTGTGATGGACGGCGATCTTCAGGCTCAGCGGCGTGCCGACCGCCAGGCTGTCGACGTCACCCTCGATCGGCGACATCACCCGCAGCCCGTCCGGCAGCTCGACGAGGCCGAGGCCGAACGGCCGGAACGGCTCCGGACCGCGGTAGTCTCCCGGCGGCTTGTGGCGCACGATCGTGTAGGTCCACAGCTCGCCGCGGTCGGAGAGCGGGATCGCCTCCAGCTCGTTGCCGCCGCAGTTCGGGCAGATGCTGTTGCGGCCGAGCGTCACCTCGTTGCACTGGCGGCAGCGCGATCCCTGCAGTCGGACCTTGCTGAGGTCGTCCAGCGGCTCGGTCAACAAGCCGTCGCGTATCGAGACCCGGCGCGGGCCTCCGTCCTGGTTCGCCATGTCTGCCAAGCTCCCGTGCGAGGGCCGATCTCCGGCGCGAGACGACATCCGGCCGCGCCCTCGGCTCCTCCCGATTGGTTAGGTCATAAAGCTAGCCTTTAGAGCCGAGGAGGTCAAGGCATGGCGGCGCGAACCGAACAGCAGTCTCGATGGCGGCCGGACCGGTCGGTCCGACCGAGACAACCGCGGCCGAGAACGCGGTCCGGCTGAAGCAGTATGGCACCGGCCAGGCTGCTCCCCTCGGCTTCGAGCCGGCGCCGGTTGTCGCCGACGTGGCTTGCATCGGCCCGCTCGTCACCCGCCGTGGTTTTCCGGGTGTCGTTCGCCCATCCATGAAATGTATATAAAGAGGAGATGATCGGGATCGCCAGGCCCAGCACACGCCGCGCCGCCTCGATCGAGATCAATGTGATGGCGGATCCGAGAAACAGGTCGAGCGGGGTCAGCCCGAACCCGGCGTTGTTCATGTAGGTTTCGAACTGGAGTTGAAACGAACCGTCGCCCAGCCGGCGAGGGCGAGCAGGATCACGTCGATCACGCGGCCGGTTTCGCCGGCCCGGCAAGATCGAAGGCCGTGCGCCCCTGGTCAACGCGGAATCGGATAATGGCCTCATAAGTGCTGACTTATGGGGTGCCGGCTTCGCCTCCCGGCCCGGTGGTCGGCCCGACGATCCTGTACGACGTGCCGATCGGCGCTCGCTGCCGGGCCCGAGGCGATCGTCGACACCGCCTCGAGCGATCAAACGCCGGCATTCGCCGGGGAGGTCGGCGCCTGCATCTGCGCACCGATCACGGCGAGTCCCCCGCTCGTCACCCGCGACCACGTGGAACGCGCCACGCCGGACTTCGGATCTCTTCCTCGCCGTTGCGTCTCGGCTCGGCGTCGGCCGTCTCTCCCGGCGGCTACGGCTAAGGCGAATCCGAGCTCGAGCGTGCCGCTGCCGGCCTGAACCACCTCGACGAGGTCGGCGGCCGGCGTTGACGCGGGGGCGGGGGATCGGCCGCGCCGGAGCGCGCACGGCCGGAGTGGTCGCGGCCGTCGTCCGGCAGGGGCGAGTGGCGATGCCGCGATTGGTAAAATCCGGTCGCCCGGCTTAACGATTTTTCAACCTTTTCGGGCGGACCCTCGATCAGCGAGGTGTCCAATGGCTACTACTCTCATTGTGCTCAGTCTAATCGGCGCCGTGCTCGGCATGCGCTACAGCGTGTTGAGCCTCGTACCGGTTACGCTCGCCATCTGGTTGGTGCTTTTGGTCGTCGGCTGGGAGACGGATACGCCGATGGATCGTATGGCGCTCGACGGCCTCGTCGCTGCCCTCGTCATGCAGGCCGGATTCTTCGTGGGGACGATGACGAAGCATCTGCTCGTCGTCGCACGGGCCCGCAAGACGTCGCTCTCGGGAGACCGGGTTCCAGTCCCGGATCTTTGAGGCACAGCGTCTTCGGCCCGGGCTGCGAGACCACGAGCGAGCCGACCGCACCGGCGTGTGGTGGCGTCGCATCGCGCATGCCGCGATGGCGCGGCCGCGTGCGGCTGCAACCGTCGGACGTTCGTGTCTGCCCGACGGGTGGCTGTTCATTCTGCTTCTCGCCGGATGTGTGCCGGCCCTGTCCCTTAATGTCTCCCCCTTGATCCGGGGTGGCCTCCTGGTTGTCGTCGGGGCAAGCGTGGCCCTGAGCGCCGCGACAATGAGTTCCGGCGATGCGAGCCGACTCGGGCGATCACTGATCCAGGTGCTTCCGATCGCCTTGATCCCGGCAGCCTGGATGGTCGTGCAACTGCTTCCGATCCCCGGGATCTCGGTCCCGGCTCCGATCGGAGGTCCTGCGTCCCTCGGCGAGCCCGTGACCGGTCGGATGACCGTCGATTCGGCCGCGACCGCGATGGCGCTCGGCTCGTATCTGGTCATGCTGTCGATCGTTCTGACGAGCGCGATGTTGACCCTGCAGCGGCGCAGCGCGGCCTGGATGCTGTCGCTCCTGACGACGGTGACCGCCGGCATGGCGCTGGCAAGCATTGTTCATGATGTCGGGGGCATGACATTCCTGGGTGATCCGCGAGGGACACTCCGAACGGCGTTCGACACAGCGGCTGCCATCGGCTCGGTCACGGCGCTGGCCAGCGCCGCCGCGGCGGGCGCTCGGTTCGAGGGCGGACGGGGCAGCAGATTGAACGGGCTCGCCCTCTTCAGGCGAATCTCCGGCGCTCTTCTCGCCCTCCTCCTGTGTGCCGTCGCGGTCGGATATCTACAGGGGGGACTGCTGCTGGTCGCGGCGGCAAGTGGTGCCCTGACGTTCGGCGTCGTGCTCGCGGTTCGACGCACGGGCCGTACTGGATGGGTCGGCGCGCTCCTGGTTGCGGCGGGCCTCGGTGTTCCCGGCATGCTCCTGGCCGCACAAGGGGGCTCCGGATCCGGCCCGCTCGCGCTCCGGTTCGCCCAAGCCTCTCCGGAGAACATCGCCGTCGCGAGGAGAATTCTGGCCGACACTCCGCTCACCGGCAGCGGGGCCGGGACATTCACCGGTTTGCAGGCTGCCTACCGCGACGGCGGTGATCCTGGTTCTGCGACGGCTCCGACCGCCATGACGGCCGTAGCCGTCGAGTTCGGCATTGCCGCTCCGTGGATCGTCATCGTCCTGGCGCTTTGGGCCGCGGCCGTGCTCGGCCGCGGAGCATTGCGCCGCGCACGAGACCCTGCTTACGCCGCGGCCGCGGCCGGCTGCGTCGTGCTCCTCACGTTCACGGCGTTCCGCGACGCGAGTGTCACGAGTCCCGGAGTGACGATGCTGGCAGCTCTCGCCCTGGGGCTCGGGTTGGCCCAGTCGCAGGATGGATCCATCGCACTCGGCCGCGGTCCGGGAGTCTGATAGGCTCGCTCGCCGCGATTGACCCGCGCAACCCGTGAAGCCGACCCACGATGGTGCATTCGAACGGACGATCGAGAAAGGACGCCCCCGTCTTGCCGCCCGGATACCGGGTCTATGCGGTCGGAGACGTTCACGGCCGGGACGATTTGTTGCGGGACGTTTTCATCCGCATCGACTCTGACCTGAAGGGACACCCGTCGAGACGCCCGATCGAGGTCTATCTCGGCGACTATATCGACCGTGGCCCCGGGTCGTGCGCCGTGATCGATCTCTTGACGTGGCGGGCTCAGCACCGGGAGGTCGTTGTCCTCAAGGGGAATCACGAGACATTCGTCCCCGCATTCCTGGAGAACCCGGCTATCCTCCGCGACTGGTCTCGATGGGGAGGCCTCGAGACTCTCATGTCGTATGGCTTGCGGCCGTCCTTCAATCCGGGCGAAGCGGAGCTGATGCAGTTGTCCGACGCGCTTCGCGACGCCTTGCCGGACAGCCATCAGGCGTTCTTCGACCGGCTGGTGCCGAACTTCGAGCTGGGCGACTTCTACTTCGCGCATGCGGGCGTGCGGCCCGGAAGGCTGCTTTCAGATCAGGTGGAAAGCGACCTTCTCTGGATACGGGAGGAGTTCCTGACGTTCGAAGGCGCCTTCGAGAAGGTGATCATTCACGGGCACACGCCGGTCATCGAGCCGGAATTCCGACCGAACCGCATCAACATCGATACGGGAGCCTATGCGACCGGTCGCCTGACCTGCCTGATGATCGAGAATGACACGGTGTTCATCGTCTGAAGGCGGCAAGGTTGAAGGGTCGATGAAGCCGATCTCGGGCGATCCCTTCAACGGGTCGCGCAGGCCGCGGTCAATGTCCCGACTGCGGTCGAGATGCCGTCGAGGGCCACGACGCCTTTGATCGTCGTCCCATCGTGGAGAATGCCGATCTCCAGCTCCGGGGAACCGAACCACGACTCCTTCGCATTTGCCGCGGCTTCGGAGGGAAGGAGAATCGCCGAGCCCGGCGGGGCGGCCGAGCCCTCGTAGGTCCGGGTGCCTCGAAGGCTTCCGAGGGTGACGCTCGGCTTCGCGCGCGGGGGCAGGGGCGGGATCACGATCGGGAGCACCTCGAGATCGAAGTCCCCGCAGCGAAGCATCAGACCGACCAGTTCCTGGTCCGATCGTACGGGATCGGCCGCCCGCATGATCGAGATCGCGTCACTCCCCCCGGTCGGATGCGGCGTCCTGACCAGGCGCCACGCACCCGTCGGGGCGAGCCGTGGCCCGTCGATGGGATCGGATTGCTTCGGAGCGGGCCGAGACGGTCCCGCCCGAAGGCCGTCGTAACACGCCAGCCGCGCCGCTGGATCCGCAAGCGATCGGCATGTCGTGCCGTCGACAGTTTGTCCAGCGGCTTGGGTGAAGCCGGAGAGAAAGCCGACGGCCAGTGTGGCCGCAAAGGGTGCCGCTCGACGGATCAAAGGGGCATACCGCATATGAAGGTGACATCTGAAAGCAAACGAAGGAACTTCATGGCCGACACCTGGAATATATCGAAGCGCCGCTCATCCGAAAGATGTGGCGAGCCGATATTCGTCGTCGTCCAGAAGACCGCGACGGACGGCGATGGCATGGTGCGGTTTGTTTTACGCACAGGCAAGAATAGATCGCGAATATAAACGGTCATCTGGGAAAGAGCTTTCGAAGAACGGTGCTGGCACATCGTGTCTGCATAAAGACGAATGTTGCCCGGTGGCAACATGGTACGGTCCATCGTGAGGTTCGGCCATGTGCGACCTTGTGGTTGCGGCGGCCCACGGGTATCAGCGATCAAGCAAGTTTGCTCATTTCAAGATTTTGTGATTGAGGCGCAGGATGCGGCTCCAGTACTTGGCGTTGAGCGCCACATGCATTCTCCTTGCGATGGGCGTCGCCGGTTGCGGCTTCATCCCAATGTCGGGCCCCTCCAGCCTCGAGATCCGGACCGAACACAGCCCGACCCTTCCGTACGCGCTCGTCAAGCTCGATGCGCGCGCCGTGGAGGTGCTTGAGAGCTATGAGCCCAATGTTCTCGGCGGCGTGTTCACGGATCGTCGGCAGCCTGCCGGAATAAAGTTCGGAATCGGCGACGTCGTCAACGTGACGATATTCGAGGCCGCTGCCGGAGGCCTCTTCATTCCGATCGAGGCCGGTGTGCGGCCCGGAAACTTCGTGACGTTGCCGTCGCAGACCGTCGACAACGACGGGAACATCTCGGTTCCGTATGCAGGGATCATCCGCGCGGCGGGCCGAACCAACGTCCAGGTGCAGAGCGAGATCGTCGAGCGGATCAAGAACCGCGCGATCGAGCCGCAGGTCGTCGTCTCTCTCGGCGAGCAACGAACGTCGCTCGTGAGTGTGGTCGGCGACGTTCGCGCGCCCGTGCGCTATCCCATGCCGGCCACCGGTGCGCAGGATCGCATCACCGATGCACTCACGCGCGCGGGGGGCATCAGCGGGCAGGGCTGGGAGAGCTGGGTGATGCTGGAGCGAAACGGCAAGCGTGGAACGGTGCCGTTCGCAAATCTAGTCTACATGCCGGTCAACAATATCTACGTTCAGCCCGGTGATCGCATCTACGTCTATCGCGAGCCGATGAAGTTCATGGCGTTCGGCGCGACCGGCCAGCAGGGCGAGTTCAACTTCGACGCTTGGAAGATCAATCTCGCCCAGGCGGTCGCCAAGGCGGGTGGACTCTTCGACCTCCAAGCGGACCCCGGCTCGATCTTCCTGTATCGACGCGAGCCGCGCGACGTCGCCGAGAAGCTCGGGGTCGACTGCTCGAAATTCGCGGGCGGCCTGATCCCGATCGTCTTCACCGCCAGTTTCCAGGACCCGGCCGGATACTTCCATGCCACAAAGATCCAGATGCGGCCGTTCGACATCCTCTACGTCGCCAATGCGCCGCAGGTCGACACCACCAAATTCTTGACCTTCCTGAATACGGCGATCGGCACGGCGGACAACGGTGTGAACCTGATCAACGACATCTATATCGCGCGCTTCAACAGTCGGATCCACGGGCCGTAAGGATCCGGTCGCGACCGCGTCACGGGCTTGCGCGGAGGCACTGCTCTGCCCGGAGTTCGCGACATGTCTGTCGCCCGATCGCATTGGTTCACCGACCGGATCGCATTCTGGGCCTTGGCCGCCGCCGTCGGCGGTGCGCCGCTGCCTTTTGGATCCCGCGACACCTCGGTCGTCGCGGTCTGGTGCGGGCTCCTCGGAATCGGCCTCGTCTTTGCCCCGCTTCGGCATCTGAGGCGACCGCATCTGTGGATGCTGGGCGTGATCGGTCTGCTCGTCGCGAGTTATGCCGTCGTCCTCCACGAGCAGCTGTCAACGACGCCGTGGATCGCGGCATTCCACCCTGTATGGGCGCATGCGGAGCAAATCCTCGCGGCTCCTGTCCAGCCGGCGGTGTCGATCGTCCGGTACGAGCCGTTCTTCGCGGTCGGCGCACCACTCGCGAACATCCTGGCGCTCTCGCTGGGACTGATCGTTGGAACCGACCGCGGCAATGCGCGGGCGATCCTGAAGACGGTCGCCTGGGCCGGAGTGGTCCACGCGGTCTATGGCCTCTATGCCATGGTCGCCGACCCGATGACGATTCTCGGGCACGAACGTCCCGCCTATATCGGCAATCTGACCGGAACCTTCATCAATCGGAATACCGCTGCGACGTATTTCGGGTCGGTGTCGATCGTGTGGTTCCTGATGGTGTTGGAACAGGCCCGCAAGCTGGTTCCGGAGGAGCAGGTCTCCTGGGCGAGGTTCTGGACCGTTCTGTCCACGGACGATGCCTCGCGACACGCGCTGCTGGTGCCGTTCGCCATGCTGTTCCTGTGCCTGACCGCGACCTTCCTGACCGTTTCCCGTGCCGGCACGATGTTGACCGTCTTCGTCCTGGCGCTCACCTTTGCGATCCACTTTCGACGGCGGGTGCGGGCGAGCCGCGGCCTCTTGTTCGTCGGCGCGGCGGCTGCAGTGGCGACGATGATCTTCCTGCTCTTTGGAGGCGGTGTCGGAAGTCGGTTCGAGGCGGAGGGGCTCTCCGACGGGGGCCGGACCGCGGCTTGGGCGTCCACCTTGAAGATTATTTCCGATCAGCCCTGGTTCGGCACGGGCCTGGGAACATTTGCTTGGGCATTCCCTGCCTATCGGGGCGAGACCGTCTCGATGTGGGGCGTCTGGGACATGGCGCACAGTACGCCGCTCGAGCTCGCATCCGAGGTCGGCGTGCCGCTCGCCCTTCTGCTCGGATTGTTCTGGTGCGGAGCGCTCCTCGTCCTCGTGCGCGGCGCAATCATGCGACGACGCGACAGGCTCATTCCGCTCACAGCCTTCGGCGTAGGCCTGCTGGGGATTCTACATTCGACTGTCGACTTTTCACTTCAAGTTCCGGGCTATGGGATCGTGGCGTTCGGCCTCGTCGGGATCGGTCTCGCTCACGCGGTCCGGACCGCGCCCCCGCAGCAGCAGGGGCACAAGTTTATCCGCCATAATTAACCGAACTATTATCGAACTAGACCAGACAAGTTCTACGAAACCACCGGAAACACCCGGACATGTGGCCACATGGTCGGCTTCCATGTCGGCTATGCTTCGACATGCGCCAATCACCCCAAAATTTCATAGTTTGGTAGCTGTATTCCGTTGTGGTTTAGTTTGTGCTAATGGACGACATATTGAGAAAAAGCAGGGTAGTTGATTATGGCTAATAATACGACGAAGGTGGTGTTTGTCGGGATTGCCTCTTTGGCGTTGGCGGGCGGCGCTCACGCGGCCTGTTACGAGCCCCAGCAACGGCTTGCAGCCGATGTCGTCAGTGAGTTCGTCGGGAATCCGGGCGGACTCCTGAGCCAGAATCCGAGCGGCGGTGCCCGGCTGATCTCACAAGCCCGCGACCTCGTCGCGTCAGATCCGGCAACTCTGCCACTGATTTCCGGGCTTCTCTCGCAAGCGAATCCCGATCAGCAGCGAGCGATCGGCTCCGGTCTCGGGCAGGCCTACCGGATCTGTCTTCGACCCGACCAGGGGCTCGCGACGCAGATCCAGCAGTCGGTCGCCACGTCGCCCAGCGGGGTGGCGAAAGACGCTTATGCGGCGGTCAATCCGGATGTGCCGACTGGGACGGCGGGCGGTGCCGGCGGTGGCGCCGGCGGGGGCTCGGGGCTCGGAGGCCCGACCGGTGGCGGGGGGGCCGGTGCAGCCGGAGGCGGCAATCTCGCTGCGTCCTTCGGCGCGGCGTCGACCCCCAATGCATCGACCAGTGTGCTGACCGGGGCCGGGGCAGGCGGCGCCGGCGGGCTCTCGGGCTCGAACACCTCGGTCAGTCCGTCGGGGCTGTAGGCCACGCGCCATGGTCCACGAGCTCGACCACCGATCTTTGCTCCACACCCGGGTTCCGTCTGCCGTCGCGGAGGACGCGACGTGATGCGCTCCGTGGACGCGCCCTATGTCGATCGTGACGATGGCGGCCCGGCAAAGGGGTCGCCGCGAGAGCTCGTCTTGGCGATCGGGCGCGCGGCGAGACGGCAGTTTCCGACGATCGCCGCGGTCACGGCCGTGGTTGTGGTGCTCGGGCTCACTTACCTCGCCACCGCGCCGGCGCGGTACACGGCGACGGCCACGATGGTGATCGACACCCGGAAGGTCCAGTTGTTCCAGCAGCAATCCGTGCTGGGCGACATCACCGTGGATGCCGGCACGGTGGAGACCCAGGTCGAGATCCTGAAATCCGAGAACATCAGCCTGTCTGTGATCAAGGATCAGCGCCTGACCGAGGATCCGGAGTTCACCGGGGCTGGTGGCGATCCGATCGGCACGATCCTCGGAGTCGTGACTGACGCATTACAGGGATTCTCGAATTCTCCCGCGTCGGAGTTCGAGAAGATGCGCCGGGCCCTCGCGCGCTTCGAGGCCGGGCGGACCGTGAAGCGGCTCGGTCTGACCTACGTGATGGAGATCAAGTACCGCGCGCTCAACCCTGACAAGGCGGCAGCAATCGCCAACGCGATCGTCGACGCGTACGTGGTCGACCAGCTCGAGGCGAAGTACCAGGCCACACGGCGAGCCAGCATCTGGCTGCAAGACCGCATACGCGAGCTGCGGACCCAGGCCTCCGCCGCGGAGAAGGCGGTGATCGACTACAAGGAGAAGAACAACATCGTCGACACCGGTGGCAGGCTGATCAGCGAGCAGCAGCTCGCCGAGGTCAACAGCCAGTTGATCATGGCCAGGGCGTCGACCGCCGAGGCGAAGGCGCGGCTGGACCGGATCAACGACATCCTGAAGGACCCCGTCCCGAACGAGTCGGTCGCCGACGCGCTGAAGAACGAGACCATCATCAAGCTCCGCGGCCAGTATGTCGACTTCGCCGCGCGCGAAGCGACCTGGTCCGAGAAGTACGGGCGGAATCATCTCGCGGCCCTGAACCTGCGCAACCAGATGGAGCAGATCCGGCAGAGCATCAGTGCCGAGCTCCATCGGATCAGGCAGGCCTATCAGAGCGACTACGATATCGCGCGGGCCCGCGAGGAGAGCATCAAGAACAGCCTCGCAAGCGTCGTTTCCGAGAACCAGTTGACGAACCAGGCCCAGATTCAGCTTCGCGAGCTGGAGAGCAACGCCCAGACGTACCGAAGCATGTACGACAACTTCCTCCAGCGCTACATGGAGGCCGTTCAGCAGCAATCCTTCCCGATCACCGAGGCACGACTGATCAGCCCGGCCACGCGGCCCCTCAGGAAGAGCGACCCGAAGCCGCTGGTGATCCTCGCGATATCGGGGGCGGCCGGACTGATCCTGGGGATCGGTGCCGCCTACGCCCGCGAGATGGGCGACAACGTGCTCCGAACCAGCAGCCAGATCGAGCAGATCCTGCAGGTCAACTGTCTCGCTGTCCTTCCGTATCTCAAGTCGGGTGGGGGAAGCAAAATCCAGGGGCGCGCGGCCGCATCGGACTCGGCGGGTCCCGGCGACGCGAGCGCGACCGTCGGCGAGAGCTCTCTGTCCCATGTGGTCGACCAGCCCTTCTCGCGGTTTTCCGAGGCGATCCGGGCCATCAAGGTGGCTGCGGATCTCGATGGGACGGTCAAGACGAACAAGGTCATCGGGGTAACCTCCACGGTTCCCGGAGAGGGAAAGACGACCGTCGCGTCGAACTTCGCGGCCCTGATCGCGCACGCGGGCGCGCGCGTCCTGCTGATCGACGCGGATCTGCGCAATCCCTCCCTGTCCCGTGCGCTCGCACCGAACGCCGGCCATGGCCTGATCGACGTGATCGCCGGGCGCTCGTCGTTGAAGAGCGCCCTGGTCATCGATCAACGTACGGCGCTGGCGTTTCTCCCATCCGGCGTGACCACTCGGCTGCCTCACACCAACGAGGTGCTGGCGTCCGCTTCGATGAAGAAGGCCATCGACAAGTTCCGGTCGGAGTACGATTACATCGTCATCGACTTTCCGCCGGTGGCGCCCGTCGTCGACGTTCGCGCGACGACCGGCCTCGTCGA
Source organism: Rhodoplanes roseus (assembly GCF_003258865.1). Lineage (GTDB taxonomy): Bacteria > Pseudomonadota > Alphaproteobacteria > Rhizobiales > Xanthobacteraceae > Rhodoplanes > Rhodoplanes roseus. The sequence goes on along the minus strand of NZ_NPEX01000077.1, from coordinate 11,636 downwards.
CTCCTATGTCTATGTCGTCGAGTGGGGCAAGACCCGGATCGATCTGATCGACCACAGCCTGACCGGGGCACGGGCGGTTTACGATCGGATTCTCGGAGTGGTCCTCAACAAGGCCGATGCCGGCATTCTGGGGCGCTACGAGTATCACCAGGGCGAAGCCTACTACGACAAGCATTACGGCCGCTACGGCTACGCCGAGAGCCAGAGGTAGCCGTCATGACCCGGGCTTCCATATCGCCGCGATGGTTGCTTCGCCTTGCCGTCGTCGCGATGGGGCTCCTCGGCATCGCCTGGTGTGGCCTCGTGCTCGTCGCCTTGCCGTCCGCCGGAGCGCATCAGCGCGTCGCCGGCAAAATCGTGCTGGGCGATGAATTCAGGACGGACGATCTCGACCGGGTTTCCGCGGACCTCAAGATCAGCGACATCGACCTCGTGCCGAACGCCGGCGCGCTCCGGACCTTGGCGATTGTCGCCGTCCGGCGCGCCGAGGACGCCATCCGCCAGGGCCGGCGGGCTGAGATCGATGGTTCACTCGACGATCTCGCGGCGGCGTTGGACCGGGCGCTCGCGGCATCGCCCACCGACCCCTTTCTCTGGCTCGCGCGCTTCTGGCTCACGAACATTCGGAACGGCTTCGATGCGGCCCATCTGCCGCTGCTCGCCGCATCCTACCGGTATGGACCGCGAGAGGGGTGGATCGGCGTGCGGCGGAATCCATTGGCGCTCGCCGTGTTCGAGCGATTGGATGCGCCCCTCCGCGAGGCGGTGGTCAGCGAATTCGTGGGCCTCCTGAACTCCGGATTCGAGGGCATGCCGGACGTGTTCGTGAACGCCGGCCCGCCGGCCCGGCACGCGATTCTGTCGGCCTTGGGCGGCGCGAGCGAGACGGCCCGGCTGCGGCTCTCGCGCTCCCTGTATCAGCGCGGTTTCGACATTTCCGTCCCGGGGATCGTTCGTCCCGACACGCGTCCTTGGAGTCGGTAGACATGGCGTCTCTCCTCAACGTGTCGACACGCGGATCGGAGCGCCTCCGAACGTCTGGTTGGTTCATCGGGATGGTCGCGACTGGCCTCGGGCTCGGCGTGATGTTCGGGCCGGCCGCGGCAGGCAGTATCTCGACCCCCGGCGGCCGGTTCTCACTTCAGCAGGGCAGCAACGTCGGCACGTCTCCGGTCAGCAAGGATGCGCTCGGTCGACCGTGCGCCGACATCGAAGCAGCAGCGCGCCCCCATTCCTCGAATCCGAACGTGTTCGACCACGTCGTCAGCGTGGTCAACAGATGCCTGAAACCGTTGAAGCTGAGCATCTGCTACTTCGGATCCGTGCATTGCCAGTTCCTCGACATACCCGGTACCAGGCGCAAGGACCTCGTGCTCGGTGTCTATCCGGGCATGAAGACGTTTCGCTACAGCTACAAGGAGGTGCGTTGACGATGGCCGATCGTCGGACTGCGAGCACGAACGCGCAGGATCGACGCGTTGTCGAACGGCTCGGTTTCTTCTGGTCCGCGCTGATCCAGCGGTTCTGACCGTGGCGGCGAATCCAGGCGAACCCGAACAACCGCGGATCGACAGAGGATCGTACCGCCCCCGCGTCGTGCTCTCTCGCTCATGAGGTATATCCGGTGTGGCTGTAACCTTAACACCGGTAATTATAATAAGAAGCGTTCGATCTGAGGTAATATGGTCCGCGTTGAAATTGCTCTTCTGGACGATCATTGATCGGGTATCGGTGCATGTCGGGTTCAGGGATTGCGAGTGTCGCGCACTGCAGGTGTTATCGTCCGGCCCGGACAATGCTGGGCTTTGACGTCGTCATCCCTCTCTACGTCGCGACGAACGTGCTCCTCATCGTTGTTTCGAGCCTGTTCGGCGGCGCCCTGTATTGGGTGCTCGTCGGAGGCGGCCTCGGCGATATTGGTGCGCATCTCGGAGTCGGCGTCACGGCGAGTGCCATCTACACACCTATTTCGCACATCATCGGTCTCAACAAGTTCGAGAACCTGCTTCGAGGCGATCGTTCGAGGTCCCGTATTCTCGTCGCCTGGGTCAGTACGATCCTGGTTCTGATCGTGTCCCTTTTCCTGTTGAAGATCGGGGCGCAGGTCTCGCGTGGCTCCATGGTCTTCTTCGCCGTGTTCGGATGGGTCGGACTCGTGGTCTGGCGAGGTCTGGCGAGACGGGCGCTCGGCATCGCCCTCGCGAACGGCATGATCAGCGGAAAGTACGCCATCGTTCTGGGGACGGAAGACGAACTGTCCTCGGTCGAGCCTGCCGAGTTGTTGACGACATTCGGAATCACGGAAGGTGAGCGGTTCGTCTTGCCGCGACAGGATCTCGTCGCCGCCGAGACCCGAGGCACCATTCGGAACGTGCTCGACAAGGCCAGGGAGGCCGCCGCGGACGAGATCGTCCTGGCGATACCCTGGGGCAGCGAGGAGCAGCTTCAAGGTATCATCGAGCAGCTCCGCGCGAGTCCTCTGTCGGTCAAGCTGCTCCCCGATCGCGCAGTCTCGACCGTGGTGGGTGCTCACAGCGGAGCCGCCCTCCAGACGATGGTCGTCGATGTCAAGCGTGCGCCGCTCACCCGCATCGAACTGTTGGCGAAACGGGCTCTCGACGTCTCTGTCGCCACGCTGTCACTGCTCGTGCTGGCGCCTACGATCGCGGTCGCCGCCCTGGCCATCAAGCTCGAGTCGCCGGGGCCGATCATCTTCCGGCAGCGGCGCCGCGGGTTCAACGGACGCGAGTTTCTGATCCACAAGTTCAGGACGATGAGAGTGCTCGAGGACGGCGCCGCGTTCGTTCAAGCCAAGCGCCAGGATCCGCGGGTCACGAAGGTGGGGGCGTTCCTTCGCCGGACCAGCATCGACGAGCTCCCCCAGCTCATCGACGTTCTCAAGGGGCAGATGTCGATCGTCGGACCGCGGCCGCATCCGATCGCCTTGGACGACGAGTACGAGAAGCTCATCGCGAACTACGCGTTCCGCCATCACGTCAAGCCCGGAATTACAGGATGGGCGCAGGTGAACGGGCACCGCGGAGAGACTCCGGGCGTCGAGATCATGGCGATGCGCGTGCATCACGACCTCTGGTACGTCGACAACTGGAGCCTGCTGCTCGACGTGAAGATCATAGTCCGGACCTTCTTCGAGCTGGCCAGAACGCACAATGCTTACTGAGCCGTGAGAAAACCACCGAGCAGGGCGATCGCGACATGGTCGACAAGCCGATTCTCGTGACCGGCGGAGCCGGGTTCCTCGGGTCCCATTTGTGCGACCGGCTGATCGCGGCCGGCCACGAGGTGCTCTGCGTCGACAATTTCTATACCGGCGCGCGTCGAAACATCGCGCACCTCCTCGGCCGTCCCAACTTCGAGCTGTGCCGCCACGACGTCACCTTTCCGCTCTATGTCGAGGTCGGTCAGATTTACAACCTCGCGTGCCCGGCGAGTCCGGTGCATTACCAGTTCGATCCGGTCCAGACCACGAAGACCAGTGTGCACGGGGCCATCAACATGCTCGGGCTCGCCAAGCGGGTGAGGGCGCGCCTGCTGCAGGCGTCGACCTCCGAGGTCTACGGTGATCCAGAGGTGCATCCGCAGCGCGAAGGGTATTGGGGCCGCGTCAACCCGGTCGGCATCCGGTCCTGTTACGACGAGGGCAAGCGGTGTGCCGAGACGTTGATGTTCGACTACCACCGGCAGCACGGGCTGGAGATCAAGGTGGTCAGGATCTTCAACACCTATGGTCCGCGCATGCACCCGAACGACGGGCGCGTCGTCTCCAACTTCATCGTGCAAGCGCTGAAGGGCGAGAGCATCACGATCTACGGGAGCGGCCAGCAGACGCGGTCCTTTTGTTACGTCGACGATCTGATCGAAGGCATGATGCGGATGATGGGCTCGCCGGCCGACATGGTCGGGCCGGTCAACATCGGAAATCCGGGCGAGTTCACCATGCTGGAGCTGGCCGAGCTGGTGCTGAAGCTCACCGGCAGCCGCTCGAAGCTGGTGTTTCAACCGTTACCCGAGGACGATCCCAGGCAGCGCTGCCCCGATATCGGCCTCGCCCGCGAAAAGCTCGGCTGGGCGCCGACCGTGAGCCTCGCCGACGGCTTGGTTCCGACGATCGCGTACTTCCGGGAGGCGCTGCAGACGTTCGCCGGTGCCCCGCCGAGGGCGCGTCTTACGGACACGACGGAGCGAGTCGGATGACTGCCGACGCGTCCGAGCGGATCGTGGCGACGGTCGTCGTGTGTACCTACAATCGTGCGAGCTCGCTCCGGCAGGCATTGCCGAGCCTGGTGCGTCAGGAGTTCGCGAGGCATGGATCTTTCGAGATCCTGGTCATCGACGACGGCTCGACCGACGGGACGGCCGAGGTGGTGCGTCACCTCGCGGCAGAATCTCCGGTGCGGTTGCGATCCATCACGGTGCCGCACGGAGGTGTGGCGGCCGCTCGCAACGAAGGTGTGCATCACGCGCTGGGCGAGTGGATCGCGTTCTTCGACGATGATCAGGATGCCGAGCCGGACTGGCTTTCATCTCTGCTCGATCGTGCGGTCCAGAGCGGCGCCGATTGCGTCGCCGGTCGGATCGAGGTGGTCTTCCTGGGAGAGACCGCCGGCGCGTCGGATCCGACCATCCTCAAGCTCTTCGGCAGCAACGGCAGCATGGCCGACGAAGACGAGACCGGGCCCGGGTCGATCCCCACCGTGTCGGTCGGGACCGGGAACGCGCTCGTGCGTCGAGTCCTGTTCGAGAAGGTCGGGCTGTTCGATCGATCGCTAAGCTATGGAGAGGATGCGGAGTGGTTCCGCCGTGCCCGGCGGCATGGCGCCGTCACGGTGTTTGCGAGGAATGCGGTCGTGCGCCACCTCGTTCCGGCGGAGCGGCTGCAGCTGTCCTACCTCTTGCCGATGGCGGGGAGGGGTGCGGAGTCGAGGGTCGCGGACGACTTCAAGGACGGCGGACTCGCCGTCGTGCTCCGCCTCTGCGCGTTGCGGGCAGCCCATGTCTGCTTGATCGCCTTCCCGCGGCTCGTCGCCGCCCGGATGGCTGGTGACCAAAGCGCTTCTGCGGGGCGTGCCTGCTCGGTCCACTTCTCGATCGTCTACATTCGAACGGCGATGGGTATCCTGGCCAGGTCGCCGGGCAGGTGGACGATGCGTCGAGCGAAGTCGGCATAGGGGCGAGGACCTCGGTGGCATCGCTGCAACCTCCCATCGTTCTGTCCGACCCCGGCGGCCGACCGCGAGCGTTTCGCTGGGTCGGGCGGGCCGAGATGCTGGTGGTCGTCGACCAGGGCCTGGTCAGCGCCGGAAATTTCGCGCTGACGGCGAGCGTCGCACGGCTCCTGCCGCTGTCCGATTTCGGGCGCTACATGCTGATCATGACCGTGGTCTGGCTTTTCACCGACCTGCAGGTCGCGACCGTCACGGGCCCGTACACGATCAACCGACCCAAGTTGACCGCGGCGCGGCGCGGTCCGTTCTTCGGCAGTATCGTCCTTCATCAGGGGGTCGTCCTGATGGCGGCCATGCTGGCCGCGGCGATGACGGCCGGGACTCAGAGTGGTGCCCCGGGCGGATCGGCGATCACGGTGGTCGCCGCCGCCGCGCTGTCGGTGGTCGGACTCCTGATCCGCGATCAGATGCGACGGCTGTTCATTGTCCACCAACAGCTCGTCGACTGCCTGAAATACGACGGTGTCGTGCTCGCGCTGCACGGCACTGCCGTACTGGCCGGTGTTGCGAGCGGGCACTTCTCCCTGGTGTGGGCCTACGGGTCGGCTGCGTTCGCCTGTGCGATCCCGTCCCTGCATTGGCTGAGGCGATTGGGGCCAGTGCATCGGCGCCCGACGCTCGCGTGGCGGCACTGGAAGCTCAATTGGGGTGTCGGGAAATGGATGGTGCTGAGCGGGGTCATGTGGTCGCTCGCCACCTATCTCTATCCCTGGACCATCACGGCTGCGCATGGGACGACGGAGACGGGCTTATGGGCTGCGGCTCTCGGCCTCTCGTCGCTGTGCAACGTACCGCTGGGCGGCCTTCAGAACCATTATGCGGTGAGGATCGCGGCGGCCTCCACGGCGGATCTGGGAGGCGAGGTGCTCGGCAGCGCCGTGCGGCTCGCCGGACTCGCCTTCTGCTTCGTCGTGTTGTTCGCCCTGGTGGGTGGCCAGCTCATGGGCCTCCTCTATGGCGATCGGTTCGTCCCAGCCGCGCCACTGACGACCTTGATGGCCATGAATCTCCTGGTCGGTTCGGTATCGTTCTGCGTCTCGCGCGGCTTGTTTGCGATCGGACGAGGGGGCGCGGACTGCACCGTGAACACCGTTCCGCTGATGGTGTTCGTCGTTTGCGGCGCCTGGGCCACCGTCTCGTTCGGTCCGCTCGGTGCGGTTGCTTCGTTCCTCGCGTCGAACGTGGTCGCTCTTGCGTTTCGGGCCGCCGTTCTTCGTCGGGCGCTGGCACACCGACCCGTCGTCACGTCGGTGCGCTCGCCATGACGATCGCGGCGATCGAGAGCGGCCGTTCGAGGTCGAAGCCTCCCGCCACGGCGTTGATCGTGGCGGTTCTATTCGGCTCCTCGTTCGGCGCGTTCCATGATCTCGGATTTCCGTTGAGCCTCGTCGACGGAAGCTCGAACGAATGGAAGCGGCTCGCACTCCAAGTGGATGAAGGGTCGATCTGGAGACAGATCTGCATTCCGATCATCGGTCTTCTCGGCCTCTATCTGCTCGCGCGCCCTCATGAGAGGCGCCTCGACCTGTGGACTCCGCTCGGGGTCGTCATCGTCGCCTATCTGTGCTGGACGTTCGCGAGCCTGTTGTGGAGCGATACCCCGGAGCTGACGTTCAAACGCCTGTTGGTGTTCTTCTTCTTGTCTGTCGGGGCCATCGGCGTGGCCAGCCTCGACGCTCGCTCCATTCGGACGGTCTTCGTCTGGGTGACGCTGATGAGCTTCGGAGTGGGGCTCTTGAACGAGCTGGTCCTCGGCACGTTCGCGCCTTGGGACGGTGAGTACCGGTTCGCCGGAACCGTGCACCCGAACCTGCAGGCCGCTTCGATGGCGCAGTTATCCCTGACCGGCCTGTGCCTGGCGTTCGATCCGCAGGTGCGCCATCGCTGGGCCGGGCCCGTGCTGGTTGTTTTCGGCCTCGTGATCGTTCTCTTGACGCAGTCGCGCACATCTCTGGTGTCGCTGGTGATGGCCTCGGCGTTCGTGGTGGCCGTCTGGGGGTGGCGATGTGCAAACCCGGCCGTGCTGTTCGGTGCAGCGGCCGCGGTCGTGCTCGGCGCGACGACAGTCGTGCTCGAAATCAGCGACCCCACCAGCTCGCCGATCGGGCTCGTGACGTCCATGCTCGAACGGCCGCGCGATCAGGGCAACATCGAGGCGCTGACCGGCCGCACCGACGTTTGGCAGACCTGCATTCGAATGGCGATGGATCAATTGCTGATCGGTGTGGGATTCGACAGCTTTTGGACGCCACGGCGCATCGCCGAGATATCGTCGCTGCACAACTGGGGAATCAACCAGGCGCATTCTGCCTATATCGAGCATCTCGTCAGTCTCGGTCTGGTCGGGCTCGGATTGTGGTGTCTTCTCGTTCTGGGAGCGCTTTGGTTGGCTGTTCGGCGCTATATGGCGACGGGCGCCGCGAGCTTTCTTTGGATTGCCAGCCAAGTCGCCTTCTGCATGGTTCACGCCTTCAGTGAATCGATCAACATGATGCCGGTGTTCAACGGCTACGTGCTGCTGCTGCTGGTGTTCAGCCTGTCGTACAAGCCGACGTCCGGGCGGCGCCGCGTCAAGAAGGAGGCGGCTCATGCGGTCGGGTCGCCTCGATAGGAGAGGCGTTGTCGTCGGAAGCGCGACGGCGGCGTTATCGACCATGCTTCCGCGCGCTCTTCGCGGGCAGGAGACTGAACCGTCCCTCGGACGTCTGGCGTCGCAAAAGGGAATTCTGTTCGGGTCGGTGTGCCTGGCCCGCGAGTTGGACAGCGATCCCGCGTATGCCGGGCTTCTCGGTCGGGAATGCCGCGTGATCGTTCCCGGCATAGAGCTGAAATGGGCCCCTCTTCGCCCGCGTCCGGATCAGTTCGACTTCTCGCGGGCCGACATGGTGATCCGATTTGCGGAGAGCATCGGCGCTCTGGTCCGCGGGCATACGCTGGTGTGGCACGAGACGTTACCTCAGTGGCTTCCGTCGACCATGGAGGGCCCTGCGGCGCGTGCGCTGCTCGCGCGCCACATCGCGGTCGTGTGCGGGCGATATCGGAATCGCATCCATTCGTGGGACGTGGTGAACGAAGCGGTCGAGCCCGACGACGGGCGGGCCGATGGCTTGCGGGTGACGCCCTGGCTGCGCGCCATGGGGCCCGGCTACATCGCGGAAGCCTTTCGTATGGCGGCCGAGGCCGACCCGTCGGCGATCCTCACCTACAACGACGATGGAATTTGCGACTCCAGCCGTTCGGCAGTCGCCAAGCGGCAGGCCGTTCAGCGCCTGCTGGATCAGCTCGGGTCGGCCGGCGCACCCGTCCAGGCGCTCGGGATGCAGGCGCATCTGACCACCGCGATGGAGTTTCGCGGGCCGGAGCTGCGGCGCTTTCTGGACGACCTTCAAGGGCGCGGGTTGAAGGTGATGATCACCGAGCTGGATGTGCTCGACCGCCGGGCTGGCCAGGATCCGTCCGGCCAGGACCAACGTGTCGCCGACACGTATCGCAGGTTTCTGGACGTCGTTCTCGCCCACCGTGCCACCGTCGCCTGCGTGGCCTGGGGCATGAGCGACCGACATTCGTGGTTGCGGCTCGTCGATTGGAAGACGTCGGGGGATCTGCGGCCGCATCCTTATGACGAGGAGCTTCGCCGGAAGGCGGCGTGGAGCGCGATCTACAGGTCTCTCGAGAATGCTCCGACCAGGTCGTAACCGGATGTCGGGTGATGCCTCTCGCAAGTCTGTTGATCGGCTTCCTCCTGTTTCGCTGGCTTGCTGACTCGAAGGTGCCGGGAGGCGCAGTGTTTCGGCACGATCGGCGTCTGCTCTGCCATCCCGGCCGGTGCGGTCGTCGCCGGCAATCCGGCTCGTGTCGTGCGCTGGCGCGGCCCGGACGAGTCCCCCGCAGTATCGTGATGGGAGCCTGACGATGAGTGTAGAGACGACGTCGGTCGATAAGGTCGAGCTGCTCGGCGTATTCGTCGCGAACATGACGCAGGACGAGGCCGTAGGAGCGTTCGAGTCCTTCGTCGACAAGCGCGACGGCAGGTGTCGTGCGGTTTACATCGTCAATGCGCACACCTTGAACCTCGCTGCCGCGGATCCCGGCTATCGGGTGCTCCTCAACATGTCGGCGCTGACCCTTGGAGACGGCACCGGCGTTCGCTGGGCGGCACGGGCCCGGGGCGAGACGATGAAGGCGAATCTCGTCGGGACCGACCTCGTTCCCTTGCTGTTCGGTGAGGCCCGCGGAACGAGCCGGTCGTATTTCCTTCTCGGGTCGGACCGGGAAACGATACGGCGAGCCGCGGAGTACGCGCGCGCATGTTTTCCTCGGTGGCGGCAAGCGGGCTTTCATCACGGCTATCTGGACGAGCCGGCGGAGAACGATCGGGCGATCGAGGCGATCAACCGATCCGGGGCGGACGTGCTCCTGGTGGGCATGGGCAACCCGCGCCAGGAGCGTTGGATTGCCGAGAGCCGCAGCCGTTTGGCCACGCCGATGGCGATCGGTGTCGGCGGGTTGTTCGATCACTGGGCCGGCAATCTGGCCCGAGCGCCGTCCTGGGTCCGGCGCGCCGGGTTCGAATGGTTGCAGCTCCTGCTTCAGCAGCCACACAAGTGGAGGCGTTACCTGATCGGGAATCCATTGTTCGTCTACCGCATGCTCGCGACGCGGTCCCGCGAGGTCGGGTCGAGACGCTTGGATGTCGGAACATGAAGATCGCTCAGGTGACGAACTTCTACCGCTCGGGTTTCGGCGGGGAGGTCACGGTCTTCGAGTTTCTGATCGGTCTTCTTGAAGGTCGAGGTCACGAGGTGATCACGTACACGCGTGACAGTTCCACCATCGGGACGACCCGTGACAAGGCGCGGACTTTCGTGACGAGCATCTACTCGTTCGACGAGAGGGACAGGATGCTCGCATTCCTGGATCGGGAGCGACCCGACGTGGTCCACGTCCACAATCTGTATCCGCTGTTGTCGCCGTCGGTTCTGTCCGCGTGCCGCGATCGGGCCGTACCGGTGGTGATGCATCTGCACAATTACGCCCTCACGTGTCCCATCGGGCTTCATTTCGTTCGGGGGCGTCAATGCGTGAAGTGCCTGGGTGGCCGGGAGCACTGGGGCATCCTCCGCAACTGCGCCGGAGGCGTCGCGAAGAGCGTCAACTACGCCTGCAGAATGGCGGTTGCCCGTCGGCTCGGACTGTTTCGGAAGAATGTCGACGTCTTCATCGCGATCTCGGAGTTCGCGAGGACGCGGCATTTCTCCGCCGGCCTTGCGGAGGATCAGGTTCGAGTGCTCCGTAACGCGGTCCCGGTTGTTCCGGAGAGACCGTCGGACGGTGCGCGGTCCGTCATCGGATTTGCCGGGCGCCTGGAGGAGATCAAGGGGGTCGACGTTTTCCTCGACGTGGCGCGGGCGTTTCCGGCGGAGCGGTTCGAGATCGCCGGAGACGGTCCCCTGCTGGAGAGAGCGAGGCTCGACGCACCGGCCAACGTTCGTTGTCTCGGGCGCCTCGACAGGTCGGGGATGGCGGAATTCTACGCCCGATGTCGGGCCGTGTTGTTTCCGACCCGCGTGTTCGAAGGCCCACCGATGACGGTGCTGGAAGCGATGTCGCACGGCGTTCCGGTGGTCGCTTCGAACATCGGCGGAATCCCGGAGGCGATACACGACGGCGTCGATGGATTCCTGTGCGACGTCACCGACAGCGCCGCCTGGATTGCGGTGATCGCCGGCATCCTCGGGAATCCCCGAGCCGCCGACGAGATCGGTGCGCGGGCCAGGCGGACCATCGACGAGCGGTTTTCGGCCCCCGTGTATTACGAGCAGTTGATGGCGATCTACGACGCCGCTATCGAGAAGCGGCGACAACGTGCTGTCGCGCCGTCCGCGGTTCGGCCGACGGGGAGCACGGCACGGCCCGTCCGTCCGAATGTCTAGCTCGCGGACGGCCCCCCCGCCGCCAGGGCCTGCCAGTAGCGGTCGGGCAGGTGGTCGCCGAGCGCCGGCGGCAGCAGGCGGGACGCCTGGCCGATCAGGTCGGAGCGGATCTGCGGATCGAGCGACAGCGACAGCATCAGCCGCGCGCCCTCGAGCAGCGCACTCTGCAGGCCGGGGCCGAAGGGCGGGTCGTCGCAGGGCGGCGGCGTGAGGCGCGCGGCGTCGAAGCGGGTGTGGCGGGCGCAGGCGAGGCAGTGCCCGACATGGCGGAAGCCGAGCCCGCTCGGCGGCACGGTCGGCACGATGTCCTCGCCGTGCACCAGCCGATAGGTGCGGGGGCCCAGCGCCACGTCGTAGTCGCGTGCAAACTCCTCGTTGCCGGTGCGCGGCATGCCGAACGTGTAGACCTCCGGCGTGAGGCCGCGCTCGGCGGCGCGCTGCGCCGCCAGCACGGCGA
>NZ_NPEX01000778.1 GCF_003258865.1 Rhodoplanes roseus | reverse complement strand
GCCGCCATGCAGCCGAGCGCTCCGTTGCGGGCAAAGAAGTGCTGGTCGCGGTGCACGGTGACTGGGCGGCGCTCGATGACGCAGGTGCCGATGCCGTTAGTGCCTTCCGTTGCCTCGCTCCACAGCGCACCCGGCCATAATCCCCAATCCTCGAAGGTCGCATCGTCGCCGGCCTCGCCACGACGCTCAACCGGCACGCCGTCGCTGTCGGCAAGGAGCACGCAACACCCTGCCGCGCCGACGGCGCTGAAGAGCTGATCAAGACTGGCTTCGGCAGCAC
>NZ_NPEX01000777.1 GCF_003258865.1 Rhodoplanes roseus | reverse complement strand
CAGTTTCCGGCGCTTCCAGCACGAGCATGCGATCGACGATTTCCGTGAGTTGGACGATCTCGTGTGCAAGGCTGCATCCGCGCGCGTCGTCAAAGCCGTCGAGCACCATCTGCCAGCAGCGCACACGGTCCCGCGCAAATCCGAGCTCGGGCATCTTCGGCATCAATTGGAGCTGAAGCGCCCGAGCCGCTCCATTCGCGAAATGATCGGCAAAATGCCCGAGAGCTTCGGACGGCTCGCCCCGTGTGTCCTCATGTCCCCCTTGTCGATCGCGCAATATC
>NZ_NPEX01000776.1 GCF_003258865.1 Rhodoplanes roseus | reverse complement strand
CCTGGCCGATCGCTTCGGCGCTGATGTCGACGCCAATGGCCCGGAGTGCCGCGACAGCCGTCCCCGCATTGTCGATCTGATGCTGACCAAGAAGCCGCGGCAAAGGCAGGTCGAGCAATCCGTCCTCGTCCTGATAGACGAGACGGGCGTTTTCGCCGTGCGCAGCCCATTCTTGATTGTGGCGGAACGGAACGGCATGCGCCGCTTCCGCCTCGAGGCCGAGGAGCGCCATCACATGCTCGTCCTGGCGGCCAATGACGGCGGGTGCGCCAGCCTTCAGA
>NZ_NPEX01000775.1 GCF_003258865.1 Rhodoplanes roseus | reverse complement strand
GCTTGCCAATATGCCGCCGGCAAAGGATTTCGTCTCCGACGCCTTCGTGCATTGCAAGTTCATCGGCTATTCGCAGGCGGCGAAGATGCTCTTCGAGAAGGCGGGAATTGCCTCCGACATGGATGCGGGCTGCGTTGCCCTCTCGGGCGCCGGCGAGGCGAAGAACTTCGTGAAGAGCCTCGGCAAGCTGCGCGTCTGGGACCGCGAGCCGAAAGTGAGCGCAGGCTGAGCACAGCGCGAGAATGACAACAGGAAGGCGCGGCGTCCCAGTCGCGCCTTTT
>NZ_NPEX01000774.1 GCF_003258865.1 Rhodoplanes roseus | reverse complement strand
GCGGCACGTGGAAAGGGCGGCGATCGCGGGATCGCACACCTCCGGATTTCCCTGACAGCAATCGCGCATGAGGAACGCGACAAGGCCGGAAAGCGTGGTCAGCGCCGCGCTGTAGACAATCGAGCGCCCCTTGCGACGGGATGTGACGAGGCCCGCTTGTTCGAGGTGGCTGAGATGGAAGGACATACGAGACGACGAGGCCCCGCCCATCGCTTCGCCGATCGCCCCGGCGGCCATTCCTGAAGGGCCCGCCGCAACCAGCCGCCGGACGATGCGAAGCC
>NZ_NPEX01000773.1 GCF_003258865.1 Rhodoplanes roseus | reverse complement strand
GTTCTGATCGGTGATCGCGGACGCCCCGAAAACGACGATGATATCCGCACCTTCCGATGCCGGCTCCCTCAATGCCTCCGCCAACGCCTGGGTCGCATGCGCGACGCGCGTCTCGTCGGTGAAGCTGGCACCGGCTTTCTCGAGCCGGGCTTCGAGCACCCGTCGCGTCTTGTCGAGCATCTTCGCCTGCGTCGATGGCAGGCATGTCGCCACGAGACTGACCCGGCAAGGGCGGAACGCCGCCACCGACAGGGGCGGCTCATGGCTCTCAAGAAGCCTCTC
>NZ_NPEX01000772.1 GCF_003258865.1 Rhodoplanes roseus | reverse complement strand
CGTTTCGCGCCAGATCGCCGACATGTTCCTCCACATAGGCGGCGTCGATCGTGACCGTCTCGCCATGCCGATCGGGCGCGGTGAACGAGATCTCGTCGAGGATCCGCTCCATCACGGTCTGCAGCCGCCGTGCGCCGATATTCTCCACGCTGGAATTGATCTCCACACCGAGCCGCGCGATCGCGTCGATGGCGTCGTCGGTGAATTCCAGCGTCACACCTTCGGTCGAAAGAAGGGCCACGTATTGCTTCACGAGGCTCGCTTCCGTCTCCGTCAGGATGC
>NZ_NPEX01000771.1 GCF_003258865.1 Rhodoplanes roseus | reverse complement strand
GGATACTCTACGTTGACGACGAGCCCGACATCCGGGAAATCGCGAGCATGTCCCTGGAACTCGACTCCCAGTTGGACGTGCGCACGTGTTCCTGCGGCCAGGAAGCGATCGAGGCTGCACGCGCGTGGCAGCCCGATCTCATTTTGCTTGATGCGATGATGCCGGGAATGGACGGGCCGCAGACGTTGGCAGCCCTAAAGGAAAAAGCCGACACGAGCGGCATCTCGGTCGTGTTCATCACCGCCCGTACGCAGACATCCGAGGTCGAGCATTTCATCAGTC
>NZ_NPEX01000770.1 GCF_003258865.1 Rhodoplanes roseus | reverse complement strand
ATTGAGCCTGTTTGTAATACCGTGTCGCTTCTTAGATAAAGCGTATTTATTTGTGATTTTTGCTGTTGCGTTAGGGTGGAGTGCTATATTTTTTCGTGGCGCGCGGCCAGTTCGATCTCCACACTTGGCAATAGCGTAGACGCGCATCTTTCTGGACCGTTTGTTCCTTACGAAAAAAGCCCCAGGTACGTGGACTGAGGCTGAGCTCCCGCACGGAGCACGGAAGCTGTCGAGAGCTTGAGGTTGTCGAACCAGACCTCGAATGATTTCGGCCGCGCGTTG
>NZ_NPEX01000769.1 GCF_003258865.1 Rhodoplanes roseus | reverse complement strand
CGCCCTTGCGGCCAGCTATGACCGACGAGCCGACAGCGGCATGGCCGCGGGCAGGTTCGCTGCATTCCGCATCTGGATCAATGCGGGAGACGTCGACGTCCTAGCGTTGTGTCTTGATTTCAAGTTTCGCCGTCGGAAAGTCGAAACGGACGGAGGAGGAGTCCGGTTTCCAGGATATGACGGAATGGTGCTCGCGCGATCCGAAGGGCGGTCCCGGCAGGGGCCGGCTCGTGAACTCGTAGAGCACATCGGGCCCGCTTACCCCGATCTCGAACCATCGCCT
>NZ_NPEX01000076.1:21387-24102 GCF_003258865.1 Rhodoplanes roseus | reverse complement strand
CGGCACCCCGAACGCCGGCGTCGGCTCGACTGGCTCGGTGAGCACGGGCGGCACGCCGATCGCACCCGGCCCGGCCCATCCGGGCCAGGGCCTCGGCAGCCAGGGCACCGCGACCACGCCGACCGGCACCGGCGGGACGACGGGCTCGTCGGTCCCCGGACCGAACCTGCCGGGCGGCTCGACCGCGCGCGGGACCGGCTCGTCGACGCCCTCGCTCAACGGCATGGGCACGCCCGACATCATGAACGGCATGCCGAACAGCGGCACGCCGAACAGCGGCACGCCGTCGCGCTGAGCCGGAACATAGCTGCGCGCCGTCCGTTCAGCCTGAAACATCTCGGGCGACGGACGGTGCACCCTCATGGCGATCCAGGCTCCGGCTGATTTCGACGCACGCACCGGCGACGAGCTCGACCTCGCGGATGTGAGACGCCGGCTCAAGGCGATCTTCGTCGGCTCGATCGGCAATCTGGTCGAGTGGTACGACTTCTACGCCTACGCGGCTTTCGCGCTCTACTTCGCGCACGCGTTCTTCCCGTCGCACGATCCGGTCGTCCAGCAGCTCAACGCGGCGATGCTGTTCGCCGCCGGCTTCATCGTGCGGCCACTCGGCGGCTGGCTGTTCGGCCATCTCGCCGACACCTGGGGGCGGCGCAACGCACTGACGCTCTCGGTCGTGCTGATGTGCTTCGGCTCGCTGATGATCGCGGTGACGCCGACCTACGACACCATCGGCATCGCCGCGCCGGTGCTGCTCGGCCTCGCCCGCGTCGTCCAGGGGCTGAGCCTCGGCGGCGAGTACGGCACCAGCGCCACCTACCTGACCGAGGTCGCCGACGAGAAGCATCGCGGCTTCTACTCGAGCTTCCAGTACGTCACGCTGATCGGCGGCCAGCTCTGCGCCATCGTGGTGCTGCTGGTGCTGCAGAAGCTCGTGCTCACCCACGAGGAGCTGCTCGCCTGGGGCTGGCGCATCCCCTTCGTCATCGGCGCCTGCCTGGCCGTCGTCGCCGCCGTGATGCGGCGGAACCTGCACGAGACCGACGCCTTCAAGGAGGCGCAGAAGACCAAGCGCCCCGGCGGCTCGCTGCGGGCGCTGGCGAAGTATCCGCGCGAGGTGCTGCTGGTGGTCGGGCTGACCATGGGCGGCACCGCGGCGTTCTACACCTACACGACCTACATGCAGAAGTTCCTGCGCCTCTCGGTGGGTCTCACGCCCGACCAGACCACGCTGGTGACGGCCGGCTCGCTCGTCTTCGCACTGCTGCTGCAACCGCTCTACGGCGCGATCTCGGACCGGATCGGACGAAAGGTGCTGCTGATCGGCTTCGGCGTCGCCGGCACGCTGTTCACCATCCCGCTGCTGATGGCGCTGCAGGAGACGCGCAGCGCGCTCACGGCGTTCCTGCTGATCTGCGCCGCCTGGCTGATCGTGACCGGCTACACCTCGATCAACGCCGTCGTGAAGGCCGAGCTGTTCCCGACCGCGGTGCGGGCGACCGGCGTCGGCCTGCCCTACGCGCTGACCGTCTCGATCTTCGGCGGCACGGCCGACTCGGTCGCGCTGGGCTTCAAGTCGATCGGCCACGAGGACTGGTTCTTCTATTATCTCACCGGGCTGATCGCCGTGTCGCTCGTCGTCTACGCCACCATGCGGGACACCAAGGCGACATCGGCGATGAACCGCCACGTGTGAGACGGGACGGGCGAGGCTTCGCAGCGGCGCGGCGGGCTGGTATCGAGGACGGACACACCAGCCAGGACGCGCGCCCATGGATCTCGGACTAGCCGGCCGCACCGCCATCGTCTGCGCCTCGAGCCGTGGGCTCGGGCGCGCCTGCGCCCAGAAGCTCGCCGAGGCGGGCTGCACCGTGGTGATCAACGGCCGCGACCGCGAGCGCCTCACCGCCGTCGCCTTCGCGATGGCCGAGACCACCGGGTCCGCCGTGATCCCGGTGACGGGCGACGTCGCCACCGCGGACGGCCAGGCGGCCCTGCTCGAGGCCTGCCCGGCCCCGGACATCCTGGTCAACAACAACGCCGGCCCGCCCTTCCGGGATTTTCGCGAGCTCGACCGCGAGGCGATCCTGGCCGGCGTCACCGCCAACATGGTCGCGGCCATCGAGCTGACCCAGAAGGTCATCGACGGCATGCGGGCGCGCCGCTTCGGCCGCATCGTCAACATCACGTCGGGCTCGGTGAAGATGCCGCTGCCGGGGCTCGACCTGTCGTCCGGCGCGCGGGCCGGCCTGACGGCCTTCATGGCCGGCGTCGCCCGCTCGGTCGCGGCCGACGGCGTCACCATCAACGCGCTCCTGCCCGGCATCTTCGAGACCGACCGGCTGACCGCGATGATCGCCGCCACGGCCGAGAAGCGCGGCGTGCCGGCGGAGCAGATCGAGGCCGAGCGCCTCGCCACCGTGCCGGCGCGCCGGCTGGGCGACCCGGACGAGTTCGGCGCCGCCTGCGCCTTCCTGTGCTCGGCCCACGCCGGCTACATCACCGGCCAGTCGCTGCTGATCGACGGCGGCGCGTTCCCGGGGGCGTTCTGAGACAATGCACCACGCTGATCCGCCCTCGTCCTGAGGAGCGCCGAAGGCGCGTCTCGAAGGACGCGGGCGGCCCTCGCCCGGGCCACATGGTTCGAGACGCGGCCCGTGATGGTGCCGAGCGCATCAATCTTGCTGGTGCAGTTGTCGGACTGTTGAACGCAGC
>NZ_NPEX01000076.1:0-21377 GCF_003258865.1 Rhodoplanes roseus | reverse complement strand
ACGCGGCCTACGGCCGCTCCTCACCATGAGGAGAGAGGGTGACAAGAAAACGGGCGCCCGCAGGCGCCCGCTCTTTCTGGAAGGTTTCTTGGACCGGCGGCGCGCCCGCCGGCCGTCGTCACCGGCGGTTCTTCAGGCCGCCTTGCCGAGCACGTTCTTGGCGAGGTCGCGGAACTCGCCCTTGCTGAGCAGCTTCTTGTTCTTCATCGAGTAGGCCTTCACGGCCTGCAGCACCGTCATGGCGTCGTCGTCCGACACCTGCATGCCGAGATCCTGCAGCCACATGTTGACCGAGTCGATGCCCGAGCCCTTGCCCATCACGATGTCGGCGGGCGGCTGGCCGACCGCGTCCCAGCGGATCGGGAACAGCTCGGTGGCCATCTGCTCGCCGCAGTTCTTGAACCAGCTCGCGATGATGCCGGACTCGATCTGATAGAGGCCCGAGCCGACGATCGCCTTGTTGGACGGCACCTGCACGGCGGCGAGGCGCTGCACCAGATTGGCGAGCGGGGTGAGCTTGGTGGTGTCGATGCCGATGTCCTGGCCGTACATGGTCTTGAGCGCCATGACGACCTCTTCCATCGGGGTGTTGCCCGAGCGCTCGCCGATGCCGAGCACGGTCGTGTGCATCACCTCGACGCCTTCGGCCAGCGCCATGATGGTGTTGGCGACGCCCATGCCGAAGTCCTGATGGAAGTGCGCCTCGAGCCGGACGTTCAGGCGTTTCTTCACCTCGCGGGCGAAGTAGCCGGCGGCGTGCGGCGACAGGACGCCGAACGTGTCGACCAGCGCCACGGCGTCCATGTGGCCTTCCTTGCCGACGCGCTCGATCAGGTCGATCGCCCATTTGAGCTCGGCACGCGAGAAGTCGATCGGGAAGAACACGACCTCGAGCCCGTTGTCGTGAGCGTAACGGGTCGATTCGATCGAGGTCTCGATCGCCTTCTCCATCCGCCAGCGATAGGCGTTCTCGACCAGGTGCATGCTGGAGGGGATCTCCATCACGACGCCCTTGACGCCGGTGTCGATCGCCCGCTTCACGTCGTCCTTCATGCAGCGCGCGAAAGCGAAGATCTCGGGGCCGAGATTGCGCTTCACGATCTCCTTGATCGCCTCGTTGTCGGAGGGCGACACCACCGGCATGCCCGCCTCGATGCGATGCACGCCGGCCTCGGCCAGCGCCTCGGCGATCCTGATCTTGTCGTCCTTCGAGAAGATCACGCCGGTCTGCTGCTCGCCGTCACGCAGCGTGACGTCGTGAACCTTGATCTGCTTGGCGAAGTTCAGCCCCTTGGTGGCCTCTTCCGCGTAGTTCCACGGGCTCACGAACCAGTCTTTGGCCTTCCACGGCTCATTCGCCATCTGGCTGCTCCTCTCACGCTGTCGTCTTGTTGATCGACGTTGGTCGGTCGTGCTGCCTGCGCCGGACGACGCGGCAATCGTTTCGCTCCTGGGGCCGACACTCTACAGGCATTGTATTCGGGCCGTGACGGAAAAGTCGCACCGTGGCGTTGCTCAATTCTCCGATCAGTCATGCAAACGAAGCCGAACATGGGGCCCCTGCAAAACCCGCAGGGCACGCCCGATCGGCCGCAGGGACGGCCGTTTCGCAGCGCCACGCGACGCGGCGCCGCAGGCCGGCGGGGACGCCGCGAGCAGCGCCGCCGCCGGCCGCGATCTCACGTCAGGAGATCGGGTTGGTGAGCTCGCCGATCCCCTCGATCGCCACCGTCACGATGTCGCCGGGGACGAGAAACCGCTGCGGTTGGAACCCGATACCCACGCCGGCCGGGGTCCCGGTGGCGATCAGGTCGCCGGGCTCGAGTGTCACGTAAGCCGAAACGGTGGCGATGATGGTCGGCGTGTCGAAGATCATGTCGCGCAGCGGCGCCGACTGGCGGGGCTCGCCGTTGACGGCGGTCGTG
Source organism: Rhodoplanes roseus (assembly GCF_003258865.1). Lineage (GTDB taxonomy): Bacteria > Pseudomonadota > Alphaproteobacteria > Rhizobiales > Xanthobacteraceae > Rhodoplanes > Rhodoplanes roseus. The sequence continues at coordinate 19,452 of NZ_NPEX01000076.1, read as the reverse complement.
AGCATCTGGCCGTCGAGCGGCCCCATCTCGTCGGCGGTCACCAGCCATGGACCGACCGGACAGAATCCGTCGAGGCTCTTGCCCAGGAACCACTGCTTGTGGCGCTGCTGGAGGGCGCGGGCCGTCACGTCGTTGACCACCGTGTAGCCGAACACGAAGTCGAGCGCCTCCTCGGCCGAGACCTTGCTGCAGCGCTTGCCGATCACCACGCCGAGCTCGCCCTCGTAATCGGTCGTGCCGGTCGGATCGTCGGAGGCCGGCACCGGCTGCAGCGGATCGGCGAGCGACGACGTCGCCTTGGTGAAGACCACCGGAAACTCGGGGCTTTCCTGCTTGTCGCCGGACTGGTCGACGCCGCTGCGGGCGAACTCCCGCGCGTGCTCGTGATAGTTCTTGCCGACGCAGACGACGTTCTTGGTGAGCGGCCCGACCGGCGCCGCGAGCGTCTGGCTGGAGAGCGCGACGGGGGTGCCGTGCTGCAGGCGGTCCGGCCCGGCCTCCAGGAGCGCGATCACGTCGCGCAGGTCGCGAACGGGGGCACCGTTCATCAGGAGAGGTCGAAACTCGTCGTCCGAAAGGGTGCCGAAGATCTTTCCGTCGGCGGCGTGAACGGCGGCGATGCGCATGTTGTCGGGCTGGCTTTCCGGTTGCCGGCCGGTCGCGGCCGGGGAATGCCGGCCGAAGCCGGCCGGTCGCGGCCGGATGTTATGTCATGTCGCCGGACCGCGAAAGCCGCCCGCCTCGCGCCGCGCCATGCTGCGGCGCCGCACGATCGCTGCGCTGCAGCAAACCTGATCAGCAGCCGCTCGTGATCAGGAGCCGCGCGCTTCCAGCACGGCCCGGATCGAGACCCGCGACCAGCCCGCCACGCGATCGCGGAAGCCCGTGTAGGAGTCGTGGACCTTTCGGGCCATCGGATTGCGCCCGGCGAGCTCGGCCAGGATCTCGGCCGACTGGGCGCGGGCGGCGGCGACGATCTCGTCCGGGAACGTCTCCAGCTTCACCTTGTGGCGCTCGACCAGGGCGGCCAGCGCCTCGGCGTTGAGGCGCTCCATCTCGGACAGCGCGAAGGTCGCCTCGGCCGCGCAGGCATGCGCGACGATCGCCTTGAGATCGGCGTCCAGACCGCTCCAGGCGGCGAGCGAGACGAGGCACTCGCCGGTGCCGTTCGGCTTGTTGAAGCCGGGGCCGTAGTAGTGCGGCGCGACCCGGTAGAGACCGAGCGCGATGTCGGTGCCGGGGCCGACGAACTCGGCACCGTCGAGCACGCCGGACTGCAGGCTGGTGAGGATCTCGCCCGGCGCCGTCGTCTGCGGCGTCGCGCCGAGCCGGCGATAGACCTCGCCGCCGAGCCCGAGCGAGCGGATCTTCAGGCCGCGCAGGTCGGCGATGCCGACGACCGGCTTGCGGAACCAGCCGCCCATGCAGACGCCGGTGTTGCCGCCCATGAACGGCTTCACCCCGAAGGGGGCGTAGAGCTCGTCCCACAGCGCCTGGCCACCGCCGGCCTCGACCCAGGCGACGTGCTCGGCCGGGGTGAGGCCGAACGGCACCGTGGTGTAGAAGGCCGCGGCCGGCTGCTTGCCTTGCCAGTAGAACGCCGCGGTGTGGCCCATCTCGACGACCCCGCCGCCGACCGCGTCGAGCACCTCGAAGGCCGGCACCACCTCGCCCGCCGCATGCACGGTGATCTGCAGGCGGCCACCCGACATCGCCGCGATCCGCTCGGCGACGCGCTCGGCCGACATGCCGGGCCCGGGCAGCCGCTTCGGCCACGACGTCACCATCCGCCAGCGCTTCGCCTGGGCGAGCGCCACGGCGGGCGCCGAGACCGCGGCGGCAGCGCCGATCGCCGCCCCCGCCAGATGCCGCCGGGTGATGGTGGTCATGTCGGGCTCCTCAATGGCTGCTGGGCTGTCACGGCGCCTCGCTCGTCCTCATGGTGAGGAGCGCCCGAAGGGCGCGTCTCGAACCATGAGGCCCGCGACGTGGCCGCCGTCGTCCTTCGAGACGCGGACCTTCGGTCCGCTCCTCAGGACGAGGGCGGACGAGGCCGTCGTGCAGGCCCTGAACGGCGCCCGCCACCCTCACCACCACTTCGAAAAATGGTGCACCGGGCCGTGGCCGGAGCCGATGGTCAGGCGGTCGGCGGCGGCGATCGCGGCGGCGACATAGTCCTTCGCGGCGCCGACCGCGTCGGCGAGCGACAGCCCCTTGGCGAGGCCGGCGGCGACCGCGGAGGACAGCGTGCAGCCGGTGCCGTGGGTGTTGCGGGTGGCGACCCGCGGCGCCGAGAAGCGCTGCACGCCGTCCGGCGTGACCAGCAGGTCGGCGCTCTCGGGTCCGTCGGAATGGCCGCCCTTGATCAGCACGGCGCGGGCGCCGCGCGCCAGCAGCGCCTCGCCTTGCGCCCGCATCTCGGCCTCGCCGGTCGCGACGTCGACCCCGAGCAGCGCCGCCGCCTCGGGCAGGTTGGGCGTGACGAGGTCGGCGCGCGGCAGCAGGCGGCGTGTCAGCGTGTCGATCGCCTCGGGGGCGAGCAGGCGCGCGCCGCTGGTCGAGATCATCACCGGGTCGAGCACGATGTTCCCGGCGCCGTGCCGGGCCAGGCCGTCGGCGACCGCGTCGATCGCCGCCGGCACCGAGAGCATGCCGATCTTCACGGCATCGACGGCGAGATCCGAGAACACCGCGTCGATCTGGGCCGCGATGAAATCCGGCGGCACGTCGTGGATCGCCGTGACGCCGCGGGTGTTCTGCGCCGTCAGCGCGGCGATCACCGAGGCGCCGTAGACGCCGAGCGCCGAGAAGGTCTTGAGATCCGCCTGGATGCCGGCCCCGCCGCTGGAGTCGGACCCCGCGATCGTGACGGCGATGGCGGTCATCACTCCGTCCGCTCGGCCAGCACGCCGTCGACCACCGAGCGGACCGTGCGGGCGGCGAGCTCCGGGTCGGCGGCGAGCGACAGGGCCGAGATGACGGCGACGCCGTCCGCGCCGGCCACGATCACGGCGGCCGCGTTGGCGGCGTCGATGCCGGCGATGCCGACCACCGGCATCAGCGGGGCGCGCCGGCGCAGCACGGCGCGGATCGCGGCGAAGCCCTCGGGACCCATGGGCGGCGCCGGATTGTCCTTGGACAGCGTCGCGTAGACGCCGCCGACGCCGGCATAGTCCAACAGCTCGAGCGGCACGCTCTCGGCCTGCTCCAGCGTCTTGATCGAGTGGCCGATGACGGCGCCGGGTCCGAGCAGCGCGCGGGCGTCCTCGATCGCCATGTCGTCCGGGCCGACATGGACGCCGGCCGCCCCGGCGGCGAGCGCGACGTCGACGCGGTCGTTGACCACCAGCGGCACGCCGAGCGGCGCCAGCAGATCGACCAGGGCGCGCGCCTCCTCGATCATCCGGCGGGTCGAGCCGAGCTTGTCGCGGAGCTGCACCAGCGTGGCGCCGCCGGCCACCACGGCGCGGGCGAGCTCGACCAGCGGGCGGCCGCCGGCGCGCTCCGGATCGACGATGGCGTTGAGGCGGACATCGATCGGCATCAGCTCACCCTGGCCCGTTCATGGAGATCTTCGCGGTCGAGATCGAACAGCGCGTCCAGGATCGCGGTGGCGAGCGTGCCCGGGCCGGCCGAGACGACGGCGGCCCGTTCGCCGGCGACGCCGAGACAGACCAGCGCCGCCACGGTGGCGCGCCAGGCGTCCGGCTCGACCGCCCGGCAGGCGGCGACCAGGGCGGCACCGGCGCAGCCCATGGCGGTGATCCGCGCCATCCAGCGATGGCCGTTGGCGACCGCGACCAGGCGCTCCGGGCCGGCGACCAGGTCGGTCTCGCCGGTGAGTGCGATCACGGCCTGGCTGTCGCGGGCGAAGCGGGCGATCGCCGCCGGCTCCGGCGCCGCGCCCGACAGCGTGGCGAACTCCGCCTGGTTGAGCCGCATCGCGGCCGGCCGCATCGCCAGCAGCGCCTGCCCGAAGCTGGCGCGGGCGGGCGAGCGGTCGACGAACACCGGGTCGAGCACCCACGGCACCTCGTGCTCGCAGGCCGCATCGATGGCGATGCCGATGGCGGCCCGGCGGGTCTCGTCGAGCGTGCCGATGTTGATGACGAGCGCGTCGGCGCCGGTCACGAAGGCGGCGACCTCGTCGGCCGCGATGGTCATCGACGGCACGGCGCCGGCGGCGAGCAGGAGATTGGCCGTGTAGGTCTGGGCGACCGTGTTGGTGATGCAGTGGACGCGCGGCCGGCGGGCGCGCAGCCGCTCCAGCACGTCGGCCGCCGTCTCGACGAGCGTATGCGCGGCCGCGGCGTCGCCGGCACCGGCGCGCTCGCCCGTGGACGCAGTCTCGCTGGAGAACGGCATCTCGAGCTCCCTCCGCCGGCATGACCCGGATCAGGTTCGACGGGTTGGCTGGCCGCCCGAGCTGGCCCGGACCGGCCTTCGCCTCTCAGCCCGGACGCGGATTCGCCGGACACCCCGCTGAGATTGCAGGCGGAAACTAGTCGCTCCCCCGCCCCGGTGCAAGGGCGCGGCGACACGCTTGCGCTTGTCAAACCGGCGCGGTTTTGCTCGATTGCGGCGACCGCGCGCCGGCGCGGCGTGGCGCCGCAGGGCGCGAGGGAAATCCGATGATTCCGTTCTTCGTGCAGATCAAGTGCAACCTCGGCAAGTCGTACCAGGTCGCGAACCAGCTCGCCGACGCCGAGATCGCCTCGGAAATCTATTCGACGGCCGGCGACTACGATCTCCTGGTGAAGTTCTATGTCGAGCCCGGGATCGACATCGGCCACTTCGTCAACCAGAAGGTCCAGACCATCCCGGGCATCATGGACACCAAGACGATCATCACGTTCAAGGCGTTCTGAGGCCGCGAGCGGCGGCCGGGCCGTTGCCCGGCGATGACCTCGGACACGAAAAAAAGCCCCGGCGGTTGCCGGGGCTTTCGTGTTTCCGATCGGATCGGCGGTCGGCGCGGTCCGCTCAGTAGCGGGCGACGACCGGGGTCGGCGTGTTGAACGAGTAGGTGAGGCCGCCGCGCACGACCTGGATGCGGTTCTGGAACTGCGCGACGTCGCCGAAAGAGGTGACCTCGTTCGTCCCGAAGTCCATGTAGAGGTACTCGACCCGCGCCGACCAGCGGTCGTCGAGCGCCGTCTCGATGCCGCCGCCGAGCGTCCAGCCGGTCTTGGTGGCGGAGCTCGTCACGCCGGCGAACTCGTTCGTCAGCTTGGCGAACGCGACACCACCGGTGCTGTAGATGTAGGCGGGGCCGGTGCTGGTGCCGACGCGCACCCGCGCCGTGCCGTACCAGTCGGTCTTGGTCCCGAACCCGGACGACGTGTCGTACCAGTCGCCATGCACGTCGTCGATCCCGAGATAGCTGAAGTCGCCTTCGACGCCGACCAGCCAGTTCGAGAAGGCCAGGTAGTTGTAGCCGATATGGCCGCCGCCGGCGAAGCCGAGGCCGTTGACGTTCTCCTCGCCGTTGAAGCTGGGCGCCATGACCTGCGGCACCTTGACGTTGGAGATGCCGAGCCCGGCGTTGACACCGGCGTAGAAGCCCGACCAGCGGGCCGGCGACGAGAGCGGCGAAGCGAACAGTGCCGTCAGGTCGAACGGGCCCTCGCCGAACTTGTAGTTCAGGCCGGTCTTGAGGACATGGGCCTTGTTCGAGAAGGTCGACGTCGCGGCGGCGCCGTACGGGTTGCCGACGAAGCTGTTGTCGCCGAAGTCGATGTAGAGATACTCGGCCGTCGTGCTCCAGCCGCGGGCCAGCTTGGTCTCGATGCCGGCGCCGACCGTCCAGCCCCAGCGGGTCGTGGTCTCCTCGACCCCGAGCACGCCGGTGTCGCCGCCGAACGTCTCCCTGATCTTGGCCACCGCACCGCCACCCGTGACGTAGAGGAGCGACGGGCCGGTGACGTAGCCGAAGCGGCCGCGCAAGGTGCCGTACCAGTCGGTCTTGACCGCGACCGTGATCGACGTGTCGTTGAAGTCCCGGAACTCGCGGTTGGTGCCGAGGATGCCGAAGTCGCCCTCGATGCCGATCAACCAGCTCGGAGCGAACTGAAAGTTGTAGCCGACGGTCGCACCGGCGGCGATGCCCATGTCGTTGACATGAACTTCACCCGGCCGATAGGCGTTCGTCGCGCTCGACTGAGCGAGCGAGTTGCCGAAATAGCCGCCGATGTAGAAGCCGGTCCAGTTCCAGGCGAGCGGCGCGACAGGCGGGGCCTTGACCGGCATCCGGGCTGGAAGATCGGCAGCAGCAGCGATACCGGCGAATGCGAAGAACGCGACCCCAGCCAAAAGCACCCGTCTCATTCGCCCCATCCTTTGAGAGACAATCCCCTGAGTCGGACGTTACGCCGGCCGCGCTCGCGCTTCCATTAACACGTGCCCTCTCCGGGCCTGCGGAGGACCGACGAGGTGCGATTCGCGTCCGTGTGTGCCGGTCCCGCAACACACGGGCGGAGCCGGCCGGACTGTGACGCGCCGAAACGCGGCGCCGTCCTACTCCCGCGGGCCCGACGCGCCGTCGGTCTTGGCCCGCCGCAGGCGGAGCTGGCGCTCGCGCCAGATCACGAACAGGCCGGACAGCACCACGATGACGGCGCCGACATAGGCGTAGAGGGTCGGGATCTCGCCGAACACACCCCAGCCGATCAGGAAGGCGAACAGCAACGCCAGGTAGTCGAACGGCGCCATCATCGAGGCCGGAGCGTAGCGGTAGCTCTCGGTCAGCAGCAGATGCGACATGCCGCCCAGGAAACCGACCGCGATCAGCGCCGCGAGCTGCGGCCAGGTCGGCGTGATCCACACGAAGGGCACGATGATGGCGCCCGCGATGGTGCAGATCAGCGAGAAGTAGAACACGATCGACGAGGTCGTCTCGCTGTCGGTCAGCCGCCGCGTCTGGATCACGGCAAAGGCGTTGGTGAAGGCCGAGCCGATCGCGCACAGCGCGCCGATCGAGCTTTCGGCCGAGCCCGCCGTGACCAGCCGGCCGAGGCCGAGATACGGCCACAGCATCACCAGGACGCCGCAGAAGCCGACCCCGACGGCGGACCAGCGATAGGCGCGCACCCGTTCCGAGAGCACCACGGCGGCGAGCGCCACCGTGATCATCGGCGCCGCGAAGCTGATCGCCGTCGCGTCCACCAGCGGCAGGCGCGACAGCGCGGCGAAGTTGAGGAACATGCCGACCACGCTGATGCTGCCGCGGCCGAGATGGCCGAGCGGCCGACTGGTCTGCACCGCGGCGGCGAGCTCGCGCCGCGCCGCATAGATCAGCACCACCGGGATCAGCGCGAACAGGCTGCGGAAGAACACCACCTGGCCGAGCGGGATCCCGGCCTCGCCGACATAGCGGACCAGGGCCGACATCAGTGCGAACAACAGCACCGAGATGACCTTGATCAGGATGGCGGCATTGACGCTCATGGCGGGAGAAAGCAGGTCCGGGGGCGCGGAGGCGCGGGGCAGCCGCCTTTCTGGCACGCCGCGCGCTGCCGGGAAACCCGCCTGGACGGGACCCGGATGCCCGCGACACTTTCGAGCATCGGCGGACCGAGTCCGCTCCGGTCTCCGGCTCGTCCCCGCGACAGCTGGACCGAGCGGAGCACCGGTCGATCTCGGCGAACCAGACTCTACTTCCGCTCCGGTTTCGGCGGACCGTCGACGGGCGGGAGCGACTTCAGGTACTCGGCCATGGCGTCGCGGTCCTGGGCGGAGAGCTCCCTGGTGTTGCGCACCACCGCCGCCATCGTGCCGCCGACGGAATCGCCGTCCGGCAGGTCGCCGGTTTCCAGCATGTAGGCGATGTCCTTGGCGGACCAGCTCGCCAGTCCCTTGCCGGTGATGTTGGGGACGAAGCCCTCGCCCTCCGGATTCGGCCCCCCGGCGAACCGCTGCGACGCCACGACGCCGCCGAGCGCATTGCGCGGCGAGTGGCATTCGGCGCAGTGGCCCGGGCCGTTCACCAGATAGGCGCCGCGGTTCCACGCCGCCGACTTCGTCGGATCGGGGCGGAACGACAGACCGTCGAGATGGAGGGTCTTCCACAGCCCGATGCCGCGCCGGACCGAGAACGGGAACGCCATCTCGTGGTCGGGCGCGCGGCCCTGCACGGGCGGCAGCGTCTTGAGAAAGGCGAACAGGTCGCGGATGTCCGCCGTCTCCATGCGCTGGTACGACGTGTAGGGGAACGCCGGGTAATAGTGGCTGCCGTCCGGCGAGGTGCCGTCCTGCATGGCGGTGACGAAGGCGGCCTCGCTCCAGCGGCCGATGCCGTCGTTCGGATCGGGCGAGATGTTGGGCGCGTGGAAGGTGCCGAACGGCGAATGCAGCGGGGCGCCGCCGCCGAGCCGGGTGCGATCCTCCTTCGAGGACGCGTGGCACGAGGCGCAGCCGCCGGCGAAGAACATGGTGCGGCCGTTGGCGAGATCCGGCGTATGCGGCCCCAGGGCCGCGGCGGGCACGCGCGTCGGCTCGGTGAGGACGAAGAACACCGCGACGCCGGTCCCGAGGACCAGCGTCGCGGCGATCACGAGGATGCGCAGCAGGCGCACCGATCAGCTCTTCTTCATGCGGTAGGTCTCGTGGCAGCCGCCGCAGTTCTTCTGCACCTCGGAGAAGGTGGACTTGAAGCTCGCCTCGTCCTTCACCTTGGCCTTGGCCTCGGTGGCGTCCTGGGCGAACTTGGCGAGCTTGGCCTGGAAGTCGCTCATGTTCTGCCAGATGCGGGGGTCCGCCGCGGTGTCGCCGCCGGTCTTGGCGGTCTCGGGATAGAGCGCCTTGCTCTTCGTCGCGGCGTCGGCATAGGCCTGGAAGATCGCTTGCGCCTTGGCGAGATCGAACGGCATCTCGCCGCGCGCCATCAACGCACCGGTGCGGGCCTGATCGCCGTTCGCCTTCATGAGCGCCTTCCGCTCCGCGATCGGATCCTGCGCGGCGACGGCAGTCACACCCGAGACGAGCACAGCGGCGGCGAGCATCGTACGGATCGTCATGAGGTCTCCTGTTTTCGGTGATGTCCCGCACGGGCCGGTCCGGCGGGGAGCCGGCGCTGAGGCGTTGATGCGACCCGGAGGGGCATCCAAGCTTTAGCGGCATTCCAATGTGGAGGCATCTCGGCGCAGTCCGAGGCAGATCACGAGTTCGCGAGAGACTTTTGATGACAGGCGCCGGGGCCTGTGGCGATTCGACCGCGGTTCGTCACATGGTGTGCATGCGGTCGTGCTCGCGGATCGTCGCCCACACGGCCTCGGAGGTCGCCGGCATGTCGATCTCGCGGATCTTGAAGGCGCGCCACAGCGCATCGACGACGGCGTTGATCACGGCCGGCGCCGCCCCGATGGTGCCGGCCTCGCCCGCCCCCTTCACGCCGAGCGGGTTGGTGACGCAGCGCACGTTGCGGGTCTCGAACACGAAGCCCGGCAGGTCTCCGGCGCGCGGCAGCGCGTAATCCTGCAGCGTGGCGGTGACGAGCTGGCCGGACTCGCGATCGTAGACGGTGCGCTCCATCAGGGCCTGGCCGATGCCCTGCCCGGCACCGCCGTGGATCTGGCCGGCCAGCAGCAGCGGATTGAGGGTCGCGCCGACGTCGTCGACGATCACGTATTGCAGGATCTCGACCCGGCCGGTCTCGGGGTCCACCTCGACCTCGGCCAGATGCGTGCCGTTCGGATAGGTCGCCACCTTGGGGCTGAACGTGTCGTCGACCGTCAGGCGCGCGGCGCCGTCGCCCGCCGCCGCGGCGACCTCGGCGAAGCCGACGGCACGATCCGTGCCGGCGATGCGCACGACGCCGCCGGAGAATTCGAGATCGGCCGCCGCGGTCTCGAGCGAGTCGGCGGCGATCTCCTTCACCACCTCGGCTAGCTTCCGGGCGGCGCCCGCCACGGCGACGCCGCCGCACGGAATCGAGCTCGAGCCGCCCGTGCCGGCGCCGGTGGCGATGCGATCCGTGTCGCCCTGGACGACGCGCACGCGGTCCGGCGGCAGACCCAGATGCTCGGCGACGATCTGGGCATAGGCGGTGTGATGCCCCTGCCCGGTCGACTGCGAGCCGATCAGCACCGTGACGACGCCGTCGCGGTCGAGCGTCAGCGTCGCGGTCTCCGGGCCGACGCTGCCGCAGGCCTCGATATAGGTGGCGAGCGCGATGCCGCGCAGCTTGCCGTGCCGCCGCGCCTCGGCGGCCCGATGCGCGAAGCCGGTCCAGTCGGCGATCTCCTGGGCACGCGCCATGTGGGCGGCGAACTCGCCGGAGTCGTAGACCTTGCCGGTCGGCGTGCGGTGGGGCATCGCGGCGGGCGCAATGAAGTTCTTCCGGCGCAACGCGTCCGGCGCGAGGCCGAGATCGCGCGCCGCGGTGTCGACGAGGCGCTCGATCACGTAGGACGCCTCCGGCCGCCCCGCCCCGCGATAGGCGTCGACCGGCACCGTGTGGGTGAACACGCCGCGCAGCGTCACGTGGCAGGCCGGGATGGCGTAGACGCCGGGCAGCATGCCGGCGCCGGCATACGGGATGTAGGGCGCGTAGCAGGACAGATAGGCGCCCATGTCGCACACCGAGTCGACCGAGAGCGCCAGGAAGCGATGATCGGCATCGAGCGCCAGGCGCGCGGTCGTGACATTGGCGCGGCCGTGGCTGTCGCCGAGGAAATGATCGGCGCGGTCGGCGATCCAGCTCACGGTGCGGCCGAGCCGCTCCGCCGCCACCGCGGCGAGCGCGTATTCGCGATACGGAAACAGCTTGGTGCCGAAGCCGCCGCCGACATCGGGCGTGATCACCCGCATGCGCTCGGGCGGTATCTTCAGCACCTTGCCGGCGATGATGTCGCGCACCGCATGCGAGCCCTGGCTGCCGAGCGTCAGCGTGATGCGGCGGTCGGCCGGATCGAACGCCGCCGTGACGGCGCGCGTGTCCATGTAGTTGGCGACCAGGCGCTGATTGACGAGCCGCAGCTCCACCACATGGGCCGCGCTCGCGAGAGCCTTCTCGGTCGCGGCCTCGTCGCCGAGCGTCTGCGTGTAGGCGACGTTGCCGGACGCCGACGGCCACACGGCCGGCGCGCCCGCGCCGATCGCCGCGACCGGATCGACCACGTGCGGCAGCGCCTCCCAGTCGATCGCGATCGCCTCGGCGGCGTCGCGCGCCTGCTCGACCGTGTCGGCGACCACGAAGGCGATCGCGTCGCCGACATGCCGCACGATGTCGCGCGCCAGCACCGGGCAGTCGGGAACCTCGACCGAGACGCCGTGCGGAATGCCGAGGCACGGCATCGGGCCGAGCGCCGTGATGTCCTCGGAAATCAGGATCAGCCGCACGCCCGGCAGCTTTCGCGCCGTGTCCACGTCGGTGATGCGGAAGCGCGCATGCGCATGCGGGCTGCGCAGGACGACGGCGCGCAGCGCATCGGCCGGGACGAGGTCGGCGACATAGCGGCCTGCGCCGCGCAGGAAGGCGTCGTCCTCGGTGCGGGTCACGGCCTGCGAGATGCCGAACTGCATGGGCGATCCTCGGTCACGGTTGGGGACGCCGATCGTATCCGGCATCGATCATGACGCCGTGACGACCGCAGTCCGGGGGCTCACGTCAAGCTAGTGCGCGATGTCTGTCGCGTCCATAAGCGCGCATCCAGCCCCGGCGACCGAGATCGCGGCGGACGCCCGCCGGCCACCGACCCGCACACGCGAAAGCGGCGGCGCCGCAGGGCGGCACCGCCGGTTCACGATGCGGTTCCGGCGCCTCACTCGGCCGGCTGGCCGGTCGGCGTGCCGGGCGGGATCTCCTCGCCGCGGCGGCGGCCGCCGCGCAGGCCGGCGAGCCAGCTTCCGACCACGTAGAACGCCGGCGTGAAGATCAGGCCGAACGTGGTGACGCCGATCATGCCGGAGAACACCGCGGTGCCGAGCGCCTGGCGCAGCTCCGAGCCGGCGCCGGTCGCCCACACCAGCGGCACCACGCCGAGGATGAAGGCGAGCGACGTCATCAGGATCGGCCGCAGGCGCAGGCGCGCCGCCTCGACGGCCGCCGAGGCGCGGTCGCGCCCCTGGTCCTCGAGCTGCTTGGCGAACTCGACGATCAGGATGGCGTTCTTGGCCGCCAGTCCGATCAGCACGATGAAGCCGACCTGGGTCAGGATGTTGTTGTCCAACCCGCGCAGGATGACGCCCGTGACCGCGGCGACGAGACACATCGGCACGATCATGATGACGGCGAGCGGCAGCGTCAGGCTCTCGTACTGGGCGGCCAGCACCAGGAACACGAAGACGACGCCGAGCCCGAAGGCGAAGATCGCGGTGTCGCCGGCCTTGAGCTGCTGATAGGCGAGGCCGGTCCACTCGTAGCCGATGCCGGGCGGCAGCGTCTCGGCGGCGAGCTTCTCCATGATGGCGATGGCCTGCCCCTGCGAGGTGCCGGGGGCGGAATCGCCGTCGAGCTCGGCGGCCGGGTAGAGATTGTAGCGCGGCACCCGGTACGGGCCCGAGATGTCGCGCATGGTCGTGAAGGCGCCGAGCGGGACGGTCTCGCCGCGCGAGTTGCGCACCCGCAGGGTCAGCACGTCCTTCGGCTCCAGCCGATGCTCGGCATCGGCCTGGGCCTGGACCCGGAAGGTGCGGCCGAACAGGTTGAAGTCGTTGACGTAGGACGAGCCGATATAGACCTGCAGCGCGTTGAACACGTCCGACATGTTGATGCCGAGCAGCTGCGCCTTGGTGCGGTCGATGTCGAGATAGAGCTGCGGCGTCGAGGTCTCGAACAGCGAATACACCTGCCGGAGCCCGGGTGTCTGCGCGGCGCGGCCCATCATGGCGTAGACGGAACCGAGCAGCGCCTGCGACCCGACGCCGTCGCGGTCCTGCACCATCATGCGATAGCCGCCGGCATTGCCGATGCCCTGCACGGGCGGCGGCAGCACCACCACCATGAAGGCGTCCTGGATGGCGGCGAGCTTGCCGAACAGCGCGCCCTGGATGCCGACCGCGGACTTGGACGGATCGCCGACCCGGTTCTCGAACGGCTCGAGGATCAGGAACATGGCGCCGGCGTTCGGGGCGTTGGTGAAGGTCGCGCCCGAGAAGCCGACGATGTTGATGACGTGGCCGACGCCGGGGGTCGACAGCGCGAGATCGGCGGCCCGCTTCATCACCGCGTCGGTCCGCTGCAGCGAGGATCCGGGCGGGAGCTGCGCGGCGACGATCAGGTAGCCGCGGTCCTGCTGCGGGATGAAGCCGCGCGGCGTGTTGCGGAACTCGTTGAGGCCGTAGCCGAGCACGGCGGCGTAGGCGAGCAGCATCAGCAGCGTGAGGCGCACGACGCGGCCGGCGAGCCAGCCGTAGCCGCCCGCCACCGCGTCGAAGCCGCGGTTGAACAGGCGGAAGAAGCCGTGCACGGGCTTCTCGAACCAGCGCTCGCGGTGGTGCGGATCGTGCGCCTTCAGCAGCAGCGCGCACAGCGCCGGCGACAGCGTCAGCGACACCATCAGCGAGATCAGGGTCGAGCCCGCGATGGTGAGGGCGAACTGCTGGTAGAACTGCCCCGAGATGCCGGTGATGAAGGCGGTCGGCACGAACACGGCCGAGAGCACCAGCGCGATGGCGACCAGCGCGCCGCCGACCTCGTCCATGGTCTTGTGCGCCGCGTCGCGGGGCGACAGCCCCGCCGAGATGTTGCGCTCGACGTTCTCCACCACGACGATGGCGTCGTCGACCACGATGCCGATGGCGAGCACCAGGCCGAACAGCGACAGATTGTTCAGCGAGAAGCCGAACAGGCTCATCACGAAGAACGTGCCGACCAGCGAGATCGGAATCGCCAGGATCGGGATGACGGCGGCCCGCCAGGTCTGCAGGAACAGGATGACGACCAGCACGACCAGGATGGCCGCCTCGAAGATCGTCTCGACGACGGCGCGCACCGAGTCCGCGATGAAGGTGGTCGGGTTGTAGATGATGGCGTGCTTGACGCCCTCCGGGAAGCCCGGCGCGAGGCGCTCCATGGTCGCCACCACGCCCTGCCCGGTGGTCAGGGCGTTCGAGCCGGGACGCTGGAACACGCCCAGCGCGACCGAGGGCTGACGATCGAGATAGGAGGTCGAGGAGTAGTCCTGGGCGGACAGCTCGACGCGGCCGATGTCCTTGATCCGGACGACGGCGATGTCGCTCTGCTTGACCACGACATTGGCGAACTCCTGCGGATCGCTGAGACGCCCGAGCGTGCGCACCGCGACCTGGAAGGCGAGCTGGTCCGGCACCGGCGGCTGGTTGAGCACGCCCGAGGCGACCTGGATGTTCTGCGCCTGCAACGCCGCCGTGACGTCCTGGGCGGTCAAGTTGAGCGACTGCAGCCGATCCGGATCGAGCCAGATCTGCATGGCGTAGTCGCGGCTGCCGAACACCGTGATGGAGCCGACGCCATCGACGCGCGACAGCACGTCCTTCACCTGGATGTTGGCGAAGTTGGAGATGAACAGCGTGTCGCGCGACGAGTCGGGCGAGTAGAGATTGACCACCATCAGGATGTCGGGCGAGGCCTTGTTGACCGTCACGCCGATCTGCTGGACCTGGATGGGCAGGCGCGGCTGCGCCACCGCGACGCGGTTCTGCACCTGCACCTGGGCGATGTCGAGATTGACGCCGATGTTGAACGTCACGGCGATCGAGAAGCGGCCGTCGGCGGTCGAGTTCGAGGAGATGTAGAGCATCCCCTCGACGCCGTTGATCTGCTGCTCGATGGGCGCGACCACGGTCTCGGCCACGGTTTCGGCGCTGGCGCCCGGGAACTGGCCCGTGACGTTGATGACGGGCGGCGCGATCTCCGGATACTGGGCGACCGGCAGCCGCAGATAGGCGACCGCGCCCAGGATCACGATGACGATCGAGACGACCGACGCGAAGATCGGCCGCTCGATGAAGAAGTGGGACAGCTTCATCGCGAGATTCTCAATCGGCCTTGGCGGCGGCCGGCGCGCCGGCGGAGGCTTGCGGGCCGGCCGAGGCCTGGGTGGCCTCCTCCTTCGGCGTCACCTTCTGGCCCGGACGCGTCTTCGCCATGCCGTTGACGATCACGCGGTCGTCGAGCTTGAGGCCGGTCTTGACCACCCGCAGCTTGCCGTCGAGCTGCCCGAGCGTGACGAAGGTCTGGCGGGCGACGTTCTCGCCGTCGACCACGAAGACGAACTTCCTCACCTGCTCGGAGCCGATCGCGACGTCGGGCACGAGCAGCGCGGTCTGCGGCTGCGACGCCGGCACGCGTACGCGCGCGAACATGCCGGGCGTGAACAAGCCGTTCGGGTTGGGCAGCACGGCGCGGCCCCGGATCGTCCCGGTCAGCCGCTCGATCACGTTGTCGACGAAGTCCATCCGGCCGACATGCGTGAAGTCCGGCTCGTCGATCAGCTTGAGGGCGACCTCGAGGCCACCGGAGCGGTTGGCCGGGCCATCGCCGGCCGAGCGCCCGTAGCGCAGATAGGCGGCCTCGTCGAAGGTGAACTCGAAGCGGATCGGGTCGTAGGTGACGATGGTCGCGAGCAGCGTCGTGCTGCCGCCGGTGCCGCCGGTGACGAGGTTGCCGATGGAGACGCGACGGTCGCCGATGCGCCCGGTGATCGGCGCCCGCAGCTCGGTGAACTCGAGATCCAGGGTGGCCTGTCGCACGGCGGCCTCCTGGGCCGCGACCGACGCCTGCGCGACGCGCTTGGTCTGGGTGCGCTGGTCGAAGGTCTGCTCGGTGATGGTGCGGTCGCGCACCAGCTGCTGGGCGCGCGACAGATCCGCTTCCGCGAAGGCGAGATTGGCGCGCGCCTGCTCGAGGGTCGCCTTGGCCTGGTCGAGCGCCGTCTGGAACGGACGCTTGTCGATGGTGAACAGGAGGTCGCCCTGCTTCACCTGCTGGCCGTCCTTGAAATGGATCTGGTCGAGATAGCCCGATACGCGCGCCCGCACCTCGACCGAGTCGATCGGGACGAACCGCCCGACATACTCGTCGTAATCGGTCACGGTGCGCTCGACCGGCTTGGCGACGGTGACCTGCGGGGGCGGCGGCGCCGCCGCCTGCTGCTTCGTCTCGCCGCCGCATCCCGCCAGAACGAATGCCACACTGACGGCGACCAGGCGCGCCCAGCTCGAACTCATGACAGCTCCGTCGGAAGTTTTGCGACCATCGACATCGCGCATCCTTTAGGCCCGAGTAAGGCCCGCCTGGGAAGGAAGCCCGGCGTTGGCGCGACGTCCCGATGGTCTTCCATAACCGCGTGGCATTCCCCATATCCGCCCATGCCATGCAAGTCCATAAACTAAATGATCGAACCCGGAGTTCGCCCGAGGCTCGCGCGCACTCCGATCGAAACCGCAGCCTAGCAACGGCGGGACGGTATCGTCATGACGGTTACCGAAGCCTGTCGGACGCATTACGAATTCGTAACGTCGCCGCGGACGAGACCGGCAACATCGATGCGAACGACGGTTTCGTCTTGAACGAAAATTCCGCTTCTCGCGCGGAAATACCCGACAACCCCGACGACACCGCGCTGCTCGACGCCTATTCGCGGGCCGTGACGGCGGTGGTCGATCACATCGGTCCGGCCGTGGTCCGGCTCGACGTCGCCGGACCGAACGGACGCGCCGGCTCCGGATCCGGCGTGATCCTGTCGCCGGACGGTCTCGTGGTCACCAATCATCACGTGGTCGCGGCGAGCCAGCGGATGCGGGTGACGACCGCGGACGGCCGTCAGCTCAACGCCCGCGTGGTCGGCACCGATCCGGACACGGATCTGGCGCTGGCGCGCGTCGACGAGAACGTCGTGCTTCCCGCCGCCGCGCTCGGCGACTCGCGAAAGCTGCGGCGCGGCCAGCTCGTCATCGCCATCGGCAACCCGCTCGGCTTCGAGTCGACCGTGACGGCCGGCGTGGTGTCGGCGCTCGGGCGCTCGCTGCGCGCCTCCAACGGGCGGCTGGTCGACGACCTGATCCAGACCGACGCGGCCCTCAACCCCGGCAATTCCGGCGGCCCGCTGGTCGCCTCGCACGGCGAGGTGGTCGGCATCAACACGGCGATCATCCAGGGCGCCCAGGGCATCTGCTTCGCCATCGCGGCCAACACGGTGAAGCACGTGCTCGGCGAGCTGGTGCGGCACGGCCGGGTGCGGCGGGCCTGGATCGGCATCGCGGCCGCCCAGACCGCCCTGCCGGCGCGGCTGCGCCATCTCGCCGGCGTCGCCCAGGAGAGCGCCGTGATGGTCGCCTCGGTGGAGCCGGGAAGCCCCGCCGCGACGGCCGGCATCACGCCCGGAGACGTCGTGCTGGCCATCGAGGGCGCACCGGTCACGGGCGCCGACGAGCTGGTTCGCAATCTCACCGGCGAGCGGATCGACCGCACGATCGCGATCGAGCTTCTGCGCGACGGCAGCCGCCGGACCGTGTCGCTCGTCCCGCACGAGCGGCCCCGCCGCGCCGCCGCCTGAGGCCTCCTCGCGAGGCACGCCTGCGGCCGGCCCGGCGAAACCGGGCGGTTGCGGCCTCATGTCTATTCTATTTTTGAGTTTACATCGCGTCTGACGCCCGTTTAGGTTGTCTCCGCAACCCGCGGGCGACTCCCTCCGCCGTGCCGGGCGGGCCGCCGCGCCCGTCCCGCCGGAGGTCGGCGTGCGCCCGCAATCCGGAGGCGGCCGCGATGCTGTTCTACGTGCAGATGAGGTGGAACTATCAGGGGCGGATCTCGCAGGACAAGCTCTGGGAACTGGAGGCGCTGGAGGGCGACCATGGCGTCGAGGGGATCCGGGCCGGCTTCGTCCAGCTCTACAAGGTGGTGTCGCAGCATCGCATCATCGCCATCGTCAACGCCGACTCGCTCGACGACCTCGACCGCAACTCGATGGGCTGGCTGCCCATGCGCGAGTATCTCGAGTTCGAGCAGGTGTGGGCGCTGCGCGACTACGAGGGCTTCCTGGCCGACGTGAAGGCCAAGTTCCCGCAGCCGGGCCAGCCCGCCCCCCTGCCCGTTCCGGTCGACCCGGCCGCGACCCGCGAGATCGCCACGGCCTGGTTCCGCAACCTGAGCGAAGGCCGCTCCGAGGATGCGCTGAAGCTCGTCGATCCCGACGTGATCTGGGACAACGTGCCGCCGGTTCCCGGCGTCAGCGACCTCGCGCCGTGGCTCGGCTCCTATCGCGGCCTGCCGGCCGTGCTGAAGAGCTTCGAGGTGTGGGCCGCCCACTCGAAGATGCTCAGCTTCACGCTGCTCGGCGATGTGCTGGTGGAGGGTTCGCGCGCGGTCGGCATCGTGCACGAGCACGCCCAGTGCCTCTCCAACGGCAATGAATACGACCTGCAGGTGGCGACCTTCCTGACCATCCGGAATCGCCGCATCGTCGAATGGCGGGTGTGCTGGGACGTCGCGCCGCTGGTGCGCGCCTATCGTGGCCTGTGAGGCCGCGATGTCGGCCGGCCCACCGGACGATCTGGTCCACGCGGTCCGCTTCGGCACGGCGGCCGAGGTCGCGGCCCTGCTGGCGCAGGGCCGGTCTCCGGATCTCCCGGACGCCGCGAGCGGGCTGACGCCGCTGATGTTCGCGGCCGGCCTGGGCGACCGCGACAAGCTGGCGGTCCTGATCGGAGCGGGCGCGCTGGTCGATGCGCTCGACCGCAAGGCCGGCGCGGCGGCGCTCCACAAGGCCTGCCAGGGGGCGCACACCGAGGCCGCGAGGATGCTGGTCGAAGCCGGCGCGTCGGTCGACCTGCAGGCGACGTCGACCGGCCACACGCCGCTGTTCGAGGCGATCTGGTTCAAGGCGGACGACATCGTCGCGCTGCTGCTCGACCGCGACTGCCGGCTGTCGCCGACGAGCTATTACGGCTTCACGCTCGACCAGCATGTCGCCTACGCAAAATCCGTGAGCCAGGGCGCGGGCGACGCCGAGAAGCTCGCGCATATCGAGGCGCTGATCGCGGGCCGTCGCAGCCGCGACGCGGCCGCCGAGAGCGACGCCGTGCTGATCCGGGCCGTGCACGCGAACGACCTAAACGCGCTGCGCGGCGGGCGCGCGGCGGGCGCGCCGGTCGATCGGCGCTGGCCCGTGGTCGGCGGCTTCGACGACGGCCACACGGCGCTGCTGGTGGCGGCGCGCGACGGCCGCACCGAGATGGTCGGCCTGCTGATCGAGGCCGGCGCCGACGTCAACGCGGTCGAGCCGGTGTTCGGCGCCGTGCCGCTGCACAAGGCGACCTACAACGGTCGTCTCGACATCACCCGCCGCCTCGCCGCGGCCGCCGGCGTGGACCTGGACTATCAGGGCCCCTCGAACGGCTACACGCCGCTGCACGACGCGCTGTGGCACGGCTTCGCCGACTGCGCCGAGGTGCTGGTCGACGCCGGCGCCGTAACCCCCTCCCTGTCCTCCCCCACAAGGGGGGAGGGAACGCTGGAGCCGCGACTCTCGAGCA
>NZ_NPEX01000768.1 GCF_003258865.1 Rhodoplanes roseus | reverse complement strand
TCAACGTCTATGGGCTGTCCGGAATCCTGATCGCCCACACCTTCTTCAACCTCCCGCTCGCCGCCCGACTGATGGTCGCCGCACTCGACGGCGTGCCGGCGGAAAGCTGGAAGCTCGCCGGGCAGCTTTCTCTCACGCCGCTGACCACCTTCCGCCTCCTCGAATGGCCGGCAATCCGCACCGCGCTGCCCGGCGCCACGAGCCTCATCTTCATGCTCTGCGTCACCAGCTTCACGCTGGTCCTCACGCTCGGCGGTGGACCGGGCGCCACCACCCTGGAAGT
>NZ_NPEX01000767.1 GCF_003258865.1 Rhodoplanes roseus | reverse complement strand
GGATCACCGTAGGCATCATTTTCGGTGGGCGGCTCGGATATGCCCTCTTCTACCAGCCAGACCACTTCTTGAACGAGCCGCTCGCCTTCTTTCGGCTATGGGAAGGAGGAATGTCGTTCCACGGCTGTCTGATCGGCACGATCGTGGCCATGATGGCGTTCTCCTGGAAACGCGGCCTTCCATTGATGTCGCTTTTCGACGTCGTATCGACCGCCGTCCCCTTCGGCCTCTTTTTCGGCCGGATCGCCAATTTCATCAACGGCGAGCTCTTCGGGCGCCCGAC
>NZ_NPEX01000766.1 GCF_003258865.1 Rhodoplanes roseus | reverse complement strand
TCGCCAATGCGTTGTCGGACGTGACCGAGCTGCCGATGCCCGACAACGGCATGTTCGTCGACAATGCCCATGGCATGCTCGTGTCGCTCGGCGTCGGCCGGCTGATGCTGTTGAGCGATACCGACGGCATCGCCGACCAGCTCAAGAAGGCGATCGGCCGATCCGGCACGCTGACCGATCTCAGCCACGGCTTCAGCATCGTGCGCCTGGCCGGAGCGCAAGCGGCGAACCTCCTCGCCCATGGCATCGCGCTCGATTTCGACGCGCTGCCGCCGGGCGGCGC
>NZ_NPEX01000765.1 GCF_003258865.1 Rhodoplanes roseus | reverse complement strand
GCAATGGTTTGCCGTCGGACGGGATGTGCAGGGTCTTGCCGTCGGGGAAGAGCGCCAGAAGCTGCCGGCGCGTCATGCGCGGCCAGTGGCGGACGCTGCCGACGTCGAGATGCACGAAGGGCGAGCCGGACGTCGGATAGTAGCCGACGCCGCCGACCTGCTTCTTCGATGCGATCTTGCGGAGCTTTTCGAGCGGCACACCCGGAATGAAGAAATCCATCGCCTTTCCGGCGGTGTGCTGGCTGCGCTTGGCGACACCGGAGGAGCGCGAGCGCAGCATGTT
>NZ_NPEX01000764.1 GCF_003258865.1 Rhodoplanes roseus | reverse complement strand
CCTGCTTCATCGCCTTGATCTGAGCCGCCGAACCGACACGCGACACCGACAGACCGACATTCACCGCCGGACGGATACCCTGGTAGAAGAGATCCGTCTCCAGGAAGATCTGACCGTCGGTAATGGAGATGACGTTGGTCGGAATATAGGCCGACACGTCATTCGCCTGCGTTTCGATCACCGGCAGAGCCGTCAGGGAACCAGAACCGTAATCGTCGTTCATCTTCGCCGCGCGCTCCAGGAGCCGCGAATGCAGATAGAAGACGTCGCCCGGATAGGCCTC
>NZ_NPEX01000763.1 GCF_003258865.1 Rhodoplanes roseus | reverse complement strand
GTCGGCATTGATCCGCAGATTGGAGTCCACAGCATTCCCCCCTGTGGTTTCTGCCATGCGGGGCAGAAAACTTGACTAAATGGTCAAATCTCACGCTAGGTGGGGCTTAATTTACGGTCAAGGCGAAAAGCTGGACTGACTGCCTAGCAAGTAGGCATCGGTCCGGGCGGGGCAAAGATGCTGGATGAGGCCATCTCCAAGAGGAAGAGAACGCGCATTCAGACCGTCAATCGCGAAGCCATTCTGCAGGCAGCGCTTTCCGTCTTTTCCGCCTATGGTTATC
>NZ_NPEX01000762.1 GCF_003258865.1 Rhodoplanes roseus | reverse complement strand
ATCCAACCAGACCCGGCATATTCTCGAATATCTCGCCTATACGACGGCGGACAACGTCACCCACCCGATGCTGGCGGAAAGTTGGGAAGTCTCCGACGATCTGACCGAATGGACGTTTTACCTTCGTCGCGGTGTGCGCTGGCACAACGGCGAGGAGCTTATCGCCGATCATATCCGCTTCAACGTCGAGCGCTGGTGCGATCCGGCGCTCGGCTCCTCCAATCTCGGGCTCGCCTCGATCGCGGCCATGCTCGAGGAGGTGGAATCCGACGAAAAGGACGAG
>NZ_NPEX01000761.1 GCF_003258865.1 Rhodoplanes roseus | reverse complement strand
AGGATATCCGCCGCTACATCGCGGGCGATGGCGGCGACTGCCAGCTCGTCGATATCGAAGACAACAAGATCATGGTGCGGCTGACCGGTGCCTGCGTCGGCTGCCAGCTTGCCGGCGTCACCATCGGCGGCATTCAGATGCGGCTGATGGCGAAGCTCGGCGCGCCCGTGCGCGTCATCCCGGTTCAGCCGAGACATTGAGGAGGCGGTGATGCGGCCCGTCTATCTCGATGCCAACGCAACCACACCCGTCGATCCCGACGTGCTGGCGACGATGCTGCCGTT
>NZ_NPEX01000760.1 GCF_003258865.1 Rhodoplanes roseus | reverse complement strand
CGACATGACGATGTCCTGATCGACATCGTTCTTGGAGATGACGCGGCTTTCGCCATAGGAGCCGTAATCGATGCGCTCGCCTTCGCGCACCCGCATGGCGAGATCGATGATCGGGTTGTCGCGCGCCTGGCGATGCACCTCGGTGAGGAGCATGTCCGGCTCGGCTTCAGTGAAGAAGCCACCTCCCCCCTCGCCCGCCTTGACCGGCGGCAGCTGACCCGGATCGCCGAGCACCAGAATCGGCGTGCCGAAAGAAAGAAGATCACGCCCGAGCGCCTCGTCGA
>NZ_NPEX01000759.1 GCF_003258865.1 Rhodoplanes roseus | reverse complement strand
GCCGTCATGGACCTGACCGCGGAGTTCTACCTGCAGACCGTGGAGACCGTCTTCGTCACCCACGCCCTGCCGAAGGGCGAGTTGATGCACCACGGCAAGCGCGTCGACACCACCAAGATCCGCAATGTCGCGCTGCTGACGGTTGAGGGCGAGAAGGACGACATCTCCGGCGTCGGCCAGACCCACGCCGCCCACCGCATCTGCCCGAACATCCCGGCGGAAATGCGCGCCCACTACGTGCAGCCGGGCGTCGGCCATTACGGCGTCTTCAACGGCTCGCGCTT
>NZ_NPEX01000075.1:13367-24154 GCF_003258865.1 Rhodoplanes roseus | reverse complement strand
GCTCGCCGCCGCGGCGGCGAGCGGCTGGTGGTTCGGCTTCGGCTATTTCCTCGCCGGGCTCTACTGGATCGGCTCCGCCTTCCTGGTCGACGCCGACAAGTTCGGATGGCTGCTGGCGCCCGCCGTGCTGGCTCTGCCGGCGGGGCTCGCCGTGTTCATGGCGGGCGGCTTCGCGCTGGCGCGACTGCTGTGGGCGCCGGGCGCGTTCCGGATCGTCACCCTGGCCGCCACCCTGACCACCACCGAATGGCTGCGCGGGCACGTCCTGACCGGGTTTCCGTGGAACGCCTTCGGCTATGCGCTGGCCGAGCCGCTGGCCCTGGCCCAGGGCTTCGCGCTCTTCGGGCTGTGGGGCATGACGTTCCTGGCCGTCTTGACCTTCGCGGCGCCCGCCGCATTGGCGGACGCCCCCGGCGACACGCCGCGCCCTCTGCTGTTGCCCGGCGTCGCCGTGACGCTCCTGGTCGCCATCGCCCTGTTCGGCGCGGTCCGGCTGGGCGCGATGCCGACCGCCTATGTCGACGGCGTGAGGCTGCGGCTGATGCAGCCCAACATCCCACAGGACCAGCGCTTCAACTACGCCGCCAAGGCCGATGTGATGCGCCGCTACCTGGCGCTGTCGAGCCGGCCGACCGGCGAGCACCCGCGCGGCCTCGCCGATGTCACCCACCTGATCTGGCCCGAATCGGCCTTCCCGTTCTTCGTCGCCCGCGAGCCCGACGCCCTCGCCTCGATCGCCGACCTGCTCGGCGACGGCACGGTGCTGATCACCGGCGCGGCCCGGCTCGCCGAGTCGTCGCGCCCCGGCAACATCGAGGCCTACAATTCGGTCTACGTGTTCGATCACGACGGCTCGATCCTGTCGATCTACGACAAGGTCCATCTGGTGCCGTTCGGGGAATACGTGCCGCTGCGGAACTGGCTGAAACGGATCGGCATCGAGCAGCTCGTGCGGGTGCCGGGCGGCTTCCTGTCGGGCGACCGGCTGCGCAGCGTGGAAAGCCCGCGCGCCCCGCCCTTCGTTCCGCTGGTCTGCTACGAGGCGATCTTCCCCCACGCCGTGCTGCCGCGCGGCGAACGTCCCGGCTGGCTCCTCAACCTGACCAACGACGCCTGGTTCGGCATCACCCCCGGCCCCTACCAGCACCTGCTGCAGTCCCGCATGCGGGCCGTCGAGGAGGGTCTGCCGCTGGTCCGGGCCGCCAACACCGGAATCTCTGCCGTGATCGATCCGATCGGCCGCACGGTCGCGCATCTCGCTCTGGGCCGTGAGGGCGTGCTCGATTCGGACTTGCCGGCCCCGATCACGCCGCCGCTCTATGCGCGCACCGGCGACGCACCTGCGACCGCGCTCGTCGTACTGGTCCTGGTCGCATCGGCATGGCGGCGCCGCGCCCGATCCGCCCGGGTTGCGCGTTTATAGACGTCGGGTTGCGGTGCACCCGGGCTACATGCGTCAGAGTGCCACATGTGACTAGGGTATCATGGTGTGTCGTGTATCGGTATCCGATCCACCAAGGTCGACGGAAGCGATGCTTTTCTACTGTCGACAGCCTTACCGTGTGCATACCAGTCTTGCGTGGGGTGCGGTCAAAACTGGCACAATTGCAGGTACCATCCTGCTGACATCCAGCCGCCAGGGGGATACATAGCGCGGGCACAACCCGCGTCCACACTCGATCCGAGACTCGAACGTTCAGATAAATTCTGCTCGGCTCAACAATCACTAAACCGGCAGATGTCGTCGGATTGATCAAGCAAGTTACAGCATTGTTTACTAACTTGCATTGGTAAACCCCTTCAAACAGGGGTAGTGTCTATTTTGTTCCAACTCAAAACGATTTCAAATCTGTTTTGACGGTGTCTGGAACAGCTATGCAGTCCTGTGATTGCATCGCATGGAAGATAGGACGAGAACGTGGTCGGCGGGGACATGAGGAGAGACAGAAAATGATGGCCAAGAAGGCTCCGAACCCCATCGACAGACATGTCGGGAGCCGTGTTCGCATGCGTCGCATGATGCTCGGAATGAGCCAGGAGAAGCTCGGTGACGCGCTCAGCCTGACGTTCCAGCAGGTGCAGAAGTACGAGAAGGGAACGAACCGGATCGGCGCGAGCCGACTGCAGCAGATCGCTCATATCCTGCAGGTTCCGGTCGCGTTCTTCTTCGAAGGTGCCCCCGATCTCGGTGACGGCCCGACCGCCGGCATGGGTGAGGCTCCGTCGCCCGCCTATATCTCCGACTTCCTGGCGACCTCCGACGGCTTGGCTCTGACCAAGGCGTTCATGCGCATCAGCGACGCCAAGCTGCGTCGGCGCATCGTCGATCTCGTCGAGCACATCGCCGGCGAACCGGCCGAGAACGGGAACGGCGTCGAGCACTGACCTGGGCGCGGACTCCGACCCGCCCCCGCTCGCGAGACACGACCCAGGCGCGCCCACGTGGCGCGCCGTTCGCGTTTATGGGACCCGTTTGGTTTCCCCCGCCGACGTCTGCATCTTGACCGGGCAGAGGGACGCTGCAAGAACAGGCGCCGTTTGGACGACGCGGATGTCCGCGTCCCCGACTGGAGAGTCGAACGTGTCCCGCGCGAGCTATCTTTTCACCAGCGAATCTGTTTCCGAAGGCCATCCCGACAAGGTTTGCGACCGCATCTCGGACGAGATCGTCGACCTCTTCTTTCGCGAGGGCCCGAAGGCCGGCATCGATCCCTGGGCCATCCGGGCCGCCTGTGAGACCCTGGCCACCACCAACAAGGTGGTGATCGCCGGCGAAACCCGCGGCCCCGCCTCGGTCGACAACGCCCAGATCGAGAGCGTCGTACGCGCTGCGATCAAGGACATCGGCTACGAGCAGGACGGCTTCCACTGGCAGACCTGCGATATCGAGATCCTGCTGCATCCGCAGTCGGCCGACATCGCGCAGGGCGTCGATGCGCTGCAGCCCGGCACCAACAAGGAAGAGGGCGCCGGCGACCAGGGCATCATGTTCGGCTACGCCACCAACGAGACGCCCGACCTGATGCCGGCGCCGTTGTTCTACGCCCACAAGATCCTGCGGCTGATCTCGGAGGCCCGCCATTCCGGCAAGGAGAAGGTGCTGGGCCCGGACAGCAAGAGCCAGGTCACGGTCCAGTACGAGAACGGCAAGCCGGTCGGCGTGCGCGAGATCGTCGTCTCGCACCAGCACCTCATCGAGGACATGACCTCCAGCCAGGTGCGCGAGCGGGTCGAGCCCTATGTGCGCCAGGCGCTGCCGGAGGGCTGGATCACCGACAAGACGATCTGGCACATCAACCCGACCGGCAAGTTCCACATCGGCGGCCCGGACGGCGACACCGGCCTGACCGGCCGCAAGATCATCGTCGACACCTATGGCGGCGCGGCCCCGCACGGCGGCGGCGCCTTCTCGGGCAAGGACCCGACCAAGGTCGACCGCTCGGCCGCCTACGCGTCGCGCTATCTGGCCAAGAACATCGTCGCGGCCGGCCTCGCCGACCGCTGCACCCTGCAGCTCGCCTACGCGATCGGCGTGGCGCGGCCGCTGTCGATCTACATCGACACCCACGGCACCGGGAAGGTCAGCGAGGCGCAGCTGGAGAAGGCGGTCGCCGAGGTGATGAACCTCACCCCGCGCGGCATCCGCATGCATCTCGACCTCAACAAGCCGATCTATGCGCGGACCTCGTCCTACGGCCATTTCGGCCGGACGCCGGACGCCGAGGGCGGCTTCTCGTGGGAGAAGACCGACCTCGTCGACGCCATCAAGAGCGCGGTCGGCTGACGCCGCCGCGGCCTCTCCCGTTTCCGGACGAAAGCCGGCGAAGCGACGCTTCGCCGGCTTTTTTCTTCGCTGCCCGCTGTCCCGCTCCGCCCATGACCGACGACCCCGACCACGGTGACCCCGACCACGGTGACCCGGCGTCCGCCGAGCAGCGGCCGGCGCGCGCCTTCTTCGGCCGGCGCAAAGGTCACACGCTGCGGCGCCACCACACCGATCTTCTCGACACGCTGCTGCCGCGGCTCGCCGTCGATCTGTCGCAACCCGCCCCGAGGCCGCTCGGCGCCCTGCTGGATCCGCCGGTCGAGACCGTCAGGCTGGAGATCGGCTTCGGCGGCGGCGAGCATCTCGTGGCGCAGGCAGCGGCCGATCCGGCCTGCGGCTTCATCGGCTGCGAGGGCTTCGTCAACGGCGTCGCCCAGCTCCTCGCCCATGTCGAGGCGAACGGAATCTCCAACATCCGGGTCCATCACGGCGACGCCGCCGAGCTGCTGGCCTGGCTGCCGGACGCCTCGCTCGGGCGCGTCGATCTCCTGTATCCGGACCCGTGGCGAAAGCGCCGCCACTGGAAGCGCCGCTTCGTCCAGGACGAAACGGTCGCGACGCTGGCCCGCATCCTCGCCGACGGCGGCGAGTTCCGCTTCGCCAGCGACTGGGAGCACTACGCCGCCTGGACGCTGGAGCACCTTCTGCGCTCGCCCGACTTCGAATGGACGGCCGAGCGCGCCGCCGACTGGCGGGCCCCCTGGGCGGGCTTCACCCGCACTCGCTACGAGGCCAAGGCGATCCGCGAGGGCCGCTCGCCCTGCTACCTGGTGTTCCGCCGCCGTCCGCGCGCGGCTGGCGCGGGGCCCGGATAGGCGGCGCGCACGTCGCCTCCGCCCGAGCCGGAATGTCGACCTCCGCCGCGCTGGTATCACGATGTTGCATGCGGAACGCCGGGCGTCTCGCCGTCGCGCCGCGCGCTCCCCTTGCGAAATCGGCAGTCTCCGCTATATTCACCTCCGTCTGAGGACACCTCATAACGGTCGGATTACCGAACGGTTCGTGAGAGTGGGGCCCGCCCGGGACCCGCTCTTTTTTGTTACTTGCGGTCGTCGCAGACGTCGTCGCGACACGACCCCCGGGCAAGATTTCTATCCTGAAAGAGGACGTTCTGGTCGGAATGACGGAGACGATCGACAGCGCCATGACGGCGGGATCCGCCACGGACAGCACGCTCGACGAGCCGCGCCTGATCGCCGAGAGCGGTCTGTCCGCGCGCGTCGCCGCCGTGGTCGGTCCGGTCGTCGAATCGCTCGGCTTCCGGCTGGTGCGCGTGAAGGTCTCCGGGATCGACGGCTGCACCGTACAGGTGATGGCCGAGCGCGCCGACGGAACCATGCAGATCGAGGACTGCGAGGCGGTGTCGCGCGCCCTCTCGCCGGTACTGGACGAGGTCGATCCGATCGACAGCGAGTACCGGCTGGAGATTTCCTCGCCCGGCATCGACCGGCCGCTGGTCCGGCTCTGCGACTTCGTCCGCGCCGAGGGGCATCTCGCCAAGATCGAGATGGCGGTCCCGGTCGGCGGCAGGAAACGCTTCCGCGGCACCCTCGCCGGGGTGGACGGGCGGCATGCCCGCCTCCATATCGAGGCGGCGGACGGCACGACCCAGGACGTGCTGCTGCCCATCGAGGACATGCAGGACGCCAAGCTGATGCTCACCGACGCGCTCCTCGCGGAGGCGCTGCGGCGCGGCAAGGCGGACGAAAAAGAGGCGCGCCGGGAGCGGGCGGCGCGCCGCAAGGATCGCATCGCATCCCGCAACTCGACCAACGACGGACGGGCCACGGCGCAAGAGCCGGCTCCTCCGCCTCCCGACGGAGACTGATCCATGGCTGTCGTCAGCGCCAACAAGCTCGAGCTTCTGCAGATCGCGGACGCCGTCGCGCGCGAGAAGTCGATCGACCGCAGCATCGTCATCCAGGCCATGGAGGATGCGATCGCCAAGGCGGCGCGCTCGCGCTACGGCAGCGAGACCGACGTCCACGCCGAGATCGATCCGAAGAAGGGCGAGCTGCGGCTGGCCCGCCACATGCTGGTCGTCGAGACCGTCGAGAACCCGGCCAACCAGATCAGCCTCGAGGACGCCCGCAAGCACAATCCCGCCGCCCAGGTCGGCGACACCATCGCGGACACGCTGCCGCCGCTCGAATACGGGCGCATCGCCGCCCAGTCGGCCAAGCAGGTGATCGTGCAGAAGGTGCGCGAGGCGGAGCGCGACCGGCAGTACCAGGAGTACAAGGATCGCATCGGCGACATCGTCAACGGCATCGTCAAGCGGGTCGAGTACGGCAACGTGGTCGTCGACCTCGGCCGCGGCGAGGCGATCGTGCGCCGCGACGAGATGCTGCCGCGGGAAGTGTTCCGCAACGGCGACCGCATCCGCGCCTACATCTACGACGTCCGCCGCGAGCCGCGCGGGCCCCAGATCTTCCTGTCCCGCACCCATCCGCAGTTCATGGCCAAGCTGTTCACCCAGGAGGTGCCGGAAATCTACGACGGCATCGTCGAGGTGAAGGCGGTCGCCCGCGACCCGGGCTCGCGCGCCAAGATCGCCGTGATCTCGCGCGACTCGTCGGTCGATCCGGTCGGCGCCTGCGTCGGCATGCGCGGCTCGCGCGTTCAGGCCGTGGTGAACGAGCTGCAGGGCGAGAAGATCGACATCATCCCGTGGTCGCCCGACATCGCGACCTTCGTGGTGAACGCGCTCGCCCCGGCCGAGGTCGCCAAGGTGGTGCTCGACGAGGACAAGGAGCGCATCGCCGTCGTGGTGCCGGACCAGCAGCTCTCGCTGGCGATCGGCCGTCGCGGCCAGAACGTCCGCCTCGCCTCGCAGCTCACCGGCTGGGACATCGACATCCTCACCGAGCAGGAGGAGTCGGAGCGCCGGCAGGCCGATTTCGAGAAGCGCTCCAAGCTGTTCATGGAAGCCCTGAACGTCGACGAGGTGGTCGGCCAGCTCCTGGCGTCCGAGGGCTTCACCTCGGTCGAGGACCTCGCCGCCGTCGACGAGAAGGAGATCTCCTCGATCGAGGGTTTCGACGAGGAGACGGCGCAGGAGCTGCAGATGCGCGCCCGCGAGTATCTCGACCAGATCGAGGCCGAGTACGACGAGAAGCGCCTGGCGCTGGGCGTCGCCGACGAGCTGCGCGAAGTCCCGGGCGTGACCGGCAAGATGCTGGTCGCGTTCGGCGAGAACGGCATCAAGACGGTCGAGGATCTGGCCGGCTGCGCCACCGACGACCTCGCCGGCTGGACCGAGCGCAAGGACGGCGAGACCAAGCGCGAGGCCGGCATTCTCGACGGCCTGGAGCTCAGCCGCGACGACTGCGAGGCGATGATCATGCAGGCCCGCGTCAAGGCCGGCTGGATCAGCGAGGACGATCTCGTCCAGCCGGAGGCCGAGGAGGCCGCCGAGGGCGAGAACGAAGGCGAAGGCGCCGAGGCGCCGCAGGCCTGACCGGAGGACCACGACAACGATGCTGGCCCGGATGAACGAGGGCGTGTCGAACGAGACCGTACGGGACGAGACCGTGACGGACGAGATCCTGCTGGACGGCGGCCCGCGTGGCGCCGCTGCCGAGCGGGACCGTCTGTGCGTCGCGACCCGCACGATCCGGCCGACCTCGTCGATGATCCGGTTCGTGGCCGGGCCGGACGGCAAGGTGGTGCCCGACGTCAAGCGCAAGCTACCGGGCCGCGGCGCCTGGGTCACGGCGGCACGCGGCCCCCTGGTCACCGCGGTCAAACAGGGCGCCTTCAAGCGGGCGTTCAAGGGCAAGGCGACGGTCGATCCCGGCCTGGTCGCGGAGACCGAGCGGCTGCTGGCGCGCGCCGTGCTCGACGCGCTCGCCATCGCGCACAAGTCCGGCACGGTGGTGGCGGGCTACACCAAGGTCGAGGCGGCGCTGTCGTCCGGCAGGCCGGTCGGGCTGGTGAGAGCCCGCGACGCGAGCCCGGACGGGGCGCGCAAGATGGATGCCGCGGCGGCCCGCCGTCCCGGCGCCTCAGACCGGGCGATTCCGGTGATCTGTTCGTTCGAATCCGCCGAATTGGATTTGGCACTCGGGCGGGCAAATGTGATACATGCTGCACTCCTGCCCGGGCGCGCGAGCGAAGCGGTCCTGGGGCGTTGGCGCATGCTCGAAATGTTCCGAACCAGTGACCCCGAGCCGCGGGGCGACAGGCAGACGGCCGCAGAACCGGCCCGAGACTAGGATCGTAATGACTGATACCAAGAACCCTGGCGAGAAGACGTTGTCGGTCGCGCAACCCAAGACCCTGACGCTCAAGCGCTCCGGGGTCGAGCAGGGCGTCGTGCGTCAGAGCTTCAGCCACGGCCGCACCAAGGCAGTGGTGGTGGAGAAGGTGAAGCGCCGCGCACACGGTCCCGAGACGGGCAAGCCGGAGCCAGCGCCGCCGTCGCCGCCGAGCCATGCCCCGCGTCCGCCGCAGCAGCAACAGCGTCCGCCTGCCGGTGGCGGTGGAGGACAGCGCCCCTCCGGTGGGGCCGGACCGCGCCCGCAGGGCGGCGGCCGTCCCTCCGGCGTGGTTCTGCGCACCCTCACCGAGGAAGAGCGCTCCGCCCGCGCCCACGCGCTCGCCGACGCGAAGGTCCGCGAGGCCGAGGAGCGCAAGACCGCCGAGGAGGAGGCCCGCCGCCGCAAGGAGCGCGAGGTCGCCGAGCGCGCCGAGCGCGAGGCCGCCGAGGCCCGCAAGCGCGAGGAAGAGGACCGCCGCCGCGTCGAGGACGAGGCCAAGCGGAAGGCCGAGCAGGAAGCCAAGAAGCGCTTCGGCGACGACGAGAGCGCCCGCGCGGCGGTTCCGGCGGCCGCTTCGGCAGCGACGCCGAGCAGCTCGAGCCCCCGTCCGGCCCGCCCGGCCGGCACCACGCCGGCCTCGACCACGCCTTCGGTCAACGCCCGCACGGCCGTGCAGGAGCCCGACGAGGAAGAGCGTCGTCCGGTCCGCCGCGGCAGCGGCGCCGGCCCGGCCCGGCCGGTCCCGGCTCCCAAGCCGGCCAACAAGACGACGACCCAGAAGAGCCGCGGCCGTCTGACCGTGGTGACGGCGCTCGACGCCGGCGAGGAGCGCGAGCGCTCGGTGGCGGCGTTCCGCCGGCGAATGCAGCGCCTGAAGGGCCATGCCGCGAACGAGCCCAAGGAGAAGCTCGTGCGCGAGGTCACGATTCCGGAGGTGATCACCATCCAGGAGCTCGCCAACCGCATGGCGGAGCGGGCCGTGGACGTGATCAAGCTCCTGATGAAGCAGGGCCAGATGGCGAAGATCACCGATACGATCGACGCCGACACGGCCCAGCTGATCGCCGAGGAGCTCGGCCACACGGTCAAGCGCGTGTCCGAGGCCGACGTCGAGGAAGGCCTGTTCGACGTCGCCGACGCGCCCGAGGACCTGCTGCCGCGGCCGCCCGTGGTCACCATCATGGGCCACGTCGACCACGGCAAGACGTCGCTGCTCGACGCCATCCGCAAGACCAACGTGGTCTCCGGCGAGGCCGGCGGCATCACCCAGCACATCGGTGCCTACCAGGTGACGGCGCCGTCCGGCGCCAAGATCACCTTCATCGACACGCCCGGCCACGCCGCCTTCACGGCGATGCGCGCCCGCGGCGCCAAGGTGACGGACGTGGTGGTGCTGGTGGTCGCGGCCGACGACGGCGTGATGCCGCAGACGGTCGAGGCGATCCAGCACGCCAAGGCCGCCAAGGTCCCGCTGATCGTCGCCATCAACAAGATCGACAAGCCCGACGCCAAGCCGGAGCGGGTTCGCACCGAGCTCCTCCAGCACGAGGTGCAGGTCGAGACGTTCGGCGGCGACACGCTCGAGGTCGAGGTCTCGGCCAAGCAGAAGACCAATCTGGACAAGCTGCTCGACATCATCGGGCTGCAGTCCGAGATCCTCGAGCTGAAGGCCAACCCGAACCGCCCGGCCGAGGGCACCGTGATCGAGGCGAAGCTCGACCGCGGCCGCGGCCCGGTGGCGACCGTGCTGGTCCAGCGCGGCACCCTGAAGGTCGGCGACATCGTGGTGGCCGGCGCCGAATGGGGCCGCGTCCGCGCGCTCGTCTCCGACACCGGCGCATCGATCGCCACGGCCGGCCCGGCCGTGCCGGTCGAGGTGCTCGGCTTCAACGGAACCCCGGAGGCGGGCGACCGCCTCGCCGTGGTCGACAACGAAGCCCGCGCCCGCGAGGTCACGGACTATCGGTCGCATCAGAAGCGCGAGAAGCAGGCGGCCCGGGCGACCGGCATGCGCGGCTCGCTCGAGCAGATGATGAGCCAGCTCAAGACCAGCGGCCGGAAGGAATTCCCGCTGCTGATCAAGGGTGACGTGCAGGGCTCGGTCGAGGCGATCGTCGGCGCGTTGGAGAAGCTCGGCACCGACGAGGTGGCGGCGCGCGTCATCCTGTCGGGCGTCGGCGGCATCACCGAATCCGACGTGACGCTGGCGGAAGCCTCCGGCACGGCGATCATCGGCTTCAATGTCCGCGCCCACAAGGAGGCCCGCGAGGCCGCCGAGCGGCTCGGCATCGAGATCCGCTACTACAACATCATCTACGACCTCGTGGACGACGTGAAGAAGGCCATGTCGGGCCTGCTGCCGCCGACCACGCGCGAGACGATGCTGGGCAACGCGCTGATCCTGCAGGTCTTCAACATCACCAAGGTCGGCAAGGTGGCGGGCTGTCGGGTCACCGACGGTGTCGTCCAGCGCGGCGCCAATGTCCGCCTGATCCGCGACAACGTGGTGATCCACGAAGGCAAGCTCGGCCAGCTCAAGCACCTCAAGGACGACGTCCGCGAGGTCACGACCGGCCACGAGTGCGGCATGTCGTTCGAGAACTACCAGGACATCCGGGTCGGCGACATCATCGAGTGCTACCGTCTCGAGACCGTCCAGCGCAGCCTGTGAGATAGCGGCGCCGAGATCGGAAGAGCAC
>NZ_NPEX01000075.1:0-13357 GCF_003258865.1 Rhodoplanes roseus | reverse complement strand
CGCCTCGGCGGGGCACCCGGTCGTACCGCTGCAGGCGGATTTTTTCCGAGTCTTCGGACCGACGCGGACGCCATTGCGGGCGCCGCCCACGAACAGAGGTCGACATGTCGCGCGGACATCACCGCGACTCCGGCGCCGCCGGACCGTCCCAGCGCGCCCTGCGGGCCGGGGAGCTGGTCCGCCACGCGGTGGCCGAGGTGTTTTCACGAGGCGACGTGCACGATCCGGTGCTCGAGACCCATCTGATCACGGTCCCCGAGGTGCGCATGAGCCCCGATCTCCGGCTCGCGACCATCTACGTCATGCCGCTCGGCGGCCAGGACGAGAAGGCCGTGCTGGAGGCGCTGGAGCGCAACAAGCGCTTCCTGCGCGGCGAGATCGCCCACCGGGTGAGCCTGAAATACGCGCCCGACATCCGCTTCCGCATCGACGAGCGCTTCGCCGAGGCCGCCCGCATCGACGGCCTGCTGCGCTCGCCCGCCGTGAAGCGGGATCTGGACGACAAGAACAACGAGAATGTCGATGAATAGCTCTCCGCACGCCACTCCTTCGGCGGTCACCGCCCCGGTCGACGAGGCCGAGCCGACCACGGCCGGCGCCGATCCGGCCCTGGTGGCCGACGCCTCGGCCGAGGCACCGTCAGCGCCCGAGGCCGCGGTCCGCGGCCCGTCCGAGCGCGGTCCGCGGCGTCACCGCGGCGAGCAGAGAAAGCGGGACAAGCGCGACGTCCACGGCTGGCTGGTGCTCGACAAGCCGGTCGGCATGACCTCGACCCATGCGGTCTCGATCGCCAAGCGCCTGTTCTCGGCCAAGCGCGCCGGCCATGCCGGCACGCTCGACCCGCTCGCCTCCGGCTGCCTGCCGATCGCGCTGGGCGAGGCGACCAAGACCGTCATGTTCGTGATGGACGGCCGCAAGCGCTACGAGTTCACGGTGCGCTGGGGCGAGGAGCGCGACACCGACGACGCCGAAGGCCGGGTCGTCGCCGAGAGCGCCGAGCGCCCCGCCCCGGAGGCGATCCAGGCTCTGCTGCCGCAATTCACCGGCACGATCGAGCAGGTGCCGCCCAAATACTCGGCGATCAAGATCGAGGGCGAGCGCGCCTACGACATCGCCCGCGACGGCGAGACCGTCGACCTCAAGGCGCGGCCCGTGGAGATCCACCGGCTCGACCTGATCGCCACCCCGGACAGCGATCACGCCGTGTTCGCGGCCGAATGCGGCAAGGGCACCTATGTCCGGGCGATCGCCCGCGACATGGGCCGCCTGCTCGGCTGCCGCGGCCACGTCTCGGAATTGCGACGCACCGCCGTCGGCCCGTTCGCCCGTGAGGACATGATTCCTCTGGCGGACTTGCAGGCGGTGTGCGATAGAGCGGCGGTTGGCGAGGGCAACCTCGCCGATGCACTTCTGCCTGTCTCGACCGCGCTGGACGACATCCCGGCGCTGGCCGTCAGTCGGGCGGATGCGGCAAGGCTCCAACGGGGCCAAGCCGTCCTGGTGCGCGGGCGGGACGCCCCCATCGTCCGCGGTACGGTTTATGTCACCGTGGCCGGTCAATTGCTGGCCCTTGCCGACATGGACCGTGGCGAGATCGTCCCCAAGCGCGTGTTCAACCTCGCCGGCCTGCATGGCAGAGCCGGCCGACAGCAAGGTGTTTGACCGATGTCGATCACGACGGGCCGCAAGGCCGAGCTGATCAATTCGTTTGGTACGAAGGCCGGCGACACGGGTTCGCCGGAGGTGCAGATCGCGATCCTCTCCGAGCGCATCACGAACCTGACCGAGCACTTCAAGTCCCACGTGAAGGACAACCACTCCCGGCGCGGCCTCCTCAAGCTGGTGTCGCAGCGGCGTCAGCTGCTCGACTACCTGAAGCGAACCGAGGAAAGCCGCTACAAGAGCATCATCGAGAAGCTCGGCATCCGTCGCTGAGCGACCCGGGCGGACGCGGCCCCGCACGGCGGGACCACATCCGCCAGCGGGCTCCGGCCCGCACGACGACGAGGCGCGGCGCCCGCCGCCGCGCCGGGACGACCGGCCCCGAGACGGGCCGCGGACGAGAGGCGACCGAAAGGTCCGGAGCGCAGCGAATTCGGTCGGAGTGGCGCTCCGGCGGCGGGACCAGACGGGTCCGACGCGCCGCGCCGTATGCGGTGGCACACGCCGCCGACCGAGCCGGGCCGGACGGCCCGGCGAACGCTGGAGATCGCCATGGCAGGATCGCCGGACGCTGTCGCGGGTCGCGTGTGAAACGCGCGCGGCAGCGTCTCGCCGTCTTGCTCATGGCTGTCCGAGGCATCCCCGAAACCATGAGAGAAGACCAACATGTTCGAAAAGCATAGCGTGGAGATCGACTGGGCCGGCCGCAAGCTCGTGCTGGAAACCGGCCGCATCGCCCGTCAGGCGGACGGCGCGGTTCTCGCCACCTACGGCGAGACCACGGTCCTGGCCACCGTGGTGGCCGAGAAGACCCCCCGCCCCGGCATCGACTTCATGCCGCTGACCGTCAACTACCAGGAGAAGACCTACGCGGCGGGCCGCATCCCCGGCGGCTTCTTCAAGCGCGAAGGCCGGCCGAGCGAGAAGGAGACGCTGACCTCCCGCCTGATCGACCGACCGATTCGCCCGCTGTTCGCCGACGGCTGGCGCAACGACACCCAGGTGATCGTGACGACCATGTCGCACGACCTGGAGAACGATCCCGACATCGTCGCCATGGTGGCGGCCTCGGCCGCGCTGACCATCTCGGGCATTCCCTTCATGGGCCCGGTCGGCGCCGCCCGCGTCAGCTTCATCAACGGCGAGTTCGTCCTCAACCCGCAGCTCGACGAGATGACCGAGAGCCAGCTCGACCTCGTCGTGGCCGGCACCCAGGACGCCGTGCTGATGGTCGAATCCGAGGCGAAGGAGCTCCCCGAGGAGGTGATGCTCGGCGCCGTGATGTTCGGCCACCGCCACTTCCAGCCGGTCATCGAGGCGATCATCCAGCTCGCCGAGAAGTGCGCCAAGGAGCCGCGCGACCTGGTCACCCAGGACAATTCCGAGATCGAGAAGGAGATGCTCTCCGTCGTCGAGCAGGATCTCCGGGCCGCCTACGCGATCCCGCACAAGCAGGAGCGCTACAAGGCCGTCGACGCCGCCAAGGCGAAGATGAAGGCTCACTTCTTCCCCGAGGGCCAGACGCCGCGCTGGGACGAGCTTCGCGTCAAGGGCGTGTTCAAGGAGCTCGAGGCCAAGATCGTCCGCTGGAACATCCTCGACACCGGCCGCCGCATCGACGGCCGTGACGTGAAGACGGTGCGTCCGATCGAGGCCGAGGTCGGGGTGCTGCCCCGCACCCACGGCTCGGCGCTGTTCACCCGCGGCGAGACCCAGGCGATCGTGGTGGCGACGCTCGGCACCGGCGAGGACGAGCAGTTCATCGATGCGCTCGAAGGGACCTACAAAGAGACCTTCATGCTGCATTACAACTTCCCGCCCTTCTCGGTCGGCGAGACGGGCCGCATCGGCTCGCCGGGCCGCCGCGAGATCGGCCACGGCAAGCTCGCCTGGCGCGCCATCCGGCCGATGCTGCCGCTCAAGCACGAGTTCCCCTACACGATCCGGGTCGTCTCGGAGATCACCGAGTCGAACGGCTCGTCGTCGATGGCGACCGTGTGCGGCACCTCGCTCGCGCTGATGGACGCCGGCGTGCCGCTGCGCTCGCCGACCGCCGGCATCGCCATGGGCCTGATCCTCGAGGGCGAGCGCTTCGCGGTGCTCACCGACATCCTCGGCGACGAGGACCATCTCGGCGACATGGACTTCAAGGTGGCCGGCACCGAGAAGGGCGTCACCTCGCTGCAGATGGACATCAAGATCGCCGGCATCACCGAGGAGATCATGCGGGTCGCCCTCAGCCAGGCGAAGGACGGCCGTCTGCACATCCTCGGCGAGATGTCGAAGGCGCTGACCTCGGCCCGCGCCCAGCTCGGCGAGCACGCCCCGCGCATCGAGATGTTCTCGATTCCCGTGGACAAGATCCGCGAGGTGATCGGCTCGGGCGGCAAGGTGATCCGCGAGATCGTCGAGAAGACCGGCGCCAAGATCGACATCCAGGACGACGGCACCGTCAAGGTCGCCTCGGCCAACGGCGAGTCGATCCGCGCGGCCATCAACTGGATCAAATCGATCGCCTCGGAGCCCGAGGTCGGCCAGATCTACGAGGGCACGGTCGTCAAGGTGATGGACTTCGGCGCCTTCGTGAACTTCTTCGGCTCCAAGGACGGCCTGGTCCACATCAGCCAGCTCGCCTCGCGCCGGGTCCAGAAGGTCAACGAGGTCGTCAAGGAAGGCGACAAGGTGAAGGTGAAGCTGCTCGGCTTCGACGAGCGCGGCAAGGTCCGCCTGTCGATGCGGGTGGTCGACCAGGAGACCGGCGAGGACCTCGAGGCCAAGCAGAAGGCCGAGGGCGGCGAAGGCCGCGAGGCCGGCGAGTAATCTCGCACCTCCGCTTGGACGTTTGCATGCAGGGCGGCCCTCGGGCCGCCCTGTTTGCGTTTCGGGGACCTTCTGCGCGGCGACGAAGACCCGCGGGCCGTCCCCCCGGCGCCGTCATGCCCCGGCCTTGTGCCGGGCATCCACGTCTTCGATACTGGGACAAAGACGTGGATGACCATGACGAGCCCGGCCATGACGGCGGTCTGATCACGTCCAACAACAACGATCGTGGAGGAACGCCCATGCTGATGACGGCCGCGGAGTACCGCGACTCGCTTCGCGCCTACAAGCCGCGCGTGTTCGTCGACGGCACGGCGGTCGAGAGCGTCGCCGACGAGCCGCGGCTGGCGCCGGGCCTCAATGCGATCGGCATCACCTACGACTACGCGCACGTACCCGCGCACGAGCGGCTGATGACGGCCCGGCAGGGCACGTCCGGCAAGACCGTGAACCGCATGCTGCACATCGACGAGACCTCCGCCGACCTGCTCGCCAAGCTCGAGGCCGTTCGGCTGGTCTGCCGCGCCTCCGGCTGCGCCCAGCGCTATCTCGCTCACGACGCGCTGAGCGCGATCTTCCAGGCGACGCGGCGCACCGACGACGCCCACGGCACCGACTACGCCCAGCGTTTCCTCGCCTATCTGCACGACGTCCAGGACCGCGACCTCACTCTCGGCATCGCCATGACGGACGCCAAGGGCGACCGCTCGGCGCGGCCGGGCCGGCAGGTCAATCCCGACGTCTATGTCCACGTCAGCGAGCGCCGGCCCGACGGCATCGTCATCCGCGGCACCAAGGCGATCGTCACCGGCGCGCCCTACATGCACGAGTTTTTGGTGATGCCGTGCCGCACCCACACGGCCGAGGATGCGGCCTTCGCGGTGTGCTGCGCCGTGCCGGTCGACGCACCGGGCGTCACCATCGTGGCCCGCCCCGCCGGCCGTCCCGGCGAGAAGGCCGCGACCTTCACGGGCACCTACGGACAGTCCACCGGGGTGGTGATCTTCGACGACGTGTTCGTGCCGCACGACCGCGTGTTCCTGGCCGGCGAGACGGAAGAAGGCGGCTTTCTCACCACGTCCTATGCGACGCACCACCGGCATTCCTGCATCGGCGCGCGGGCGGGCTTCGGCGATCTGCTGATCGGCGCCGGCGCGCTGATGATCGAGGCGAACGGCCTCGACCCCGACCGCCACGGCCACATCCGCGACGCCATGGTCGAGCTGATCACCATCACCGAGAGCTTTTACGCCTGTGGCGTCGCCGCCTCGGTCCACTGCGTGCAGGACCATGCCAGCGTGATGCCGGACGCGGTCTACTCCAACATCGGCAAGCTGCTGCTCGCGACCAAGATCTACGACATGCACCGGATCGCCCATCAGGTTTCGGGCGGCCTGATCGTCGCGCTGCCTGGCCCCGACGAGGACCACAATCCGGAGACGGCGGCCTCGCTCGCCGCCGTGCTGGGCGGCCGCCCCGACATCCCGGCGGCGCAGCGGCTCGCCGTGTCGCGCCTGATCGAGGACCTCACCGTCTCGCACCAGGCCGGCTGGACCTCGGTGATCTCGCTGCACGGCGGCGGCTCGCCGGAGGCGATGAAGCGGGAAATCTGGCGCAACTATCCGGTGGGAGAGAAGGCCGCGCTGGTCGCCGCGCTGATCGATCGCGGCGTCGCCGACGAAGGCCGGCGCGTCTCCAAGCAGCCCGGCCGCTGCTGCGACACCGGCTGCGCCCCACCCGAGACGGTCGCGCCGGACCAGGACCACGAGACACCGGCGGCCGCCGCAGAGTGAGCGCCGAACCCCGCTACGTCCCGCGACGCCCTCATGTGTCGCAACGGTATCGGGACAGCTTGTCCTCGTCGATGACCACGCCGGTGCCGGGCAGGTCGCGCACCGTCAGCTCGCCCCGCTCGATGCGCAGCGGCTCGGCCAGGAGATCGTCGCTCATGTCCAGAAAGTTCGACAGCTCGCCGGCCCGCTCGGCCGTGCCCTTGTAGGCGGCCCCGAACACCAGCGACGCCATCGTCCCGACCTGTCCGTCGATCTGGTTGCCGATGTAGTTCTCGATGCCGAGCGACTCGCACAGGAAGTGGACGCGCTGCGAATAGGTGAAGCCGGTCCGCGCCGTCTTGATCGAGATCGCGGTCGCGCCGCCGTCGAGCAGCTCGCGCACCACCTCGGCCGGACGCGACACGGACTCGTCCGCGTAGAACGGGATTCTGGCTCGACCGACCAGCCAGCGGCGTCCGAGCACGTCGTCGGCCGGGTTGAGCTCCTCGGCCATCAGCAGGTCGAGATCCTCCATGGCCTTCAGGGCGCGGGCCGCCTCGGCCGCCGTCCAGCCGCGGTTTCCGTCGATGTAGAGATCGACCGTGTCGCCGAGATGCGCCCGCAATGCGCGGCAGACATCGACGTCGAGCGTGTAGGGACGCCGGCCGACCTTGATCTTGAAGGTCGTGATTCCGTACGTCTCCTTGAACCGCTGCGCGATCTCCACCGTCCTGGCCGGATCGTCGAAGCCCACCATGTGGCTGACCCGCATGCGATCCGTGTAGCCGCCCAGCAGCGTCGTCACGGGCCGTCCGAGCACCTTGCCGACGATGTCCCAGACCGCGATGTCGACCGCGCCCTTGGCGCAGGGGTTGCCCACCGTGCGGTTCAGCCGGGCGTGGATCTTCTCGCGATCGAACACGTCGAGACCGACGATCTGGGGGGCGAAGATCGTCTCGATCACGGCTTTGATGCCGGCCTGCGTCTCGCCGTAGGTGTAGGGTCGCGGCGGCGCCTCGGCGTGACCGACGATCCCGTCCTCGCCGTGGATGCGGACCAGCACGTGCTCGGCCACATGCGCCTCCCCCGAGGCGAACTTGAGGGGGTGCGTGTACGGGATCGCGAACGGAATCGCTTCGATCTTGGTGATCTTCATGTGTCGCTCTCGGAGTATCGCGTCGCGCCGAGGAACAGGTCGTCCTGCTCCAGCGCGGTGAGCACCTGACGGACGAGAGCCGAACCGCTCTGCGGCAGCCATGCGAGCGCGATGTCGATGTTCTCGGTCACGCCGAGGTCGACGAACCGAACTCCGGAGCGCGTCAGGCTCTGGGCCGACCGCGGCACCAGCGCCACGCCGAGCCCCGCCGCGACCAGCCCGAGCAGCGTGCCCGTGTCGCCGACCTCGACCAGGCTGTTGGGGATGAAGCCGGCGCGCGCGCACTGCGTCAGCACCGCGTCGCGCACGACCGAGCCGGACGACTCCGGAAATGTCACGAACGCCTCGTCGCACAGATCCTCGACCCGGACCTGATCACGAGCCGCGAGCGGATGATCGGACGCGAGCACCAGGACCAGCGGGTCGCGCCCGACGATCCGATACGCCAGGCCGGCGAGCCGCACCGGCAGCCGCAGCAGCGCGACGTCGATCTCGCGCTCGCGCAGCGCCCGCTCCTGGGCCGAGGTGAACATGCCGGCCGTGATCTTCAGCTTCACGCCCGGCATCGTCCGCTCCACGGTCCGGACGATGCGCGGTAGCAGCGTGTGGCTCACTGAGCCGACCGCGCCGAGGCGCAGGATGCCGTCCTTCCCGGCGCCGAACTGCCGGACCTGCTCCTCGACCCGGGTGACCAGCGCCAGCAGCGACCGGCCCTCGGCCAGGAGCTCCTCGCCGGCCCGCGTGACCGACACGGAGCGGGTGGTGCGGAACAGAAGCTCCGCCTTCAGCGCATCCTCCAGGCGTCGCACGCGCTGCGACACCTGCGCGAGTGAGATGCCGAGACGCTCGGCGGCGCGGCCGAAATGCCGCTCCTCCGCCACCGCCACGAACGTCCGCAGGTCGCCGAGATCCATGGTGCTCACCCGATCGTGCCGTCCTGCCTCGCGAGAGTCGAGCCGCTCACTGGCTGGCGCGAATTCCGGCGGATTCGACGACCTGATCCCATTTCTTCACCTCGCGCGCCGTGTGCGCGCCGAGCTCCTCGGCGCTTGAGGCGACAATGCGGCCGCTCACCTCGTCGAAGCGCTTCTTGAGATCCGGATCGGCGAGCACCTTGCGCAGATCCGCGGAGAGCTTGGCGGCAATGGCGGGGGGCGTCTTGGCGGTCACGTACAGGGCCCACCAGTTGCTCATCTCGTAGCCCGGAAGGCCGCTCTCGGCGACGGTCGGCACGTCGGGGAGCTGGTCGATGCGGGCCTTGGTGGTCACCGCGATGGCGCGGACCTTGCCGCCCTGCACCTGCGGCAGAGCCGTCGAGGCGTTGTCGAACATCACGTCGATGCGTCCGGTGATCAGATCCGTCAGCGCCGGGCTGCTGCCACGATACGGCACGTGCGTGATGTCGACGCCGGCCTGCTGCTTGAACAGCTCGGCCGCCAGATGCAGCGACGAGCCCACCCCCGCCGACGCGTAGCTCGACGGCGTCTTCTTCACATGAGCGATCAGATCCTGAACGGTCTTGATGTCGGAGCCCGCCGGCACGATCACCACATTGGGCGTCTCGAGGGCGAGGGTGAGCGGTGCCAGATCCTTCGTCGGATCGAACGGCAGCGACTTGAAGAGCGACACGTTCGCGGCGACCGCCACGGACGCGAGCACCAGCGTGAGCCCGTCGGGCTGCGCCCTGACCGCCGCCGTGACGCCGAGATTCGACCCGGCGCCCGGCATGTTCTCGACGATGATCGTCTTGCCGTACAACGCCCCGAGCTTCTCGGCGATGCTGCGACCGATGATGTCGGCCGCGCCGCCCGCCGCGAACGGCACGATCAGCCGCATCTGACCGGACGGAAACTCCTGGGCCCGCGCGGCGGGAGACGCGACGACGATCGCGGCGGCGACGATCAGGGACAGGCGCTTGAGCAGAGTCATGAGGCACCCTCAGGCGTTGACGATCGAGGACAGGCGAACGACGGCACGTGGCGTTTCCAAAATCACCAGACCCGCGCCGGGGCGGCGATCCGACCGCGGAGCATGAAATCGATCGACCCGCTCCGGTCGGTGCCGTCCGAGGTCTCTATTTGACACGGGACCGCGCTGTCAACGCATCTTCCGCGAGACTACTTCGATCCTCCGATTGTTTCGAAGTAATCACGACTGTCTCGGATCCCTGAAGAATGTGTTCGTCACGAACGGACCGCTTCGAAGGAGCCGGTCATTGAAACAGTCCTGCGAAATTGCTAGCAGGCTCGACGTGACACGCACGCCTGAGACCGTCACCACCTCGCATGGGAGAAGGCCGATGCTCTACCTGGTCCGCATGGACGTGACGCCGCCGCGCGACATGCCGGAGGAGGAGTTCTCCCGCATCAAGGCGCGCGAAAAAGAATACGCGCTGGGTCTGCAGCGTGACGGCCGCTGGCGCCACATCTGGCGCGTCGTCGGCCAATACAGCAACTACTCGATCTTCGACGTGTCGGGGAACGACGAGCTGCACCAGATCCTGCAGGACCTGCCGCTCTACCCCTACATGACGATCGCGGTGACGCCGCTCGCCGCGCACCCGTCCGCCCTCCCCGGCCAGTGACCGGCGGTTACGCGATCCGGCCGGCCCGCACGGCACTTCTCCGGACGGCGGCCTCGCACGCCGCAGCCTCGGCCGACATCCCGAGCGCCTCGACGATTCGGCGGGCGAGCACGGAATAATCCGCCTTGCGGGGCGAGGTGCGGCGGAACGCCAGCGCGATGGTGCGGCCCGGCTCCGGGTCCGCGAAGCGCAGCAGCTTGATGCGCGGATTCTCGGATTCGACCGCGGCCGCGACCTGCGGCAGCAAGGTGGATCCGTAGCCCG
The DNA here is from genome assembly GCF_003258865.1 of Rhodoplanes roseus. Lineage (GTDB taxonomy): Bacteria > Pseudomonadota > Alphaproteobacteria > Rhizobiales > Xanthobacteraceae > Rhodoplanes > Rhodoplanes roseus. The sequence goes on along the minus strand of NZ_NPEX01000075.1, from coordinate 3,099 downwards.
AGGAGACGAGCTGAACCACGGTGGCGAGGCTGGTCGCGCCGAGGCCGCCGGCGTCCTGCCCGGTCCCGCTCCGCGCGGTGGAGCAGACCGCGAGCGCCTGGTCGCGCAGGCAATGCCCCTCCTCCAGCAGGATCAGTCGCTCCTGGGCGATGGCCCGCGCCGCGATCCGGGTCTTCACGGGACGCGGATCGTCCGCCGGCACGGCGAGCACGAACGGGTCCTCGAACAGCGGCAGCGTCTCGATCTCGGGCTGCTCGACCGGCAGCGCCAGCATCACCACGTCGACGAGGCCGCGAGCGAGCTCGTCGACGAGATGGCGCGTCTGGGTCTCGCGCAGCTCGACGGCCAGCGCCGGATGATGCTGCTGCAGGGCCGGCAGGATTTTCGGCAGCACATAGGGCGCGAGCGTCGGGATCACCCCGAGCCGCAGCCGCCCGGAGAGCGGCCCCGCCTGGTGGCAGGCGAAGTCCTCCAGATCCCGCACGGCGGCCAGCAGATCCTCGGCGCGGCGGGCGACCTCGTCCCCCACCGGCGTCAGCGTGACGTCACCGGGGCGACGCTCCACCAGCTCGACCCCGAGCCGCGCCTCCAGCTCGCGGATCTGCATCGAGAGGGCCGGCTGGCTGACGGCGCACTCCGCCGCGGCGCGGCCGAAATGCCGATGCCGCGCGACGGCCCCGAAATATCGAAGCTGCTTCAGCGTGATCATGGCGATAAGTTATCCTGATCGACATGGTAAAGCAATACGATTAGACCTGATCGAAAGAAGGGCCCATGGTCCCCTGGCTCGACGTCGCCTGCCGAACGCGACGCGAGCGACAGCCCACCCCCCGGGAGCAGACAGATGGACGCGAAGACAGACGACAAGGGCGAGGGCAAGTGCCCGTTTTCCGGAGGCAGCCGCGGGCACCGGAACCGTGACTGGTGGCCGGAGCAGCTCGACGTCAGTGTGCTGCACAACAACTCCAAGAAGTCCGACCCTATGGGCGAGTCGTTCGACTACGCCGCGGAGTTCGCCACGCTCGACCTCGCAGCCGTGAAGAAGGACCTCCACGCGCTGATGACGGACTCGCAGGAGTGGTGGCCGGCCGACTGGGGCCACTACGGCGGCCTGATGATCCGCATGGCCTGGCACAGCGCCGGCACCTACCGCATCATGGATGGCCGCGGCGGCGCCGGGGCCGGGCAGCAGCGCTTCGCGCCGCTCAACTCCTGGCCCGACAATGCGAGCCTCGACAAGGCCCGCCGGCTGCTGTGGCCGATCAAGCAGAAATACGGCCGCAAGATCTCGTGGGCCGACCTGATGGTGCTGGCCGGCAACGTCGCGCTCGAGTCGATGGGCTTCAAGACCTTCGGCTTCGCCGGCGGCCGCAAGGACGTGTGGGAGCCCGAGGAGCTCTATTGGGGTCCGGAGGGGTCCTGGCTCGGCGACTCGCGCTACTCCGGTGAGCGTCAGCTCGAGGAGCCGCTCGCCGCGGTGCAGATGGGCCTCATCTACGTCAATCCGGAAGGCCCGAACGGCAAGCCCGATCCGCTGGCGGCGGCGAAGGACATTCGCGAGACCTTCGCCCGCATGGCGATGAACGACGAGGAGACGGTCGCGCTGATCGCCGGCGGCCACACGCTCGGCAAGACCCACGGCGCCGGCGACCCCTCGCTGCTCGGACCCGATCCGGAAGGTGCCGCCATCGAGGACCAGGGCCTCGGCTGGAAGAGCAAGTTCGGCACCGGCGTCGGCGCCGACGCCATCACGGGCGGCCCGGAGGTGATCTGGTCGCAGACGCCGACGCAGTGGAGCAATCACTTCTTCGACAACCTGTTCAACCACGACTGGGAGCTGGAGAAGAGCCCGGCCGGGGCCTTCCAGTGGCGGGCCAAGAACGCGACGCCGGACGTGCCGGACCCGTTCGACCCGTCGAAGAAGCGCGTGCCGACCATGCTGACGACGGACCTGTCGCTGCGCTTCGACCCGATCTACGAGCCGATCTCGCGGCGTTTCCACCAGAACCCGGAGCAGTTCGCCGACGCCTTCGCCCGGGCCTGGTTCAAGCTCACCCATCGCGACATGGGCCCGCGCGTGCGCTATCTCGGCCCCGAGGTCCCGAGCGAGGTGCTGATCTGGCAGGACCCGATCCCGCCGGTCGACCACGAGCTCGTCGGCCACCAGGACATCGCCGACCTGAAGGCGAAGATCCTCGCCTCCGGCCTCTCGGTGTCGCAGCTCGTCTCGGCCGCCTGGGCCTCGGCCTCGACGTTCCGCAGCTCCGACAAGCGGGGCGGCGCCAACGGCGCGCGCATCCGCTTCGCCCCCCAGAAGGACTGGGAGGTCAACAACCCGGCCGATCTCGCCAAGGTGCTGTCGACGCTCGAAGGGATCCGGGCGGCGTTCGACGGCGGCCGGACCGACGGCAAGAAGGTCTCGCTCGCCGACCTGATCGTGCTGGCCGGCTCGGCCGCGGTCGAGAAGGCCGCCAAGGATGCGGGCGTCACCGTGACGGTGCCGTTCACGCCGGGCCGCATGGACGCCGCCGAGGACCAGACCGACATCGAGTCGTTCAAGGTGCTGGAGCCGCGCGCCGACGGCTTCCGCAACTTCATCGGCAAGCGCAAGCAGTTCATGGCGCCCGAGGAGGCCCTGGTCGATCGCGCGCATCTGCTGAACCTCACGGGCCCGGAGATGACCGTGCTGCTCGGCGGGCTGCGGGTGCTCGGCACCAATGCCAACCACACGACCCATGGCGTGCTCACCGACCGTCCGGAGAAGCTCACCACCGACTTCTTCACCAACCTGCTCGACATGCGCACCGTATGGTCGCCATCGGCGACCGAGGGCGTCTACGACGGCCGCGACCGCAAGACCGGCGAGCTGCGGTGGACGGGCACGCGCGTCGACCTGATCTTCGGGGCGCACTCGCAGCTCCGCGCCTTCGCCGAGGTCTATGCCTGCGCCGACGCGCAGGAGAAGTTCGTGAAGGACTTCGTCGCCGCCTGGACCAAGGTGATGAACGCCGACCGTTTCGACATCGTCGGCGCCGGCACCCACAAGGCGGCGTGACCGCCACCCGACACGACCGCGCCGGCGCTCCCAAGGATACGCCG
>NZ_NPEX01000758.1 GCF_003258865.1 Rhodoplanes roseus | reverse complement strand
GAGCCCGTGTAGAGCGGGGCTTCTCCAAGACCGGCTGTGCCGACACTGCTGTTGAGCATCTGCGAACGCCAGGCTTGGCGCATGCCGGCGGCGTCGAGACCGACAGCGTCGGCGACCGAGCCTGGCAGAGCCTGGGCGGCCGCCACGACGATCGAGGTGCCGGCGTCGGCCGGGGGTGCAGAGAAGGCAACCTCGAGATTGAGTGGGGCTCCGCTGACCGCTGCAAGATTGGCTGCGAGCGTCCCGGCGGCGGAGAGCGTGTCGCTGTCGGGATCGGGGATGTA
>NZ_NPEX01000757.1 GCF_003258865.1 Rhodoplanes roseus | reverse complement strand
GCATCACGCGCCCGCCGACGATGGCGCCCGGCGGCGAGGGAACGAGGCTCGCGATCGACAGCGCCGTCACCGATTTGCCCGAGCCGGATTCACCCACGAGGCCCAGGCACTCTTCTTTGCCGAGCCTCAGATCGACCCCGCCGACGGCACGAAAGACGTCACGCCCGATCGAAAACTCGGTTTGAAGCCCGACAACATCGAGCGCGCCTTCCTGCTCCGCCGGCATCTCCGGCACCTTGCGCCGCTTCACCTGCGTGCGCGCCGAGGGATGGGCGAGCGCGCCG
>NZ_NPEX01000756.1 GCF_003258865.1 Rhodoplanes roseus | reverse complement strand
CCCTCCTCCGCTAATAGGATTTATTTCCTATACTGCGAAGAAGCGCAACCGGGGATATGTTTTTAAGCTTACCGCACACCTTGGCGCGCCGGGAGGCGCCGAACTTATCCCCGCCGCTCCTGGCCCTGCGATCGTGCCGCAAAAGCTTCAGGAGCTCCCGGCATGGTCGATGCGCAGCGCTTTTACGCGACACACTTCTTGAACGGGGCCGCGAGACACCCTCGCCCGCAACGGCGCCCCGCCTCGACGCGCACCGCCGCGCCCAAAAGCGGCGCCGGCACCTA
>NZ_NPEX01000755.1 GCF_003258865.1 Rhodoplanes roseus | reverse complement strand
AGACGCTGACGCAGGGCTACGACATTGGGATGGCGCATGCCGATTTTGAGCGTCGGCTCGGAGGGCACGGAATTCCAGCCACCGGCATCGACCAGGCCCTGATACCATTCGATGGCCTGATCCATGGCAGGAACCGTGTAGGGCGACAGAATCGGGACGGTAGAAGTCACCGGCGCAGCCGTCCGGGGCCCCGTATCAAAGGATTCGCTCCATTCCGATTGATTGACGGGCATCATGTTCTGCGCCTGTGCGGCCAGCGGAAACACAAGCGCCGCGGCGCAAAG
>NZ_NPEX01000754.1 GCF_003258865.1 Rhodoplanes roseus | reverse complement strand
TTGTCTCTTCAATCACCGCCTCGATCGTGGAAATCGGCGTTTCGACGTTGCGCATCTTGGTGCGCGTCGGCTCGTGGCAGACAACGAAGACGTCCGGCTGGGCGCCGTGCAGAAGACCGAGGCTGACACCGGCGAAGGAGGGATGGAAGAGCGAGCCCTGGCCCTCGACGATCTGCCAGTGGTCCGGCTCGGTCGCGGGCGACAGCCATTCAGCCGCCCCGGAGATGAAATCGGCGACGACGGCGTCGATCGCAACGCCACTGCCGGAAATCATGACGCCGGTCT
>NZ_NPEX01000753.1 GCF_003258865.1 Rhodoplanes roseus | reverse complement strand
GATCTCGCCGGGGCTGATCGCCTATCCGCTCAGGGTGAACCGCGATTTCGAGATCACGTTACTTGCCAATCTCATCACGCTGACACCCGGCACCTTGTCGGTCGACGTGTCGGAGGACCGGCGCACGCTTTACATTCATGCCATCGACGTGCCCGATCCGGATCAACTGAAACGCGATATCGCACAAGGCTTTGAGCGAAAGATACTGGAGGCGTTCCGATGAGTGCTACCGAGTTTCTCGAGATCTGTGTGGCGGTTTCGCTGGCGCTTCTCGTGCTTTCGTTT
>NZ_NPEX01000752.1 GCF_003258865.1 Rhodoplanes roseus | reverse complement strand
CATTTCCCGGTGAAAATCGCTATAGCTATCCGGAGCGACGGCGTCGACGGCAACGGCGATCCTGGCGGCCTGCACCGAGCCTTCGGAGAGGATCGGGAACTCCTTCAACACCATCTTGAGGTCAGGATTGTTGTCGATGAGCGCCATCATGTCGGGATAGGCGCGGCGGCAATAGCCGCAATTGTAATCGAAGAATTCCACGAGCGTGACCGCACCGTCCGGATTGCCGAGCACGACCTGGTTCTTGGAATTGAACAGCTGGTCCTGCATGCGCGTGATCGTCTC
>NZ_NPEX01000751.1 GCF_003258865.1 Rhodoplanes roseus | reverse complement strand
GACGATGTGATGCAAAGGGCCGAAGCGGCCGGCATCAGCATCGCCGAAACACGCATGACGACGCCGAGACCGCGGCCTGACGAACCGTTCAAGCAATTGGCGGCCGCACCAGGAAAGAGTGCGGATCCAGACGAAGGCCAGGCGCTCGGCTATGCCGAGGACGGCCCCTCGCGGGCGGACATCATCACCGGCAGCATCTTCGCTCACCCGGGCGAGGCGAAGGTCAAACCGGTAGCCGCCAAGACGAGCGGTCTTGAAAGTGAAAAGCTGCGTCCTCTCCTCAAA
>NZ_NPEX01000750.1 GCF_003258865.1 Rhodoplanes roseus | reverse complement strand
CGCAGTTCTGGTGGGATCGATCCTCCTGCTTATGGCGCTCGATGCGCTCGGCCTGCCGCAAGCGGTGATCGGGATGGTTTGTTTGGCCGGATCGCTCATCGCCTTTGTCGGCATCGGGCTTGCGTCCGGCAGCACGCAGGCCAAGGGCTTTTTTCTCGCCGGCGGTAGCGTGCCGGCAGGCTACAACGGCATGGCAGCCGCTGCGGCCTATCTTTCGACCGCATGGTTCCTGCTTCTCGGCGCGGCTTTCAGTTCCTGGGGGGCAGCCGCGTGGGCGATCGTCGCC
>NZ_NPEX01000749.1 GCF_003258865.1 Rhodoplanes roseus | reverse complement strand
AGAAGCGCCTGGGCGGCAGCTTGCGGGTCGTCGGCCCCCATGATGGCCGATACGACGGCAACGCCCTCGGCCCCGGCAGCGATGCATGCCGCGGCATTGGAAGCGCCGATTCCACCGATGGCAACGGAGCGAAGGCCGACCGCTCTTGTGACTGCAGCAAGCCCCTCCAAGCCGATGGCCGCTCCGGAATTGGCCTTGGTGGCGGTCGTATAGACCGGTCCGACCCCGATATAATCGGCGCCGGAAAGAGCCTCTCGGGACGCCTCGTGTTCCGACGCATTGCCGA
>NZ_NPEX01000074.1 GCF_003258865.1 Rhodoplanes roseus | reverse complement strand
ATCCGCCGCACCCTGCAGGACGCGATCCGGGCCGAGGAGGCGGCGCGCCGCGCCGCGGAGCGCCAGGCCGAACGTCGGGAGGCCGAACGCCGCGAGGCGGACCGCCGCGAGGCGGAGCGTCGCGAGGCGGAACGCCGGGCGACGGCGGAGCCGGCCCTGGCGATGGCCTCGGCCGGACCGGACACGGCCAAGGCGGCCGCCCCGGCGCCGAGCGCAGCCGAGGCCGACGACGACGACGGCTGGCCGGCCGATCTCTCGCCCCCCAAGGAAACCGCCGCGGCCGCGCCCGAGACCGCCGCCGACACGACACAGGACGTCGAGAACGCCCCCTCGGTGGTGCCGGAGAGCGATGCCTTCGCCCTGCCCGACACGCCGGCGCGGGACTGGGACGCCGAGTTCGAGGCGGCCGAGGCGCGCCGCCTCGCCCGCGAGCAGGCCGGGGCGAAGCCGCGGCGCCGCTTGGCGCTGCCGCGCCCGAGCTGGACCACCGTGGTCCTCTCGATGCTGGTGGCGATCGGCGTCGTGCTGGCCTGGCGGGCCGACGTGGCGCGGGTGCTGCCGCAGACCGCATCGGTGTTCGCCAGGATCGGCCTGCCGGTCAATCTGCGCGGGCTCGCCTTCGACGCCGTCAAGCTGGAGACCGACACGGCCGACAAGGTGCCGGTCGTGGTGGTCGAGGGCGTGATCGTCAACGTCGCCAAGGTGCGCATCGACGTGCCGCGCCTGCGCTTCGCCATGCGGGACGCGAACGGCGCCGAGCTCCACACCTGGACGGCTCTGCCGCAGAAGCCGGCGCTGGCACCCGGCGAGACCCTGGCGTTCCGCACCCGCCTGGCGTCGCCGCCGGCCGAGAGCCGCGAGATCCTGGTGCGGTTCTTCAATCGTCGCGACCGCTGATCCGCGCGCTCGCCGCTCTCATTCCTAGGACGAGGACCCGGTGGCCCGCATCCTGATCGCCGAAGACGAAGACACGCTGCGGACCCTGGTGGTGCGCGGCCTGAGCCAGGAGGGGCACGACGTGATCGCGGCCGCCGACGGCGCCGAGGCGCTCGACGTGCTGGGCCGCGAGCAGGGCCGCTTCGACCTGCTGCTCACCGACATCCGCATGCCGCTGATGGACGGCATCGCGCTCGCCCTCTCGGCGGCGCGCGACTGGCCCGACCTGATCATCCTGCTGATGACCGCCTATGCCGACCAGCGCGAGCGCGCCCACGGCCTCGAGGCGCTGATCCACGACGTGATCACCAAGCCCTTCACGCTCGCCGAGCTGAAGGTCGCCGTCGGCGAAGCCCTGGCGGCGCACGGCAAGACGTGACGGCAAGGCGGCAGAGCGCCGTAGGATGTCGTCGGCGGAGCCGCCGGCGTCACGTGCTCCCGCTGCCGCGGCGAAGCGCGTCGGCCGCGACCTCGAGCGGCAGGACCAGCGACAGCGGCGCATCGTCGAGGCGGAGCGCGCCGTAGCTCTCGTACCAGCCGGCGGCGCGATCGTTCTTCGCATCGACGAGAAGCGCGACGCCGCCGACGTCCTGCGCGACACGAATGCAACGATCGGCAGCCCGGAGCAGCAAGGCACCGCCGAGGCCGCGCCCCTGCACGCTTCGATCGACGGCGAGGCGACCGAGGCGGAACACCGGCACATCGTAGCGGGCGAGGCCCTTCTTCGCGAGCGCAGGCGTCCGGGCGTAATCGAGCGAGGCGGGGCTCAGCGTGTAGAAGCCGAGAACGCGCTGGGGCGCATCGTACGGCGCGGCGACGAAGCACTTCGCACCGCCGCTGTCGTGATTTTGGCGGGCGTAGCGTTGCAGGTAGACGTTCAGATCGGCGTCGCCGCAGTCGAACGCGGCGCGGGCGTGAGACTTGTCGAGAGGCGCTTCCGCCCAGACCAGGTCGGTCACGGCAGCCGGAAGCCGGCCTTGGCGGCCCGCACGAGGCGCGCCGGAGCCGCAGGCGGGTTCTCCAGCAGAGCGAGGACGCGCAGAGAGTCGCGTTCGGACAGCGTCACGCGTTCGGCCTCGGCGATGTCGGCTTCGGCTTTCGGCAGCACGGTTCCGAGAATGTAGCCGGTCAGATCGAGGCGCTTGAGCGCCGCGGCGCGGGTCAGCGTGGCCTTGTCTTCCGGGCGGAGCCGCAATTCGACGCGGCCGCTGTCGGCGTGAGACCGGGGCATGATGCATCCTCATACAGGAAGGCCAGTGTACGGAATCATTCCGTACGATGCAAACACCCTCCGGCCGTCCTGTGTCGCCCCTCACGAGAACGCTGGTCGGCGCAAGTCGCTGCGCTCACTGGCGCCCTACGGGCCCAACCGGCGGACGCTGGTGACCGGGCCGGCCGTGGTGGCGATGCGGGCGAGCGCCGGGGCGGTCGGCTCGATCGCGGCCGCCATATGGTGGGCGTTGGCGTGCAGCAGCGTCGCGGCGTCGCGGACGATGGCGACGTGGCCCTTCCAGAACACCAGGTCGCCGCGCCGGAACGCGGACGAGTTCTGCGGGTCGGCGAGCGGCGTGCCGAGCGCCGTCTCCTGCATGTCGGTGTCGCGCGGGCAGGCGATGCCGCAGGCTGAGAGGGCGAGCTGGGTGAGGGCCGAGCAGTCGAGGCCGAGGCTCGTCTTGCCGCCCCACAGATAGGGCGTGCCGAGAAATCGTTCGGCCACCGCCACCATGTCGTCCTCGGCGGCCCCCACGGGCGCCAGATGGACGAGCGGCACATGGCCGCCCGACGCCGTGACGGCATACGGGCCGTCGATGCGCGCGATCGCCAGCCGCGCCCCGAAGGGCAGCGTCTCGACCGGCGGAAGCTTCACGGAGGGGCCGGGCAGCACCACGGTGCGCAGCGCTACGACCCTGTGGGTCGGCGCAGGCCCGGACGCGCCGAGCGCGGCGGCCGGCAGGTAGCCGACATAGCCGTCGGCCTCGAGCTGCCCCCACGCGAAGCCGTCCTCGCCGAGGTCGTAGACGGTGACGCGCTCGCCCTTCAGCGCCTCGGTGAGAAGCTCGGCCGTGGGGGACGGCGCCTTTCGCACCGGCGCCTGCGCGGCGATCACCTCCTGCGCGCGGCCCTCGACGAACCGCCGGGCCGCCACCTGGCCCTCGAGCGATTTCGCCGCGAGATCGGAGCGTGCCGGCGTGATGCGGGGATCGAGCCCGGCCCCTTGCGCGCGCGCCGCCAGCGGCGACAGCGCGGCGGCGGGCAGCAGCGTGAGCAGATCGCGGCGGTTCATGAGAGACGCGGCGTCGAACGCCCCCTACCCCCGCGGCGGACGGCGGCGCTCGGCGAACCAGGCCCGGTAGTCGGCCATCTTGGCGCGCTGCGAGGAGGACGCGCGGCCCTTGCAGGTGGCCGCCTCCGGGCTGCCGTCCGGCGCACCCCAGCGCAGCTCGACACAGTCGTTGACGTTGTAGGCCATCTCCAAGACCTTCACGCGGTCGACGACGTCCTTGACCGTGAGGGTCCAGGGCGAGCCGTCGGTGCGCGGATAGCTGAACTTCCGCGACGACAGCTCGGCCGCGAGCACGGTGTCCAGCTCCTGCTTCACGTCGGCGAGGCTCTTGCCCTCCGGCATGGCGTAGCGCTCGGGGCGGCGGGCGACGCGGTCCGGGAAGCCGCGCACCACGTCGATGGCGATCAGCAGACGGAGATCACGCGACGGCGTCGCGAAGTCCTCCCAGGCGCCCGTGGTCTCGAAGATCGCGGCGCCGTCCGGCATGTCGGCGGACTTGCCGGTGACCTGATATTTTCGCCCGTTCTCGACCGAGGTGATGCGGGCGCGCACCTGCTCGTCGAGCGCCTGGATCACCTCCTTCATGGCCCGCATCGGATCGAGCTGGGACGGCGAGATGACGTCCTCCATGCGGTCGTAGAAGGCCTCGACCGACAGCTTCGACTGGTCGAGAGAGAAGTCGCCGTAGTTCGGATTCCTGGCGATCTCGCGATTGGTCAGCCGGCGCATGCCGCCGTTCTCGGCGACCACCGGGCGGAAGCGCTTGAAGCCGGGTCCGCCGAGCGCCGGATCCTGGGCGAACAGGAAGTTGCCGCGCCAGAAGCGCTTGATCGCGACGGTGCCGTCCGGCTGCGCATCGACGGCGAGCAGGACGCCGGCCGTGTCGCCGGTCTGCGGCACCCGCTTGGCGATCACCAGAAGGTGCCCGTACGGATCGGCATAGACGGTGCCGGGGCGCAGCGTCTCCTGCGACAGCGGCACCGGATAATAGTCGGTGTTGTCGTCGGCGAGCGCGGTGCGGCCCGAGCCCGAGTGGACGCCGTCGCCCACCGACCATTTCAGGTAATGGCCGAAGCCGGGCACGAGGCCGGCCGGACGCGGCGGCGGCGACCACGGCTTCGGCGCCGGCTTGGCGCCCGGCACGCTCGCCGGGGTCGCGGGGGGCGGTGGCTGCTGCTGGCGCAGCATGCCGAACAGGCCGGGCGACGGCGGCGGCATGGCCGGATCGGCCGAGGCGACGATCTCCTCGGGAGGCGGCGCGGCGCGCGGCTCCTCCTTCTGGATGTTCCACCACACCGGGCAGCGGGGCGCATCGCCACCGCCGCCGCGGGTGCACTTCGCGTAGCCGAACGGCAGGCCCATCTTGAAGGCGAAATAGGCGCGCAGGAAATACGGAAGGTCGGCGCAGTCGGGCTTGATGAACAGCCCGGCCTGATCCTCGGCGAGGCCCAGGTGGTTGAACAGCAGATTGCGCGAGCGGTCGCGCAGCACGTCGTGCAGCGCCTTCCAGGACGGCGGCGGAGCGTCGAGCGGCGCGTCGAACAGCTTCTCGACCCAGGCCGAGTAGAGGTTCTCGTTGGCGCGCGTCCAGCTCGCCCGCACCGGCCAGACGGTGCCGGCCTGGGCGCCGGGGCGGGACGGCTGGGTCGCCTTGACGGCGACCTCGCGCGTGATCGTGGCGCAGTCGGCCGGCGCATCGTCGCGGGCCAGCGTGACGCGCCAGGTGCCGGCGGCCGGTTGGGCCACCTCGGCGATCCAGAAATACGAGGGGCCGCCCATGCGGTCGCGCGACTTCGCCGCGACCTTGCCGTCCGGCCCGATCAGCGAGACCTCGCCCTGGATCGGCTTCTCGGCGGAGACCAGCACGCGCAGCGGCGCACCCTTCCACGGCGCCACCGGCGACGGCAGGACGGCGAGATCGGCCGCGTCCTCGCAGGCACCGGCCGCCTGGGCGGGCGTCGCGCCGAGACCGGAAAAGGAGCCTGCGATCAGCGATAAAGCCGCCGCGGCGGCAGCGAAGTGGCGTGCCGGAAACAATGGATCCCCCCAGTTTCCATGAAGCGCGCCGGGAGAATACTGTGAAACCTTGGGCTGAATGATGGCGAAATCTTCGCCATCACAGAGGTGGCGTGTGGCATGAGCCCGAAAGTTGCGACACTTCCAGGCGGCCCGACAGCTAGCGCGCTCAGCGAAGGATTTCTTCGGGTCAGCGCGATGTTGATTCGCAAGGCATATTATTGCGGGGACCGAATCAACGCGCTAGTTTCGCGACTCCTTGAAGTGACTCGACCTCACATAATCGGCACGGAAGCATCGGAGGCCAACATGCCGACCACCTCTTCATTAGGAATGACCTTAAAAAAGAAGAAATTCGCTGGACTCTCGTCGACGGAACCTTAGAAGCACCCACTTACCGGCAGCATGGAAAAAAGAAATACAATTCAAGCATCAGCAGGAACGAGATGCAGAATTCTTTTCATAAAATATTCATTGAGCTAATGGCTGAATTCGATCCAAAGTCAGTCGGATATAGGGTCAATCATCAAATAAATACCGTCGATCAAGCAGCTTACTTGATCATGCCTCTTGGCCTGCTATGCAACTTGTGCTTCGATAAAAAAATTCCTACGTGCGAATTCAACAACAATTCTTTTACTGCAAAACGCTTTGGACTTAGCAAGGGAGCAACTCCTGCGGAATACATCTCAAGTCTTTTCAACTCCCCATCGCCGCATTGGGACCAAAATCAAAAGTACTCAGCGATGACCGCCTGGGGCGCACTAAATGTATAATATTGGAGACGATGTAAAAGGAAAATACATAATAGAAGAATCACTGGAGCCCGGCAGTTTCGGGCTTGTTTACAAGGTGCACAATTATGGAGTTAATCGGAAGTCCGTAATAAAAATTGTCGAGGCAGAGGATCCGAAAAAATTGAAGGAAATAATTGAGTCATACTCTCAAAGCATATGCCAGCACGAATGCATAGTCAAAATATATGCCTGTGAACTGACCGAAATTCGCCTACCTGATGGATCGACTCGACTGGGAATACTTATGGAACTCGAATGGATCCCCGGAGGATCCTGGGAGAAGCTACTCCGGTCAAATTACGTTCCTATTTCGCATTCATGCAGCCTGGCAATTGACGCGCTCTTCGGACTTCACTTTGCTCACCAAAAGGGAGTAATTCACGGAGATATTAAACCTGACAACATCTTCATCTCAGACAATCACGCAAAGCTAGCAGATTTTGGATTATCCAAATATAATATAATTCCTGGAATAAGCCGAGCCAGCGACCTCCACTATGCGCCTCATGCATCTCCAGAACTGAGGAAACTCGGAAACATTAATGTACAAACAGATGTTTTTGCTGCAGGCATGACACTATTTCGCGCAGTCAACAACATTTCCGACTGGCGCCACCGCATCGATGCTATTTCCGACTTCGATAGACTTTTATCAGAAGGAAGCTTAATCAAGCGCATAGGCTACAACCGTGAGGTGCCGAGAAAAATCAGAGCAGCGATAAATCGAGCATGCAACCCTGAACAAACTTCCAGATTTGAAAATTGCGCCGCATTCCGGCAAGCACTTACTCAAATTCGCTTTAAAAATTCCTGGACCCGAGTGACCGACTTTTTATACGAATCAAATTTTAATGGCAGAACCGAATCCGTTGAAGTGTTGCCGAGTCGCACGACTTTTGATGTTGTCTACAAGGTCAATGGAAGACGAAAAACCACCTTATGCGCGAAGTTTAATTCCCAAAAAGACGCAAAAGACTACCTTCTAACACTTCTGTACGAAAACACTGTCGAGTAGTACGTTAAGCTGAAAGTCGGTCAATGGTTGAATTGCACACATCTCCAAAAGCCGCCTCGAACCTATTAATGGGCGAGCAACGCGATCGGTATATTCGACGAAGCACAACAGTGCCAGTAGATCGACTAAGGGCAGATCTCGCAATATTTACAGCTTTACGCCGCGAACCCACTTCTTCGGTCCTATATTTTTTTGAATTCATTCCGATAATTACGATCCGGTAAGTGACGGACATCCTTCCCTCCTATTTAATAAGAACATAACACGAACAAACTCGCTTGACAAGCGTTGCTTGCGGTTCATCTATTTTGAGCTCCGTCACCGCAGCCGCACGCCCTTGGTCGTGAACTGCTGCGTCTTGGCGCCGGCGCCCGGCCGCACCGGGCGGCGGGTGCCGGCGGCCTTGCCGGTGCCGGGCGGCTGCACGGCGGGGACGAGCTGGTCGGGACGCGAGCCGATCAGGTCGGCGCGGCCCATCTGCTTGAGCGCGTCGCGCAGCAGCGGCCAGTTCTCCGGATCGTGGTAGCGCAGGAAGGCCTTGTGCAGACGGCGCTGGCGCAGGCCCTTGATGGCCTCGACCTTGTCGGAGGCGCCGCGGCGCACCCCGCGCAGCGGGCTCACCCCGGTGTGGTACATGGCGGTCGCGGTCGCCATCGGGGACGGCAGGAAGGTCTGCACCTGGTCGGCCCGGTAGCGGTTCTTCTTGAGCCACAGCGCGAGGTTCATCATGTCCTCGTCGGTCGTGCCCGGATGCGCCGCGATGAAGTACGGAATCAAAAAGTACTGCTTGCCGGCCTCTTTCGCGGCCTCCTCGAACATCGCCTTGAAGCGGTCGTAGGCGCCGATGCCGGGCTTCATCATCTTGTCGAGCGGGCCGCGCTCGGTGTGCTCGGGCGCGATCTTCAGATAACCGCCGACGTGATGGGTGACGAGCTCCTTGACGTAGTCGGGGCTCTTCACCGCGAGGTCGTAGCGCACGCCCGACGCGACCATCACCTTCTTGACGCCCTTCACCTCGCGCACCTTGCGATACAACCTGATCAGGTCGTCGTGCGAGGTGTTCAGGTTGGGGCAGATGTCCGGGAACACGCAGGACGGCCGCCGGCACGCCGCCTCGACCTTCGGGTCCTTGCAGGCCATGCGGTACATGTTGGCGGTGGGTCCGCCGATGTCCGAGATGACGCCGGAAAAGCCCGGCGTGTTGTCGCGGATGCGCTCGATCTCGCGCAGGATCGAGCCCTCGGAGCGGTTCTGGATGATCCGCCCCTCGTGCTCGGTGATCGAGCAGAAGGTGCAGCCGCCGAAGCAGCCCCGCATGATCGTCACCGAGAACTTGATCATGTCCCAGGCGGGAATTTTTGCGTCGCCGTAGGACGGATGCGGGGCGCGCGCATAGGGAAGATCGTAGACCGCGTCCATCTCGGCCGTGGTCAGCGGGATGGGCGGCGGCGTCAGCCACAGGTCGCGGTCGCCGTGGCGCTGGACCAGCGGGCGCGCATTGCCGGGATTGCTCTCCCGGTGCAGCACGCGGGAGGCGCGCGCATAGGCCTCCTTGTCCTGCTCGACCTGCTCGTAGGCGGGCAGGCGGATGACGGTGTCGCCCTGCTGCTGGCGGGCGCCCTCGTCGGCGGAGTCGAGGTCGTCGGCGTGCAGCTCGGTGAAGGTCTCGGGGACGCGGCGGAACAGCGCGACGCCGCGCACGTCGTGGAGATCGCGTAAAACCTCGCCGGCGGCGACCCGGTGCGCGACCTCGACCAGCGCGCGCTCGGCATTGCCGTAAATGAGAATGTCGGCCTTGGCGTCGGCCAGCACCGAGCGGCGGACCTTGTCGGACCAGTAGTCGTAATGCGCGATGCGGCGCAGCGACGCCTCGATGCCGCCGAGGACGATCGGCACGTCCTTGAACGCCTCACGGCAGCGCTGGGCGTAGACGATGACGCAGCGGTCCGGCCGCTTGCCGCCCTCGCCGCCCGGCGTGTAGGCGTCGTCGTGGCGCAGCCGGCGGTCCGCCGTGTAGCGGTTGACCATCGAGTCCATGTTGCCGCCGGTGACGCCAAAGAACAGCGTCGGCCGGCCCAGAGCCTTGAACGGCTCGGCCGACTGCCAGTCCGGCTGGGCGATGATGCCGACCCGGAAGCCCTGCGCCTCCAGCAGCCGGCCGACGATCGCCATGCCGAAGCTCGGATGGTCGACATAGGCGTCGCCCGTCACCAGCACGACGTCGCAGGCGTCCCAGCCGAGCGCGTCCATCTCGGCGCGGCTGGTCGGCAGGAAGGGCGCGGCCCCATAGGGGTGCGCCCAGTGCCGGGGCCAGGAGAACAGCGGTTTGGCGGGAGTGTCGGGGGCGCTCATGGCCCGGAGGCTTACGGCGCCCGGACCGCGAGTTCAACCGGCCGAAGCCGGGATTTGACGCGAACGTGTCCGGAACCGAGCGGCGGACACGGCGCGTCGGGACGTCGGATCAGACCACGCCCACGAGCCAGAGAACGAGAACGACGCTGAGCGGCACGCCCAGCCACCACAGGATGATCGGCATAGCTTCCTCCGTGTTGGGTTCGATCGTACCGGGTCAACATCGATGGCGGCGCGCCGTTCCGTCGCGGCGTGGACGACGCGGATGCGACCGGGCGCCGCGCATCGGCACGGAACTCCGGAGTACCGCTGCGGCTTGCACTCCAAACGGGAGCGCCAGGATGAAGATCGACGATTTCGCCGGCCGCGGGCCGGAGCTGAAGCCGGAAGAATTTCTCACCGGTCGGCTGGAAGGCTGGGCCGTGCTGGAGAGCCCGCTCGGCGGCCTGTCCCAGCGCGCGAGCGTGACGGCGGAAGGGTGCTTCGACGACGCCACCGCGACGCTGCACTTTCACGAGACCTGGACGTTCGACGACGGCCACACCGACACGCTGCGCTGGCGCATCCGCCGCACCGGCCCCGGCCACTACACGGGCAGCGAGGACCGGCTGGAGGGCGAGGCCGAGGGCGAGCAGGCCGGCTTCGCCTTTCACTGGCGCTACACCCGGGACGTTCCGCAGAAGGACGGCGGCAGCACCAAGCTGAACTTCGACGACTGGTTCTGGCGGATCGACGACGAGGCCGTGATCGTCAAAGGCACGGCCGGCCGCCTCGGCCTTCCCTTCGCCTCGGCGCACGTGACCTACCGGCGGGCGCAGTAGTCGCGCCTCACCCGGGCAGCGCGCGGACCGCGATGCCGATGCAGACGATCAGCATCATCACGGGCAGCGCCCATTTGATCTGGCGGCGCAGCTCGACGCAGCCGGCGTGGAAGCGGCGGGTCGGGTCGGCGCAGGCGGCGGTGAGTCCGACCTCGATCATCAGCACCAGCACCAGATACAGATACCCGAGCGAGATCATCTGCGAGACCGGGGTGTTGAGCGAGATCGCCCCCGGAAAGCTCGACTCGAAGGTGAAGCTCAGCGCTGCGAGTCCGAGCAGCGACGAGAAGATCATCGTGCCCTTGTCCTTCTCCTGTTCGCGCAGCGCCGGCGACCAGAGCACGAACAGCGAGACCGAGAGCACGGCGAACAGCGGCACGAAGATGCGCAGGATGTAGCGGTCGGAGTGGCGCGCCAGCTCGACCGTCGCGGCGAGCCGCGAGTAGCTGCGGGCGTTCCAGCCCATGCTCTCCTCGTTGGCGAAGCGCAGCCGCACCGGCCGCCAGTACACCATCGAGGGCGATTCATCGACGCCCGAGAGGAGCCGGTCCGTCTCGGTGGTGATCAGGATCGCCTCCTGCTTGGCGTAGCGCGGCAGCGACAACGACAGCGTCAGCTCCTGGCGGTCGAACGGGAACGCGTCCATGTTGATGCGGAACCGGAAGTCGCTCTCGAAGCGCTCGATCAGCACCACCTCGCCGTCGGCCTGGGTGGCGACCGCCACGGTGCGCGAGTCGCGGCCGCCGATCTGATTGTCGATGACCAGACCGGGCGTCCAGATCGACGCCAGCCAGGCGTCGGCCTCGCCGGCGATGCGATCGACCCGGGCCGAGCCGACCGCGACGGCGTCGAAGCGCAGCCGCGGGTCGGTCCAGCGCTGGGTGACCTCGACGTAGAAGCGCCCCTCCCCGGCCGTCTCCTTGACGTCGAGCACGTTGAGGACCCGCAGCGCGACCCGCACCCGCACCGGCAGCTCGACCCCGGAGGGCAGCGCGGTGCGCGCCTCGTCGGCCCGCGAGACCGTGCCGAGCGACAGGAGGACGAGCGCGAGCCCGACGATGAGCCGCCTCACGGCCGGCTCCGGCGGGCGAGCGCGCTGCGCAACAGCACCGCGAAGACGATCCAGGCGAGAATGCCGCCGCACAGCGCGGTGACGACCAGCTCGGTGCGTAGCCGGCCGCGGTCGTCGGGGATCTCCTCGACCGCGATCGTCATGCCGACCAGGCGGCCGGAGAAGTCGACCAGCGGCTGCGACACCACGCTGAACGGACGCCCGTCGATCTCGCGGGTCTCCACCTGCACGTCGCGCAGCGCCCGCATGCGGCTGCTCTTGAGCAGCGCGGCGAAGCGGTCGTCGTCGGTCGACAGCGCCAGCACGAGATCGCCGAAGCGCGGCAGCTTGGGATCGAGCGCGACGCCGACCATGGCGGGGGCGAGGACGACGCCGACATCGGCGTTGGTCGAGGCCTTCACCAGATCGAGGATCGGCCGCACGTCGAGGCCGACCTCCATGGTGCCGACCGGCGCCTTGTCGCGCTCCACCAGCGCGACGCCGCGGATGCCGAGGCCGGCGATGCCGATCTCGAAGCCGGTCTGGGCGCGCCCGCTGCGGTTGGCCGCGACGATCATCGGACGGAAGCCCGAGATGTCGTCGCCGAACGTGTCGAGCCGGTGCATGCGCAGCAGATAGCGCAGGTCCATGCCGTGATAGCCGTAGATCTGCACGCCGGCCTGGCGGGCCAGATACGCGTAGGGCCCTTGCGACAGCGCCTGCAGGCGCGCCCGGTCCGAGACGGCGAGCGCCTCGATCACGTCGGGCCGCCGGGCCGTCGCCTCGGCGAGCGAGAGCGCGAACTTGCCGGCATTGTCGAACGCGCTGGTGAGCGTGCCGGCGACCAGCCGCATGCGGACGTCGCGGTCGCGCGTGTCGGCGGCGTCCTGGGCCCGCATCTGCAGCCAGACCATGCCGCCCAGCACGGCGGCGATCACCAGCGCGACGGCGGGCGCGATCCAGGGCGCGCCGCGGCGCGACGCGCGGACGTGCGCGGCGGCCGCAGGCGTATCGCTCGCCGCGACGGGCGGAACGTCCGCGGCGGGCGGAACGAAGGATTCGAGGGACATCGTGCTTTCGATCGACGGTACGGTGGGAGGGAACGAGCGGCGCTTCTACCGTCGCCGGCGTGGGGGCACAAGGCGACCCGCCGCACGCCGCGCGTGCACTCCGGCCGGCCGCGTCGGCGTCGCGTGCACCCGGCGGCACGACGTCTCCCGGCGTCACCGCTTCGTCACAAGCGGTCGTTACCGCCACCCGGAGCCTTGCCAAACGCCGGGCCGGCGGTGTCTACACCCGATCGCGGCACCGTCCCGCGAAATCCCCGAAAAGGAGTGGCAGCGCATCGTGACACGCCGTGCGAGCACTCTGATCGCCGTGCAGCCGCGCCGGCCCCCCTTCGGGGTGTGGGACGCCGTGGCGATCGTGCTGATCCTCGGCGCCCTGGTGATCCTGGCCGAGGCGGCGCGCGGCGTCGCGCTGCCGCTCGGCGCGCTGGACGAGACGCCGATCAGCCTCGACCCGGGCAACCTGCCGGGCTACGCGGCGCGCACCGCGCTGCGGATGATCACGGCGCTGGCGCTCTCGCTGCTGTTCACCTTCACCTATGCGACGCTGGCGGCTCGCAGCCGCCGGGCCGAGCAGGTGCTGGTGCCGCTCCTCGACATTCTGCAGTCGGTGCCGATCCTCGGCTTCATCTCGGTCACCATCGTGTTCTTCATGTCGCTGGCGCCGGGCCGTGTGCTGGGGGCGGAATTCGCGGCCGTGTTCGCCATCTTCACCAGCCAGGCCTGGAACATGGCGTTCAGCTTCTACCAGTCGCTGCGCACCGTGCCGGACGACCTGGTGGAGGCGTCGCGCTGCTTCCGGTTCGGCGCCTGGATGCGGTTCTGGCGGCTCGACGTGCCGTTCGCCATGCCGGCGCTCGTCTGGAACATGATGATGTCGATGTCGGGCGGCTGGTTCTTCGTGGTCGCCTCGGAGGCCATCACGGTCGGCGACACCACGGTGACGCTGCCGGGCATCGGCTCCTACATCGCGCTGGCGATCGCGCAACGCGATCTGGTCGCCATCGGCTGGGCGATCGGCGCCATGCTGGTGGTGATCGCGATCTTCGACCAGCTGATGTTCCGGCCGCTGGTCGCCTGGGCCGACAAGTTCCGCTTCGACCAGGGGACCGGCGCGCCGCCGCCGACCTCCTGGGTGCTCAGCATGGTGCGCGGCTCGCGCCTGGTGCGCATGGCGGCGGCCCCGGTCGCGGCGGCGATGCGATGGAGCTACCGCCTCTCGCCCAAGGGCGGCGGCGCGGTCGCCGGGCGCGAGCGCACGACCGCCCAGAGCAGCCTCGGCGACCGCGTCTTCACGGCCGTGGTGCTGGTCGCGGTCGCGGTCGCGATCTGGCAGATCGTGCGCTACGTGCTGGCCGGCGTGCCGCTGTCCGAGATCGCCACCGCGCTGCTGCTCGGCCTCGCCACCATGACGCGGGTGTTCGTGCTGATCGCCATCGCCAGCCTGATCTGGGTGCCGATCGGCATAAAAATCGGGCTCGCGCCGCGGCTCGCCCGCATCGTCCAGCCGATCGCCCAGTTCCTGGCGGCGTTCCCGGCCAATCTGCTGTTTCCGATCGCCGTCTCGGGGATCGTGGCGTTCCGGCTCGATCCCAACATCTGGCTCAGCCCGCTGATGATCCTGGGCACCCAGTGGTACATCCTGTTCAACGTGATCGCCGGGGCGACGACGATCCCGGGCGAGTTGCGCGACGTCGCCACCAATCTGCGGGTGCGCGGCTGGCTGTGGTGGCGCAAGGTCGCGCTGCCCGCCGTGTTCCCGTTCTACGTGACCGGCGCCATCACGGCGTCGGGCGGATCGTGGAACGCCAGCATCGTCGCCGAGGTCGCGACCTGGGGAAACGACCGGCTGGAGGCGGCCGGGCTCGGCTCCTACATCGCGCGGGCGACCGAGGCCGGCGACTATCACCGGGTGGTGCTCGGGATCGCCGTGATGAGCGCCTTCGTCGTGATCATCAACCGGGTGTTCTGGCGGCCCCTCTATCTGTGGGCCGAACGCAAGTTCCGGCTCGGCTGAACGGCCGGCGGCCGAGAGACAACGGACGAAAGGCGATCGGCATGGAGAGCGCGGTTCTGCTGGACGTGCAAGGGCTCCGGAAGTCGTTCCCGCGGCCGGACGGCGGCGAGCTGCTGGTGCTCGACGACGTCAACCTGCGGGTGGCGGACGGCGAGATCGTCGGCCTGCTCGGCCGCTCGGGATCAGGCAAGTCGACGCTGCTGCGGCTGATCGCCGGCCTGTCGCGGCCGGCCGGCGGCGCCGTGTCCTACCTGGGCAAGCGCGTGGAGGGGCCGCCGCCCGGCGTCGCCATCGTGTTCCAGAGCTTCGCGCTGTTCCCCTGGCTGACCGTGCTGCAGAACGTCGAGATCGGGCTGGAGGCGCTCGGCCTGCCGGCGGCCGCGATCCGCCAGCGGGCGCTCGCCGCGATCGACCTGATCGGCCTCGACGGCTTCGAATCCGCCTATCCGCGCGAGCTTTCCGGCGGCATGCGCCAGCGCGTCGGCTTCGCCCGCGCACTGGTGGTGCATCCCAACATCCTGCTGCTCGACGAGCCGTTCTCGGCCCTCGACGTGCTGACCGCCGAGACGGTGCGCACCGACTTCCTCGACCTGTGGCAGGAGGGCAAGCTGCCCATCAAGGGCGTCGTGCTGGTCACCCACAACATCGAGGAGGCGGTGCAGATGTGCGACCGCGTCCTGCTGTTCTCCACCAATCCGGGCCGCATCATCGGCGAGATCGTGATCGACCTGCCGCAGCCGCGCGACCGGCTCGATCCCATGTTCACGGCGCTGGTGGACCGCATCTACGTCGCCATGACGGCGCGGCAGGAGCAGCCGCAGCGCCGCCCGACCCGGATGGGGATGGACCGGCTGCCCGGCACCGGCATCGACACGATCCTGCCCGAGGTCTCGACCAACCTCGTGTCCGGCCTGCTGGAGCGCCTCGCCGCGGCGCCCTACAGCGGCCGCGCCGACCTGCCCGACTTCGCCTCGGCGCTGCACATGGAGGTCGACGACCTGTTTCCGATCGCCGAGACCCTGCAGATGCTGCGCTTCGTCGAGGTCGAGGGCGGCGACATCAAGCTGACCGAGGACGGCACCGACTTCGCCAGTGCGGAGACGGACGTTCGCAAGCACCTGTTCGGCCGCAATCTCCTCGCCCATGTGCCGCTCGCCGGCCACATCCGCCGGGTGCTCGACGAGCGCGCCCATCACACCGCGCCGAAGGGCCGCTTCCTCGACGAGCTCGAGGACCACATGACGCCCGACGTCGCCGAGCAGACGCTGCGCGCCGTGACGAGCTGGGCCCGCTACGGCGAGGCGTTCGCCTACGACGACCACAATCAGACCTTCAGCCTGGAAAACCCGGCGTGAGATGCTCGGCGAACCGCGCTGCGGCGCGCAGGCGTGCGGCTCAGAACAGCGAGCTGCCGCCCGAGCTGGTCGATCCCATCGCGTCCAGCATGCTCTGGACGGTCGACACCGAGCGATAGTTCTTCAACACGGTATCGGCGAAGTCGTCGCTGAAGCCGAGCACGGCGCGCTCCTCGGCGCTCATCGCGGAATACTGCCGGATCAGCGCGGCGCTGCGGGTCGCCGCGTCGCTGCTGGAATTGGTGAAGGCCGACAGCATGGTGGTGCGGGCCCGCTGGTCGAGCTCCTTGCGGGCCGCCCGCGTTTCCAGCGCCGAGAACTGGCCGCCCGGATTCTGCGCCACGACGGCGAGCGCGCGGTTGTCGAACTTCTGGAAGTCGATCTTCTGGCCGGACCGCGAGGCGTCGAACACCAGCTCGGTGCCGGCGTCGCGCGCGGCGCTCGCCTGGGCGTCGATGGCGGCGCGGGCCTTGGCCGCGACGGTCGCCGGGTCGACGCCCTTGCCCGTGGTGGTGCCGGCCGTCGCGCTGGCGTCGAGCATCGCCCGCACCGGGTCGTCCGGATTGCCGGTCTTCGGCGCCTGGCCGAACGTCGCTTTCGCCGCGGCGAAGCCTTCGGCCACCGCCTTGCGCTGCGCCGTCCAGGCGGTGGTGGCCCGCTCCTCCGGCCCGGCGGCGTCGAGATAGTCGGCCGCGGTGGCGTACAGCGAGGCGTAGTCGCCGGTGTGGCGGGCGATCACGGCATAGGGCGCCAAGGCGTCGTCGAAGCGCGCCCGCAGCGTCGTCGCCGCCGCCTTGGTCTCGTCCGGCGTGAACAGGTCGCCGGTGCCGGCCGCGATGGTGGCGAGCGTCGCGCGCTCCTGGCCGGTGAAGTCGACCGCCACCTGCCCGTCGACCAGGGCCGACGAGATGCCGAGCGCGGCGTATTGCTGATCGAGCCAGGCGCGCGCCGCCTGGGCGCGCGGCAGCGCCGAGCCCGACGGGGTCGTCTGGGCCGCCTGGTTCGTCCCCGACAGCTTGGACATCGCCGCCAGATAGGCCTTCGCCTCGTCCGACAGCGTCAGCGTCGTCGCGGACGATCCGGTCTGGCTCGCGGCGGCCGTGGCTACAGCGGGCGACGTGCTCCGGACCTGCGACTGAACGGCGCTCGTCTTCTGCCCGTAGGCGCCTGCCCCGTACCCCGGATACGAGGCGGCCGACCCGATCTCTGCCGACATGGTTGGCCTCGACGGCATTGTTGCCTCGGCAACATTTAGGAAACCATGGTTAACGTCGCGTTAACGCCCGCACCGCGGAGGTACGAGGGCACTGACGGGACCAGCGACGGGCAGCCGATCCGGCGGTGTCAGATTCGATAAGCCGCGAGATTGTCGCGGATGCGCTCCAGCAGCCCCCGGCCGTCGTCACGCGGCGTCGAAGTGAGCCCGGTGAGGCGGGAAAAGATCTGCTGGTAGCGCGCGGCGAGCTCGGCGACCAGCTCGGGCGGCGCCTCCGGAATGACCGCGTCCGCGTAGGGATCGCAGTGCTCGACGAACCAGCGGCGCAGAAACTCCTTGTCGAAATACTCCGGCTCCTGGCCGGCCGCGAAGCGCTCCTCGTAGCTGCCGGCCATCCACCAGCGCGAGGAATCCGGCGTGTGGATCTCGTCGATGAGCGTCAAGCGCCCGCTCCGGTCGAGCCCCATCTCGTACTTGGTGTCGACCAGGATCAGGCCGCGTGCGCGGGCGATCTCCTGGCCGCGGCGGAACAGCTTCTGGGCCGTGTCCTCGACCTGCTCCAGCAGATCCTTCGGCAGCAGTCCGCGTTCGAGAACCTGCGCCGGCGTGATGGTCTCGTCGTGCGTCGCCTCCTTGGTGGAGGGCGTGAAGACCGGCACGGGCAGCCGCTCGTTCTTGCGCATGCCGTCGGGCAGCACGAAGGAGCCGAAGTCGCGCCGGCCGGCCTGGTAGTGCGTCCAGATCGACGTCGAGGTGACGCCGGTCAGGTAGCCGCGCATCACGATCTCGATCTTCAGCGGCGTGCAGCGCCGGGCCACCGTGACGTTGGGGTCCGGCAGCGCGATCACGTGATTCGGCAGGATGTCGCGCGTCTCGCCGCACCAGAAGGCGGCGGTGCGGTTCAACACCTCGCCCTTGCCGGGGATGTGGGCGACGATGCGGTCGAACGACGAGTGGCGATCCGTGGTGACCAACACCAGCCGGTCCGGCTGCACGTAGATGTCGCGCACCTTGCCCTCGATGCGCTCGCCGAGATCGGAGAAATCGGTGCGGCGAAGGGTCTCGGTCGCGGAGGGGTCGTCGGTCATCTCGCATCTCTCCCGCGGGTCGTGCCGCTCGCCGGCCACGACCCGACATCCGCGAAATAGCACGAGTCCGGCGGGACCTCCGCGGATACTTTGGTCCTGGCCGACGGGGGCGGATGATCGGGAATCCGCCGGGCGTCGGGCAGGCTCAGGCGCGCCCGACGTCGCGGAGCACATCGGCGGGCCTCGCCTCCGGTCCGGCGTCGCGCAGCCAAGCGCGTGCGATCTCCCGGATCTCGCCCGGCGTCATGCCAAATCGCCGCCGGAACGCCCGCACGAAGGTGGAGTCGCTGCTGAACCGCAGGTCGAGGGCGAGGTCGATCAGGCGGCCGTACTGCGTCTCCGGCGTCACCAGCAGCCGCAACGCGCGATCGAGGCGCCGCTCCTGCACGTAATGCGTCAGCCCCCCCTCGGCCTCGAACAGGCGGTAGAGGCTGGCGCGGGAGATACGGAACTCTCGACAGATCGCCTCGGCGGTCACGTCGTCCGTCTCGAGACGCGCCTGGATGTGGCGCTTGATCATCGCGAGGAGCAGATGGCGATCGGCCCGGCCGGCGACCTCCGCCGCCGCCGCCGCGCTGCCGACCGCCCCGGCGACGATGTCGGCCATCGCCTCGATCGTGGCCGACACGTCGGAGCCCACCGGCAAGGCGCGGTCCCACCAGGCGGTGATCTGGCTGGCCAGCAGCCGCGCCCGGTCATCGCCCCGGCGCATCAACGCGGCAGTCGTCGAATCCGGATTGGCGAGGCGGGGGGCCAGGAGCGCGCGCGGCAGGACGAGGGTCAACATTCGAGAGTGTGCACCGTCCGCCTCCGTCAACCACGTCTGGTTCGGTTGGGCCATGTCGACGAGGCAGATGTCGCCCGCCCGGACCGTCACGTGCCGGCGTCCCGAGGCGAACTGCATCTCGCCCTCGCGGCAGAGGGAAACGAGATAGTGGTCGATGTCGCCACGGGCGATGTGGGTGGGCGTGCGAACATAGCTGACGCCGGTCGAGACGGAATCGAGCAACAGGGATGTCCCGACCGGCCTCACCGTCGAGCGGAACTGGAAGGCGTCCGCCGCCGTCAGCTCCGTCACGTCGCAAAGCTCGGCCGTGGCCTCGCGCATCGCGGCGAGTGCCGCTCCTCCGCGAAAACGCTCGCCTTTCGGGGGGTCTTCCAAGCGCACTCTCGTCAAGGCAATGAAGGGCCACGCGGGCCGTTCACGAGATCCGCCGCCGCACAGCCGGCTCGTGGTTTCACCATATCACGGGCGAAACAGTCCGGAAATCTGACGCGACGGCGCCTCGTCGTTCGACCGGCGTCGTCACGGTGCCGGATCGAACCGCGGGTTCGGCCGATGTGTCCCGCCGGCAACAAGCCCGGACCGAATGCCTCCCTGAGACGCTCGGCACATCGCGCGTTCTGCAGGTTCGTTACGCTGCGTTGCTCGACATTGCGCAGAGGATTGCCCCGTGGCCCCCCGACCCCCACGTCTTCCAGCCTGCCTCGACCACGCCGGCCATCCCCTCCGGATCACGGGGCTCGACAAAGGCGACGTGCGGCGCCGCGCGCGGCGGCGGCTGGCGCTCGTCATGGTGCCGCTGGCCTGCCTCGCGATGGCGCCGCCGGCCCGCGCCGGTATCGACGCCTACGGCATGCTGAATGCGATCAACTCGAACCCCGGCGAGGTGATCGTATTCTCCACCCTGACCAACACGACCATCGGCTCGGCCATCACGGTCGGGAGTTATCCCTGGAACGCCGTGTTCTCGCCAGACGGCCGCTACGCCTATGTGGGGAGCGACGGGACGAACGCCGTCACGGTCGTCGACGTGGCGACGGGAACAATCGTCACCACCGTCGCGGTCGGGACCGAATCGAAGGGGATCACGATCAGTCAGGACGGTCGATACGTCTATACGACCTCCTTTAACGACAATTCGGTCTCGGTGATCTCCACGGCCACCAACCAGGTCGTCGGGTCGCCGATCCCGATCTCCTCCGCATTCGCGATCACAGTCTCGCCGGACGGCAACACGCTCTACGTGACCAACTTCTCTGACGGCACCTTATCGGTCGTCGATGCGGCGAGCAGGACGGTCATCGGCACGGTTGCCGTGGGCTATACCCCGACCGCCGTCTCCGTGTCACCGGACGGCAGCAAGATCTACGTCGCGAACGGGATCAACGGCCCCAACCCGGCCGTCTGGGTGATCGACGCAGCGACCCGGGCCGTGCTGACCACCATTCCGCTCGGCTTTGCCGGCAGTTCCATCGCCGTGTCCCCGGACGGCAAGCGCGTCTACGTGACGGACCAAGGCGACACGCTGTATGTCATCGACGCGGCGACCAATGCGGTCGTCACGACCGTCACGATCCCCCACAGCTCCATCGGCGTCTCGATCACTCCGGACGGCTCACGGATCTATGTGTCCAGCGCCTATGGCGCCTACGTCGTAGACGCGGCGACCAACACCATCATCGGCGCCGTGAGCACGCCGTTCAATGACAACACCAATTTAGGCACCGGCTGGATCGGCCCCAATCTGATCGTCGCCGCCGGCGGCGCCGTATCGGCCGGCAGCGACGCGGCGCTGACGACGCTCGGCTTCGACCAGTACGTCAATTTCAACGGCGGCACCCTGAAGCTCGACGCCTCGTTCAGCACGGCGAAGACGATCTCGCTGCTGGCGCTCGGCGGCGTCGTCGACACCAACGGCTTCGACCTGACGCTCTCCGGCACGATCATCAACAACGGCATGCTGACCAAGGCGGGGCTGGGCATCCTGACGCTGACCGGCGCCAACACCTACACGGGCGGCACTCTCGTCCTCGGCGGCCTGATCAATTTCAGCGCGGCGAACAATTTCGGCACCGGCGCGATCACGCTCGACGGCGGCGGCCTGCAATGGGCGACCGGGACATCGACCGACATCTCGTCGCGCCTCGGCGCGATCGGCCCGAACGGCGGCACCTTCGACACCAACGGCAACGCCGTGACGTTCGCGTCCGACCTCTCCGGCACCGGCAGCGTGACCAAGACCGGCGCCGGCACGTTGTCGCTCGCCGGCGTCAACACCTACACGGGCGCCACGATCGTCTCGGGCGGAACGCTGGCGCTCAGCGGGGCCGGCAGCATCGCGGCATCGAGCGGCGTCGGCATCGCGGCCGGCGCCGCCTTCGACATCTCCGCCACCACGGCCGGCGCCACCGTCACGACGCTGTCCGGCGTCGCCGGCAGCACAGTCGATCTCGGCGGCAAGACCCTGACGCTGTCGAACGCGTCCTCCACGTTCGCCGGCGATCTCACCGGCTCGGGGGGCCTGACGCTCGCGGCAGGCTTCGAGATGCTCACCGGCGCCAGCACCTACACGGGCGCCACCACGATCGACGGCGGGCTGCTGTATCTCGGAAACGGCGGCGCCATCACGGGCTCGGCCACCACGGTGAACGCCGGCGGCACGCTGGCCGGCACCGGCACGGCCGGCAGCGTCACGGTGAACAGCGGCGGCATCTTCGCACCCGGCTCCGGGACCCCCGGCAGCACCATGACGGTCGCCGGAAACCTCGCCCTCCAGAGCGGCGCGATCTATCAGGTCGCGCTCGACCCCACCACCGCGTCGCAGGCCACGGTCACCGGCACGGCCACGCTGGCCGGCACCGTGCAGGCCTATTTCGCCGCCGGCAGCTACGTGAGAAAGAGCTACACGATCCTGTCCGCCGGCAGCCGCAGCGGCACGTTCGACAGCCTGGCGACCAGCAATCTTCCGGCCGGCTTCATCGCCGTCCTGGACTATTCGGTGCCGAACAGCGTGTCGCTCGATCTCATGCTCGGGCTGGACAGCGCCACCGGCCTGTCGCGCAACCAGGCGGCGGTCGCGGCCTCGCTCAGCCGGTACTTCAACGCGGGCGGCGCCCTGCCGCCCGGCTTCGTCTCGGTGGCAGGGCTCACCGGCCAGCCCCTCGCCAATGCGCTGACCCGGCTCTCCGGCGAGGCGGCGACCGGCGCGCCGCAGGGCGCGTTCCAGATGATGACGGCCTTCCTGGGGCTGATGACGGACCCGTTCGTCGACGGACGGTCCGGGCCTGGCGTCGTCGGCCAAAGCGGCACCGCCCTCGGCTACGCCGCCGCGGACGCGCCGGCGTCGCCCGCGTCGGCCGCCTTCCAGGCCCTGGCGAAAGCACCCCCGGCCGGATCGGCCGGACCGCGCTGGAGCGTCTGGGGCTCGGCCTATGGCGGCTCCGGCCGAATCGACGGCGATGCCCTGGTCGGCAGCCACGATCTGTCGGCCCGGGCGGCCGGCTTCGCGGCGGGCGGCGACTACCGGGTGACGCCGTTCACCACGCTGGGCTTCGCGCTCGGTGGCGGCGGCACCAGCTGGAGCCTCGCCCAGGGGCTCGGGAGCGGCAGCAGCGACGCCTTCCAGGCCGGCGTCTACGGCACGTCGACGGCCGGCCCCGCCTATCTGGCGACCTCGCTGGCCTTCGCGGAGCACTGGGTGTCGACCGACCGCAGGGCGTTCGGCGGCAGCCGGCTCACCGGCCGCTACGAGGCCCAGAGCTGGGGCGGCCGCGCCGAGGCCGGCTGGCGGCTCGGTTGGGCCGGCGTCGGCGTCACGCCCTACGCCGCCGTGCAGGCCCAGGCGTTCGTGATGCCCGGCTTCGGCGAGAGCGATCCGAGCGGCGGCGGCTTCGGCCTCGGTTACGGGAACCGCACCGCGACGGCGCTGCGCAGCGAGGCCGGCACGCGACTGGAGACCGTGGTGGCGGTCACGCCCGACGCCGCGCTGGCGTTGCGCGGCAAGCTCGCCTGGGCGCACGACTGGGTGAGCGATCCCACCCTCGCCGTCACGTTCCAGGCGCTCCCCGGTGCCGGATTCGTCGTCGAAGGCGCCACGCCGGCGCGCGACCTCGCCCTGGTCTCGGCCGGCGCCGAGATACGCTTCGCCAACGGCTTCGCGGTCGCGGCCAAGTTCGACGGCGAGGCCGCCGCCCACAGCCGCACCTTGGCGGGAACGGCATCGGTCCGGTACGCGTGGTGACGGCGCGCCGGCGCAGGGCCGGGCGGGCCGCCGCCTACTCCCCGTCCGCCATGTAGGGCCGCGGCAGCGGCGGCAGCTTGTCGTGCGGGCGGCCGAAGTCGGGGGCGTCGGAGTCCTGGCCGATCGAGACGATGCCGCGGCGGATCGCGCGGGTCCGCGTGAACAGCTCGAACAGCGTGTCGCCGTCGCCCCGTCGAATGGCGCGCGTCAGCTTCGACAGATCCTCGCCGAAGGTGCCGAGCATCTCCAGCACGGCGTCCTTGTTGGCGAGGAAGATGTCGCGCCACATGGTCGGGTCGGACGCCGCGATCCGGGTGAAGTCGCGAAAGCCGCCGGCCGAGAACTTCAGCACCTCGGAGCGGGTGACGCGGCCGAGCTCGTCGGCCGTGCCGACGATCGTGTAGGCGATCAGATGCGGCAGGTGACTGGTGATGGCGAGCACCAGGTCGTGGTGCTCGGGCGACATCGATTCGACATTGGCGCCGATCGCGCTCCAGAAGGCGGCGAGCTTGTCGGTGGCGCCCGGGTCGGTGCCGTCCGGCGGCGTGAGGATGCACCAGCGATTGATGAACAGCTCGGCGAAGCCGGCGTCGGGACCCGAGTTCTCGGTGCCGGCGACCGGGTGGGCGGGGACGAAATGCACGCCCGCGGGGATGTGCGGCGCCACGTCCTTGACGACCGCCGCCTTGACGGAGCCGACGTCCGACACGATGGCGCCGGGCGAAAGGCGCGGCGCGATCTCCTCGGCGACGGCGCCGCACTGGCCGACCGGGATGCACAGGATCACCAGGTCGGCGCCGGCCGCGATGGCGGCCTGGACGAGGCCGCAGGCGGCGGCCAGCCCGCCCGGATCGAGGTTGCAGGCGGTCGAGCCGGGCCCGAGATCCTGGCTGATGGGGATGCGACCCGCGCCGGCGAGATCGCGCAGCACCAGGGAGCCGCAGGCGCCGTCGGCGCAGGCGGTCTCCTCGATCACGCCGGCCACCCGCAGGCCTTCGCCGGCGCGCCGCGCCGCGAAGTCGGCCAGCAGCCGCTGGATCTCGGCCCCCGACGCCCCACCCAGCGCCGCGACCGGCGCCGGCGACGCATCGCCCGCGACCGCGGCGTCCAGCTCTCGGAGGTCGGTCGGCATAGTCGATATCCTATATTCTTGTGGAAACAGCTTCAAGGTCGATCGCCTGGCTCCGTCCCGGCCGTGCCGCAGCCGATCTCCCGCATCGTCGCGCGCCCCGCGGCGCGCCCGCCGTCGC
>NZ_NPEX01000748.1 GCF_003258865.1 Rhodoplanes roseus | reverse complement strand
GAAGCTCGTGGTCGATGCCGACACCGACAAGGTCCTGGGCGCGCACGTGCTCGGCCCGGATGCCGGCGAGATGGCACAGCTTTTGGGCGTTTCCGTCAAAATGGGTGTGACGAAATCCGATTTCGACCGCACCATGGCCGTGCATCCGACCGCGGCGGAAGAGCTCGTGACGATGTACAAGCCCTCCTACACGGTGCGCAAAGGCGAAGTGGTCGAGGCCGCGTAAGAGCACGCCGATCCCATCTTCCCGTCTCGTTCGCCGTAAGCTCCGCTTCAGGCAAGTGAC
>NZ_NPEX01000747.1 GCF_003258865.1 Rhodoplanes roseus | reverse complement strand
CGGTCGAGCGCATGCTCGCGCTGGCAAAAACGGAACGGGACAAAGTGCTTGCCGAGGTCCCGTCCTGAGCCGGTCGCAGCGATCCGATCTTGGTATGCCTTTTGCGCATAACCATCGGCATATTTTTAATTTTGAACATTTCGAGGCTATCGACATAGTCGCGACACTACGTCGCCTAACCGGGAAGTATATGCCGAGCACCCTTGCGAACCTTGACGGGCTTGAATGCGATGTCGCTGTCATCGGAGCCGGGATCAACGGAGCAAGTGCCGCTCGCGAACTGACC
>NZ_NPEX01000746.1 GCF_003258865.1 Rhodoplanes roseus | reverse complement strand
GACGGTGGCGAAAGTGAAGATGAACATGCTCGTCGTGTTCGTCTTTACGATCGCAATGAACGTCCTCGTTCTCGCCGTGCCGATCTATCTTTTCCAGATCGCCGACCGCGTTCTCACCAGCCGCTCCGTCGATACGCTCGTCATGCTGACGTTGATCACGGCGGGTGCGATCGTGGGACAGGTGCTTCTCGACGTTTTCCGCCGCCGCATCCTGATGCGCACCGCCTCGGAGATCGAGACGCGGCTGAGTTCGCCGATCCTGAGCGCGGCGGCGCGCTCTGCGCTC
>NZ_NPEX01000745.1 GCF_003258865.1 Rhodoplanes roseus | reverse complement strand
TGAGCAGAAATACGCAAGCGTCACGGTCGCGGAGGACAATCAGGCGGTCATCGATCGCTGTTCGGTCGTGATCCTTGCCGTCAGACCTCAGCATGCGGCGGCGGCGCTCAAGGATCTCGTCTTTCCCAAAGAGCGTCCGGTCATCAGCCTTTTGGCCCGCACGCCGCTTGCGCAGCTTGCCTCACTCGTCGCCCCGGCCACAGAGATCGCAAGAGCCATCCCGCTGCCGCCCGTGCGCACGCGCTCAGGCATCACGCCGGTGTTCCCAGCCGGCGGAGAAGCCAAAG
>NZ_NPEX01000744.1 GCF_003258865.1 Rhodoplanes roseus | reverse complement strand
GAGATAGACGCCGATATCGAAGAACGTGGCGGTGGAGATGGCGACCTCCATGCCGAAAATCTTCGGATAGGCCCACAGCGCCGTCAAAAACGGCTTGCCGCCGATCAGCGACGGCACCCCGGCAAGGGTCGCCACGACGAGCCCGAAACCGGCGATCCCCATCGGATGAAAGCGCAGAGCCCGGCGCACCGGCGGCACACCATAGGCGATGCCGTAGATGGCAAAGGCGGAGGCCGCGATCAGCCCGCCGATGAAGCCGCCGCCCGGATTGTTGTGGCCGCGCAAGA
>NZ_NPEX01000743.1 GCF_003258865.1 Rhodoplanes roseus | reverse complement strand
GTGCCAATTCCGTCGCCGATGGGCGCGTCGTCGTTCATTCGCTGCCGATCGGCTATGCGCTCGATGGGCATCGGGGGATCGCCGATCCGCGCGGCATGCTCGGCAACGAGCTGGGTGTCGACATGCATGTCGTCACCGCCGACGAAGCGCCGCTGACGAACCTCGAACTCGCCGTGAACCGCTGCCACCTGGAAGTGGAGACCGTGGTTGCGACGCCCTATGCGTCGGCGCTTTCGGTCCTCGTCGAGGACGAGGCGCAGCTCGGCGTTGCCTGCCTCGATTTCGGCG
>NZ_NPEX01000742.1 GCF_003258865.1 Rhodoplanes roseus | reverse complement strand
GATACGGAGTTCGGTGGTGCCTTCGACGCGGGCGCCTTACCCTATCCCCAGGGCGCGCTCGGTGAGGGCTCGTGGGAGTTGGAGTCAACGGCCTTGCGCGAGCTTCGTGCGAAGATCATGGGAAACCACCCAACGCTTCAGGAAGTGTACGGCGCGCCCCTCTACGGCATCAAGACGGGCCTCAACGCTGCCTTTGTGATCGACCGGGCCACACGTGACCGCTTGGTGGCGGCGGACCCGCGCTCGGAGAAACTTTTGCGGCCGTGGTTGGAAGGTAAGGACATGCGC
>NZ_NPEX01000741.1 GCF_003258865.1 Rhodoplanes roseus | reverse complement strand
CTGGTGTTCCGGCAGCGCCGCCCGCACGATCTCACCCTGAAGCGCGCCGGTCTCCTGCTCGATGCCCTTGGCACAGGCGACAACCACGGCATCCTCAGAAAGCGTTGCGCCGATTCCAGTCAGCAGCGACCGGGTGGCTTGCGACGGGACGACGAGAAGCACGCAATCGGCGTCGCCGAGGCGCGCCATATCGCTGGTGACGGCGATCGTCTCCGGCAGCCGCGGCCCGGGCAGAAAATCGCTATTTTCCCGGCTTTCCGCCATTCGCTCAGCGGCTGCTGCGTCGAT
>NZ_NPEX01000740.1 GCF_003258865.1 Rhodoplanes roseus | reverse complement strand
GGACCGCAAGGCCTCGGCCTTTTCCTCGTTCCAGGCGACGGGGTCTTCGTCCATGTAGCCGCGGCAGGCGATCTCCATCTGCAGCGCGTGCACACGCTCTTCCGGGCGGCCGTAATGGCGGGTGATCCAGCCGCCCTTGAAGCGGCCGTTGACGATGCTCGGGAAATCCGACGCCGCGCAGACATCGGCGACGGCCGTTTGCATTTCGGGCGCGCAGCTCGCCCCCTCGTTTGTGCCGAGATTGAAGACCGGCAATTCACCGTCGAAGAGACGGGGAATGACCGAGCG
>NZ_NPEX01000739.1 GCF_003258865.1 Rhodoplanes roseus | reverse complement strand
CGTTCCCAGCGGTTTCGGCTGAAGGTCCCCGCGCTTCGGAAGTCTACGAGAACGTCCATGTTCTCGGCGATCTTTCGGAAGAGCAGTTCCTGCGTGTCATGACCGTGATCACGGAGTGGGTTTCGCCGGAACAGGGCTGTGCCTACTGCCACGATGAAAACGACCTGGCCGCTGAGCGGCCATACACCAAGATCGTGTCGCGTCGCATGCTTGAGATGACGCGCCACATCAATTCCGACTGGACGAACCACGTCGCCCAGACGGGTGTGACCTGCTACACCTGCCACC
>NZ_NPEX01000073.1:24204-24457 GCF_003258865.1 Rhodoplanes roseus | reverse complement strand
CCGGGCCCGGCCCGGCCGGCCGCCCCGAGCCAGCCGCGCGTCGCCCGCGTGCAGCAGCAGCCTCAGCAACAGCAGCAGCAGCAGGTGTTCGGCTGGTTCGGCCAGCCCTACCGCCAGCCGCAACAGCAGCAGCAGCAATACCGCCAGGCGCCGCAGCGCCCGACCTTCTTCCCGTTCCTGTTCGGCGGGGGACGGTAGGTCGATCACCGCGTCGCCGCAGGGCCGCGCGGACACGAACGAACGAACGGGCGGG
>NZ_NPEX01000073.1:0-24194 GCF_003258865.1 Rhodoplanes roseus | reverse complement strand
GTTCACGGTGACCGCCGTTCGTGGGCGCCGAACGACGGCCGCCGCGATCCTCAGGCCTTCGGGAAGCCGTAGAGCACGGCCGGGTTGTCGACCAGGATGCGGTGCCGCAGCGCCGCGTCCGGCGCCCAGTCGAGCATCAGGTCGAGCAGCGCCGCGTCGTCCTCCAGCGGCACCTCGCCGTTGGTGGCGGCCGGATGCGGCCAGTCGCTTCCCCACACCAGCCGCTCGGGGGCGAGCGCGATGAAGGCCGCGACCAACCGGCCGGTGTCCTCGTAGCGCGGCGGTCCGGACTTCGACTCGCGATCGGCTTCCGACAGCTTGACCCAGGTGCGGCCCTTCTCGAGCAGCCGGGCGATCACGCCGAAGGCGGGATGGTCGCGGCCGGCGGGTTGCGGGATGCGCCCGAGGTGATCGAACACGATCGGCGAGGCGACCTTGTTCAGCACATCGGCGATGCTCGGCAGCTCCTTGCCGGCGATGTGCACCTGAACGTGCCAGCCGAGTGGCGCGATGCGGCGCGACAGCGGCTCCATCATCTCGACGGTGGCGGCCGCGCCGCGCGAGATGTTGAAGCGGACGCCACGGATGCCGCCCGCGTCGAGACGCTTCAGCTCGGCATCGGTGATGTCTGGCCCGATCACGGCGACGCCGCGCGCCCCCGGGCCGAGCTGCGCGATCGCGTCGAGCGTGCAGGAGTTGTCGGTGCCGTAGGTCGACGGCGTGACGACGACGTTGCGGGTGGTGCCGAGGCGCTTCTGCAGCAGCCGATAGTCGGACGCCGTGGCCGGCGGCGGCTTGAGGGTCGCGCCGGGAATGTAAGGAAAGCGCGTATCGTAGATGTGGTGATGGCAGTCGCAAGCGCCGGGCGGCGCCACCAGCTTCGGACGCTCGGTGCCGGCCGAGAAGGGGACCGCGTCGGCCCGCGCCGGTGCGGTGCCGAGCCCGGTGCCGAGACCGGCCGCGAGGCCGAGGCCCGCCGCCGCCTGCAACAGCGTGCGCCGATCGACATCGTTTCGTCTCATCGCAAACTCCCTTTCGTGACGAATCGCTGTGGCGCTCGGGCGCCTCGACGGCGCCCGAGCCGTCACGTCGGACGGATCAGGGGCAGACGTCGTCGATGAACTCGCAGCCCTTCGCCTTGAGCTCCTTGTCGATCCACGCCATGTCGCGGGTGCCGGCCGCGATCGCCTTGACGGTCGCCTCCTCGGCGGCGTGCTTCTTGCGCGCCTTCTCCAGAGTCTCGGCGGCGTCGCCCGGACGGACGACGACGATGCCGTCCTCGTCACCGACCAGGATGTCGCCCGGCCGCACGACGACGCTGCCGATCGACACCGGAACGTTGATCTCGCCGGGGCCGTCCTTGTAGGGGCCGGCCGGGGTGACACCGGCCGCGTAGATCGGCAGCTCCATCTCGCGCAGCGAAGCGAGGTCGCGGATGGCGCCGTCGATCACGATGCCGGCGAGGCCCTTGCGGGCGGCGTCCTGCATCATCAGCTCGCCCGTGATCGCGGTGGTGCAGTCGCCGTGCGCGTCGACGACCACCACGTCGCCCGGCTGCGCCATCTGCAGTGCCTTGTGGAACATGAGATTGTCGCCGGCGCGCGTCTTCACCGTGAAGGCGGTGCCGAGCAGACTGCCCTTGCTGACCCTGCGGATCCGCGCGTCGAAGATGAACGAGCGGTTGATCGTGTCGCCGATATTGGCGACCGGAAGCCCGCGGAAGCTCTCGACCAGCGCCCGGTCGGGGCGGTCGATCTTGGTGTAGATGCGGAAGCCTGGATTGGCCATGATGCTGGTTCCTCTGTCGTTAGGCCTGAAGCGCGGCGAAGATCTCGTGATAGTCCTTCGGTGCGACTCCGCCGAAGTGATCGCGCAGCTCGTGGCGCGTGCACCAGTTCAGCTTCGCCTTGGTCGCCTCCGACATGGTGGCGTCAACGTCGATGCTCTTCAGCGTCGCGATCACCTCGTCCATCTCGTGCTCGCGCCGCGCCGAATGAATCACGCCGCGGCACAGGATGTCGCTCGCATAGGCGTTGAAATCCTCGGCGTTCAGCGATTTACCGATCGACGTGAGGATGTCGTCCTCGAGCGCGAAGGTCCGCCCCGCGACCACGGTCTCCAGGAGCAGCATCATGAAACCCTTCATGAAGATGCTGCGGAACATCTTCGACGCCGAGGCCTTGCCGGGCGGGCCGTCGAGCACCGTGATGTTCGCACCGTAGGGCGCGAGGAACTCACGAAGGGGCTGTGCGCCCGCACCGGCGGCCAGCATCGGCACCTTGTGACGATTACCCGGAACCGCACCCATCACCGCGACGTCGACGAAGGTCGCCCGCGGCGAGACGATCTTGTCGACCGCGACCTTGGTGTCCGGCCCGGCCGAGTTCAAATCGACGTAGATCTGAGACTTGGTCAGGAAGGGGACGCTCGCCTCGGCGACCGGGATCGCGGCGTCGGCGCTGATCGAGCAGACGACGACGTCGACCTTGCGGATCAGATCCTCCATGGTCCGATCCAGAGTGACCTTCGCGCCGGCGGCGCGGTCGAGGACGAGCTTCGCTTGTCCCTCGACGTTCCAGGCCTTGTCGTAGGCCCGGATTCCTTCGAGGCCGGCCTCTCTCAGTCCGGCGGCGATGTTGAACGCCGCCTCGCCGAATCCCAGAAATCCTAACGTGGTCATGCCTTTTGCACTCCGTTGAGCTCGCTCCGGCGCGCCCAGCCGGGGCCGATCGATCACACCGGCAGAACGCCGGTCGCGATCGCGGTCACGATGAAGAGGAAGAACATCGGGATGGAGTAGAGGAAGAACGTCTTCTGATACTCGCTGAACGACATCTCGGTCCGATCCATCAGCAGGAACAGCCATGCAACCGTCGGGCTGCCGTAGCGGATCGCCTGGCCCATGAAGGCCGCCATGCCGATCTCGGTCGGGGTGATGCCGTACTTGTAGGCGATCGGTGCGACGACCGGGAGGATTCCGAAGTAGTAGGCGTCGACCGGCAGAGCGTAGCAGGCGATCGCGCCGACGAAGGCGAAGATGATCGCGACGTGACTGCCGAGCGACTCGGGAAGGAGCTCGGTCAGCGTCTGCGCGATCGCCGCCGCCATGCCGCTGCCGTTGAGCGTACCGAGGAAGAACCCGGCCGCGATGATGATCGAGGTGACCGCGATCGCGTCGCCGCCGTTCGCCGCGATCCGTTCGCGCTGCTCGGCCGCCGAGTAGTTGATGGCCAGCGCGAAGGCGGTGCCGATCGTGAAGGCGAGCGCGCCGCTGACCCAGCCCATCAGCAGGACGCCGAGCACCGTGAGCGTGAGCGCCAGATTGAGGAGGAAGAGCCGCGGGCGCTTGAGCACCTCGTCGTTCTCGAGGATGACGGCGACCATCTCCTCGATCTGCTCCGGCGCGATCGCCTGGGTGCCGGCGGCGCCGAAGCCCAGCCGCTTGCGCTCTCGCACGCCCATCATCCAGGCCATGCCGAAGACGTAGAGGATCGAGACCCCGAGGATCGGCAGGATCTGAACGAACAGCTCGTTCACCTCGACGTTCAGAACGGCCGCGGCGCGCGCCAGCGGCCCGCCCCACGGCAGGCAGTTGCCGAGGCCGGTCGGAAGGATGATCAGCATCGCCAGGTTGGAGAGCTTCATGCCCATGCGCTTGTAGAGCGGCACGAAGGTCGCGGTGATGATCAGGATGGTCGTGGTGCCGTCGCCGTCGAGCGTCACGGCGGTCGCGGTCGCCGCCGTCACCAGGATGATCTTGAGCGGATCGCCCTTGGCCTTGCGGATCAGGAACGTGCACAGCGGATCGAACAGACCGACGTTCATCATCACGCTGAAATACATGATCGCGAACAGGATCATGACGGTCGGATTGATGGTCCCGAGCGACACCTTGCCGTTCTTGGAGGTGTAGAAGAGGCCGTCGCGGAACCACGTCATCAGCGTCGAGGCGTCGTGACCGCTCAGATAGGCGGCCGCGAGACCGAACACGACGGAGACGAGGATCAGGCCGCCGAAGGCCGACGCCTTCTTTCCGATCACCAGCAACAGGAAGCTGACGATCATCAGATAACCGAGAAGCGCGATCATTCGTCACTCCCGAGATTCGGCGCGCTCGCACTCCTCGCGGGAGCACCACGCCACGTGTCGTACATTGCCGTTCGGGGGTCGGTGCGCGAGCGAGAGGGTCCGGCGCTCGTGCCGGTCGAAGAGGACAGAGGTCGGAGAACTGAATCGGACGTCCGAGGCGGGATGGCTTCGTGGTCGGTTCGACTCGAGACGCGCCGGATATTGACACCACCGTGAGCGGCGTCTATTCGCAAAGCCTCATCCAATCATTCCTGCCGGTCATGAGTGTCGATTTCCGCGATCTCCGCTACTTCCTGAAGATCGCCGATCTCGGCCACATCGGCCGGGCCGCCGAGGCGCTCCACGTCACCCAGCCCGCGCTGTCGAAATGCATCACACGGCTCGAGGACGGCTACCGGGTCAGGCTGTTCGAGCGCGCCGGACGCGGCATCGTGCTGACCGAAGCCGGGCAGCGCCTGGCCGAGCGACTGCGAGTCGTCGAGCACGATCTTCAGGACATCCGCCGCGAGGTCTCGGAGCTCGGGCGAGGCGTCGCCGGGCTCGTGCGGGTCGGCTGCGCCGGCTCGATCGCCTCGTTCGTGATCCCGAAGATCTGCAGAATTCTCCGCGAGCAGGCGCCGCAGATTCACCTGCTGATCGATGTCGCGCTCGACGTCGTGCTGCAGGACGCACTACGCAACGGCGCCCTCGACGTCACGGTGAGCCCCGCCCGCCTGACCACCGCGAACGACGGAATCGCGACGACGCCGCTGTTCGCGGACACGGTCGTGGTCGTCGGGCGATCCGGTCACCCGCTGTCTCGCAAGACGGCGACCCTGAAGGAGATGAGCAAGTACGGCTGGGTGCTGCCCCTGCCCTCCGTCTCCACGCGGCGATGGCTCGAAAAGGTGTTTCTCCAGTCCGACCTTCCGCCGCCGGAGGCGGTCGTCACCACCAGACTGCTGCTCTCGGCGCCGAAGATTCTCGTCGAGACCGATCTGCTCGCCTTCGTGTCGCGGCTCAACATCGGCTCGGGTCGGGACAATCGGGGAATCGTCGAAATCCCGAACGTCCAGACCACCATGGAGAGGACGATGGACATCGGCTGCCGCGCCAACGCCTATCTGTCGCCGGCCACCCGCTACTTCATCGACGTGCTGCAGAAACATGGGCCGGACGTATCGGCGTCCGACCGGACACACTGCGGATAAGCGCCGGCATCCGCAAGGGTCGGGAACGTCCTACCGCGGCAGGGCCGAGACGCCCATCAAATACTCGTCGACGGCGCGGGCGGCCTGACGGCCTTCGCGGATCGCCCACACGACCAGCGACTGGCCACGCCGCATGTCGCCGGCCGTGAACACCTTGTCGACCGAGGTGCGATAGCTCTCGGTGTCGGCCGCGACATTGCCGCGCGGATCCAGCGAGACGCCGAGCTCGGCCAGCATGCCGTCCTTCACCGGATGCACGAAGCCCATGGCGAGCAGCACCAGCTCGGCCTTCAGCTCGAAGGCGGAGCCCGGGATCGGCTTCATCTTGTCGTCGACCCGGACGCAATGCAGCGTCTTCACCTGCCCGTTCTCGCCGGAGAACTTCTCGGTCAGCACCGAGAACTCGCGGTCGGCACCCTCCAGGTGCGACGACGAGGTGCGCAGCTTGAGCGGCCAGTTCGGCCAGGTGGTCAGCTTGTCGGCCTTTTCGGGCGGACGCGGCAGAATCTCGAGCTGCACGATCGAGGCGGCGCCCTGGCGGGCCGAGGTGCCGATGCAATCGGAGCCGGTGTCGCCGCCGCCGATGACGACGACGTGCTTGCCGGTCGCCAGGATCGGCGCGGCGTCGAACGCCTCGTCGCCGTTGCGCCGGTTCTGCTGCGGCAGGAAGTCCATGGCGAAATGCACGCCGGCGAGCTCGCGGCCCGGAATCGGCAGGTCGCGCGGCTTCTCGGAGCCGCCGGCCAGCACGACGGCGTCGAAGCCGTCGACGAGTTCCTGCGCCTTCACGGTGACGCCGACATGGGCGCCGTAATGGAAGGTGACGCCCTCGGCCTCCATCTGGGCGACGCGGCGCTCGACCAGGTGCTTCTCCAGCTTGAAGTCCGGGATGCCGTAGCGCAGCAGGCCGCCGGCCTTGGCGAACTTCTCGAAGACGTGGACGTCGTGGCCGGCGCGGGCGAGCTGCTGGGCGCAGGCGAGGCCGGCCGGGCCGGAGCCGACCACCGCGACCCTGCGGCCGGTCTTCACGGCCGGCACGTCGGGGATCAGCCAGCCCTGCTCGAACGCCTTGTCGGCGATCGCGCATTCGATCGTCTTGATGGTGACCGGGTTGTCCTCGAGGTTGAGCGTGCAGGCTTCCTCGCACGGCGCCGGGCAGACGCGGCCGGTGAACTCCGGGAAATTGTTGGTCGAGTGGAGGTTCAGCGCCGCCGTCTTCCAGTCGTCCAGATAGACGAGGTCGTTCCAGTCCGGGATCTGGTTGTTCACCGGACAGCCGGTGTGACAGTACGG
The DNA here is from genome assembly GCF_003258865.1 of Rhodoplanes roseus. Lineage (GTDB taxonomy): Bacteria > Pseudomonadota > Alphaproteobacteria > Rhizobiales > Xanthobacteraceae > Rhodoplanes > Rhodoplanes roseus. Next base: position 17,622 of record NZ_NPEX01000073.1, on the reverse strand, counting down.
GATGCCGCAGTTCATGCAGCGCGCCGCCTGCTGCTTGAGGTCGCCCTCCGGCAGCGGCAGCACGAACTCGCGATAATTGCGCAGGCGCTCCTCGACCGGCGCGTATGTGCGGTCGGTGCGCTCGAACTCCAGGAAACCCGTGACCTTACCCATCGTTCTTCTCGATCCTTGCCGCAGAGCCGGTCATCAGGCCGGTCGCGCGCCCCCGGTCCACGCCTGGAGCTCTCTCAATCCGTCCGAGGATCCCGCCATTCCGGAAGGCGACCGAAGGTCGGCTGTCCGGAATCCATAACCCCTGTCTGTGAGTATGGATTCCGGGCTCGCCGCTGCGCGGCGCCCCGGAATGACCAGGAAACAATCACCCTGCTCGTCCTCACTCGGCCGCCTGCATGGCGGCCTCCTGCTCCTTCGCGAGCTCGGCGAGCGCGCGCTTGTATTCGAGCGGCATGACCTTGCGGAACTTGGGCAGGTACTCGGCCCAGCCGTCGAGGATCTGCTGGGCCCGGCGCGAGCCCGCGAAGCGCGCGTGCCGGGTGATCAGCAGATGCAACCGCTCGGCGTCCCAGCGGGTCATGTCGCGCAGCACCTCGACCCGGCCGGCCGTCTCGAGATCCTTGGACTGACCGTAGACCTGCGCGTTGACGGCCTCCTCGGCCGGCAGCGGCTGCAGCTCGACCATCGCCATGTTGCAGCGTTTCTCGAAGGTACCGTCCTCGTCCAGCACATAGGCGATGCCGCCCGACATGCCGGCCGCGAAGTTGCGCCCGGTGGTGCCGAGCACGACGATGATGCCGCCCGTCATGTACTCGCAGCAGTGATCGCCGGCGCCCTCGACCACCGCGATGGCGCCCGAGTTGCGCACCGCGAAGCGCTCGCCGGCGACGCCGCGCAGGTAGCACTCGCCCGCGATGGCGCCGTACATCACGGTGTTGCCGACGATGATCGACTCCTCCGGCACGATGCTCGACTCGGTCGACGGCCGCACGATGATGCGCCCGCCCGACAGGCCCTTGCCGACATAGTCGTTGGCGTCGCCCTCCAGCTCGAGCGTGACGCCATGCGCCAGCCAGGCACCGAAGCTCTGCCCGGCCGTGCCGACGAGCCGGATGTGGATCGTGTCGTCCGGGAGGCCGGCATGGCCGTAGCGCTTGGCGATCTCGCCGGACAGCATCGCGCCGGCGCTGCGGTCGGTGTTGTGGATCTCGGCGACGATGCGCACCGGCGCACCGCGGTCGAGCGCCGGCTGGGCCTCGGCGATCAGCTTGCGGTCCAGCACCTTGTGCAGGCCGTGGTCCTGGTTCTCGGACTTGCGGATGTGGACGCCCGCCGGCGCCATCGGCTTCATGAACAGCCGCGAGAAGTCGAGGCCCTTGGCCTTCGAGTGCTCGACCAGACGGCGCTGGTCCAGCATCTGCATCTGCCCGACCATGTCCTCGAAGCGGCGGTAGCCCATCTCGGCCATCAGCTCGCGGACTTCCTCGGCGACGAAGAAGAAGTAGTTGATGACGTGCTCGGGCGTGCCCTTGAAGCGGGCGCGCAGCACCGGATCCTGGGTGGCGACGCCGACCGGACAGGTGTTGAGGTGGCACTTGCGCATCATGATGCAGCCGGCGGCGATCAGCGGCGCGGTGGCGAAGCCGAACTCGTCGGCGCCGAGCAGCGCGCCCACGACCACGTCGCGGCCCGAGCGGACGCCGCCGTCGACCTGCACGGCGATGCGGCCGCGCAGCCGGTTGGCGACCAGCGTCTGGTGGGTCTCGGCGAGGCCGATCTCCCACGGGCTGCCGGCGTGCTTGACCGCGGTGAGCGGCGCCGCGCCGGTGCCGCCCTCGAAGCCCGAGATCGTCACGTGGTCGGCCCGCGCCTTGGAGACGCCGGCCGCGACCGTGCCGACGCCGACCTCGGAGACCAGCTTGACCGACACGTCGCCGGCCGGGTTGACGTTCTTCAGGTCGAAGATGAGCTGCGCCAGATCCTCGATCGAGTAGATGTCGTGATGCGGCGGCGGCGAGATCAGGCCGACGCCCGGCGTCGAGTGACGCACCCGGGCGATCGTCTTGTCGACCTTGTGGCCGGGGAGCTGGCCGCCCTCTCCGGGCTTCGCCCCCTGCGCCATCTTGATCTGCATGACGTCGGAGTTGACCAGATACTCGGTGGTGACGCCGAAGCGGCCCGAGGCGACCTGCTTGATGGAGGAGCGCATCGAGTCGCCGTTCGGCATCGGCTTGTAGCGGTCCGCCTCCTCGCCGCCCTCGCCGGTGTTCGACTTGCCGCCGATCCGGTTCATGGCGATGGCGAGGGTGGTGTGCGCCTCGCGCGAGATCGAGCCGTAGGACATGGCGCCGGTGGCGAAGCGCCGGACGATCGAGACGGCCGACTCGACCTCGTCGAGCGGCACCTTGGTGCGGCCGTCCTCCTCCGCCGACTTGATGCGGAACAGGCCGCGGATGGTCAGCAGCCGCTCGGACTGCTCGTTCACCATCGACGCGAAGGCGCGGTAGCGGTCCTGCGAGTTGCCGCGCACGGCGTGCTGGAGCGCCGCCACGGTCGCGGCCGTCCACACGTGCTCCTCGCCGCGGGTGCGGTAGGCGTACTCGCCGCCGACGTCGAGCGCGTTGCGATAGACCGGCGCGTCGCCGAAGGCGTCGCGATGACGCTGCACCGTCTCCTCGGCGATCTCCTCGATGTCGACGCCTTCGATGCGGGTCGCCGTGCCGGTGAAGTAGGCGTGCACGAAGTCCGACTTGAGGCCGACCGCGTCGAAGATCTGGGCGCCGCAATAGGACTGGTAGGTGGAGATGCCCATCTTGGACATCACCTTCAGCAGGCCCTTGTTGATCGACTTGATGTAGCGCTTCACGATCTCCTTGTCGTCGAGCTTGTTCGGCAGCTCGCCCTTCATGGCGAGCAGCGACTCGAAGGCGAGATAAGGATTGATCGCTTCCGCGCCGTAGCCGGCGAGGCAGCAGAAGTGGTGGACCTCGCGCGGCTCACCGGACTCGACCACCAGGCCGACCGAGGTGCGCAGGCCCTGGCGGATCAAGTGGTGGTGCACGGCCGCGCAGGCGAGCAGCGACGGGATCGGGATCCGGTCGGCGCCGACCGCGCGGTCGGACAGGATGATGATGGTGAAGCCGTCGCGCACGGCGCGCTCGGCCTTGGCGCACAGCGCCGCCACGGCCGGGCGCAGCCCGTCGGCGCCGTCGCTCGCCAGCCAGGTGGTGTCGAGCGTGGTCGAGCGGAAGTCCGACCCGTCCATCTCGGCGATCGAGCGGATCTTCTCCAGATCCTGATTGGTCAGGATCGGCTGGCGCGCCTCCAGCCGCTTCACCTTCGACAGGCCTTCGAGGTCGAACAGGTTCGGGCGCGGCCCGATGATCGACACGAGGCTCATGACGAGCTCCTCGCGGATCGGGTCGATCGGCGGGTTCGTCACCTGCGCGAAGTTCTGCTTGAAGTAGGTGAACAGCAGCTTCGACTTGGCCGACAGCGCCGAGATCGGCGTGTCGTTGCCCATCGAGCCGACCGGCTCCTCGCCGGTCGACGCCATCGGCGCCATCAGGATGCGGGTGTCCTCCTGCGAGTAGCCGAACGCCTGCTGGCGATCGAGCAGCGCCAGGTTGGAGGCGAGCGGGCGGCTGGCCGCCGGCGGCAGATCCTCGAGCACGAGCTGGGTGCGGTCGAGCCACTCGCGGTAGGGGTTCTTGCCGGCGAGCGAGGCCTTGATCTCGTCGTCCGGGATCAGTCGGCCCTCGACGAGGTCGACCAGCAGCATCTTGCCGGGCTGCAGGCGCCACTTGACGACGATGTCCTTCTCCGGGATCGGCAGCACGCCCATCTCGGAGGCCATCAGGATGCGGTCGTCGCGGGTGACGATGTAGCGGGCCGGACGCAGGCCGTTGCGGTCCAGCGTCGCGCCGATCTGGCGGCCGTCCGTGAAGGCGATGGCGGCCGGGCCGTCCCACGGCTCCATCAGCGCGGCGTTGTACTCGTAGAAGGAGCGCCGCTGCTCGTCCATCAGCGGGTTGCCGGCCCACGCCTCCGGAATCATCATCATCACGGCATGGGCGAGCGAGTAGCCGCCTTGGAACAGGAACTCGAGCGCGTTGTCGAAGCAGGCGGTGTCCGACTGGCCCTCGTAGGAGATCGGCCACAGCCGCTCGATGTCGTCACCGAACAGCTCGGAGCGCACCGAGGCCTGCCGGGCCGCCATCCAGTTGACGTTGCCGCGCAGCGTGTTGATCTCGCCGTTGTGGGCGATGAAGCGGTACGGATGCGCCAGCGACCAGGTCGGGAAGGTGTTGGTCGAGAAGCGCTGATGCACCAGCGCGAGCGCGCTCTCGAAGTCCGGATCGGACAGATCAGGGTAGTAGCTGCCGAGCTGATCGGCCAGGAACATGCCCTTGTAGATCACGGTGCGGCACGAGAACGACACCGGATAATAGAGCGCGGTGTTCCGACCGCGCTTCTCGTAGAGCATGCTCGAGATGGTCTTGCGCACGATGTAGAGGCGGCGCTCGAACGTGTCCTCGTCGAACCGGCGGTCGCCCTGGCCGATGAAGATCTGGCGGTGGAACGGCTCGGTCGGCTTCACCGACTCGCCGAGGCTCGAGTCGTCGCTCGGCACGTCGCGCCAGCCCAGGATCGTCATGCCCTCGCGCTGCGCCTGGGCGGCGATGAGGTCCATGATCTCCTGGCGGCGGTCCTCGTCGTGCGGCAGGAACACCTGCGCGACCGCGTACTTGCCGGGCTCCGGCAGCGCGAAGCCGAGCTCCGCCGCCTTCTTGGCGAAGAACTTGTGCGGGATCTGGACCAGGATGCCGGCGCCGTCGCCGGCGCGCGGATCGGCCCCGACGGCGCCGCGATGCTCCAGATTGCACAGGATCGACAGCGCGTCGGCGACGATCTGGTGCGACTTGCGGCCCTTGATGTCGGCGATGAAGCCGACGCCGCAGGAGTCTTTCTCCAGAGCCGGATCATAGAGGCCGCGCGCCTGCGCGGCGGCGGGCAGCGTCGTCGCCGCATCCGCAGCCTGCGGCCGGGTGGCCTGCTGGTCCTCGACACTCGAGCCGGACCTGATCGCGGTCATGTGCAAACCCTCGCTCGCTCGCCCGTCCGGCCCGCCCGTTCCCGTGAACGTGCGCAATCGACGCGGGCGCGCCCGCTGCGCCGCCGCACGCCTCCGTGCTGCGACACCAACGGGCTCGTTGTCACCGGCCAGGCATGCGGCCGGGCGACGCCATGTGGCACCCTCCGGCGGCGCGACCGCAGTCGCCATGTGCCGGGCCCGCGAAGGCCCGAACCGGAGCTGTCAGTACCGATCCAGTAAACTGGGACAGCAATGCTGTCCTAAATAACAATGCCAAACTCTCGCCATGCATTCAAGGCACCGCGTTTCAGATTCGGGGACTTTGCCCGAACTTCATTGCGCGCGCCAGGGGACGGGAGCCTGCACCCAGCAGCGAAGTACCGCTGTCGCTGGGCTTTTCACAGCGCCGGCCGCACCGCCGATCGGTTGCGCGCGGCGCCCCAGCCCTGCCCGAATTTGGGGGCTCCAATGCGGCGGGCAAGGGGGCCGGCATGAACAGCAGGGGAACACGGGACGGGCGGGTGCGCGTACGCCGGGCGCCGATCGCGCTGCTCTGCCTGGCGGCAGGCGGTTTCACGCTCCTGGCCGGCCTCGCCGGGCCGGATCGCGCCGCGGCCCTGTCGGCCCGGGTCGACGCCCTGCCGGGGGAGCCGTCCGGCGCCGGCACACCGGCCCAGAGCCCCGACAAGGCACGCACCGCCCCGCCCAAACCCGCCTCGTCGAGACCGGCAGCGAACCCGGCGCCCTCGAAACCGGTCGCCAAACCGGTCGCGACACCGCGGCGGCCGATCCCGCCGTGGATCTTCGGACGCGGGGCCGAGCCGCGCCTGGTGCCGCCACGAAGTATCCCGAACGCCCGCCCGGGTCGCACGCCCCCTGCGGCCGAGACCCCACCGGCCCCGGCCGCGCGCCCCGCGGCCGAGCCGGGCCGCAGCGAGGCCACCGGCTCGACCCCGGGACGCCGGATCCCGCCCCGCGCCCCCGGCGCCATCGACGTCCCGATCGCTCCGCTGAACTGATCGCCGCAGGCGCCCATCGCGTCCGCCCGGTCCGATCCTAGGGCGCCTCGTTCTCCCGCTCGGCCTCGCGAACGGTGCTGCGCTCACGCGGCGGCAGACCGGTCAGGTCGGCAGTCGCGCCGTCCAGCGCGAACACCTTCAGATAGTCGCCCTGGGTCGTCTCGAACCGGGCGTGGCCCGTCGCCGTGATGGCGATGTACTGCCTGCCCTGGTGCTCGTAGCTCATGGCGCCCGCCTGTCCGCCGGCCGGCAGACGGGCCTGCCAGAGCAGCCGCCCCGTCGCCGTCTCGAAGGCGCGGAGAAAGTCGTCCTGGGCGGCGGCGATGAAGGTCAGGCCGCCCGCCGTCACCAGCGGTCCTCCGAGATTGGGCGTGCCCATCGGGATCTTGAGGCGGGTCGGAATGCCCAGCGGGCCCGTGTCGAAGCCGGTGCCGAGCGGCTTCGACCAGACCAGCTCGCCGGTGTCGATATGGGTCGCCGCGATGAAGCCCCAGGGCGGGGCGAGGCACGGCACATCGAGCCCGGACAGCCACATCGGCCGGTTCACGCCGTAAGGTGTCCCGGAATGCGGCGCGATCGGCTGGTCCGGCCGGGCGCCGCCGGAGCCGACCGGCCGGTCCTCGACCCCGGCCCGGGGCGTCATGTCGACGATGTTGGGTAGGCGGGAATAGTTGGCGATGACCAGCCGGCGGACCGGATCGAATCCCAGCCCGCCCCAGTTCATCCCGCCGACCGTGCCGGGCAGCAGCACGATTCCCTTCGCGTCGACGGTCGGCGGCGTGAAGCTGCCGGCGTATCGGCGCTGGTGAAAGCCGATGCGGCACAGGGCGGCGTCGATCGGCGTCACGCCCCAGATGTGGCGGCCGTCGATGGTCTCCGGGTCCCGGCCGGGAACACCGCCCAGATTCGGGAAGAAGACCGACCGCGGCTGCGTCGGGGCGACGCGCTCGCCCGGCAGGCTGCCGTCCTGCGGAACCGCGCGATGGACGACCGGTCGCAGCGGCTCTCCGGTGGCCGCATCGAGCAGGAACAGATCGCCACCCTTGGTGCCCTGCAGCACCGCACGCCGGGTGGTGCCGTCGATGGACACGTCGACCAGCATCGGCTGGGCTCCGATGTCGTAGTCCCAGAGATCGTGCCAGACCGTGGTGAACGACCAGCGCGTGGCGCCGGTCGCCAGGTCGACGGCCACCACGGCGGCCGTGAACCGGTCCTCCTCGGGCGAGCGGTTGCCGCCCCAGTGGTCGGCGCCCGGATTGCCGGTGCCGAGAAAGGCGAGGCCCAGCGACTCGTCGGCCGAGACGACGTTCCAGACATTCGGGGTGCCGCGCGGGAAAATTTCCCCGGGCGCGAGCGGCGCCTGGGGATCGGGACGCAGCGCGTCCCAGGCCCAGCGGAGCGCTCCGGTGCGCGCGTCGTAGGCCCGCACCACCCCGGACGGGGCGTCACGCCGCTGATTGTCGCTGACCTGCTGGCCGAGGACGAGCAGCCCGCCCGCCACCGTCGCACCCGACGTGTTGGAGGCGAAGCCGGCCTGCCGCAGGCCCATGCCCTCGGTGAGGTCGACGGTGCCGTTGTCGCCGAAGCCGCGGCACACGAACCCGGCGACCGCGTCCAGCGCGATCAGCCGTCCGTCCGGTGTGGTGACGAACACGCGGCGGTGGCACATGCTGCCGCCTCTCGGCACGGCCGCCATGACACCGGGCACGCTCGGCATCCGGGCGACGTTCTCGGGTCGGCCGGCCGGATCGCCGTCGTCGAAATAGGCGACGGCGCGGCAGGCGGCGCTGAACAGCGATTCCATGCTGCGCACCGGCACCTGGGGATCGAAATGCCAGCGAACCTCGCCGGTCCCCGGATCCAGCGCATGGACCTGGTTGCTGCTGCTGCAGGTGTAGAGCAGGTCCTCCGCCTTGATCGGCGTGTTCTGGGACGAGTAGAAGACGCGGCCTTCGCTGGGTCCGACGTCGCCGCTCCTGAAGGTCCAGGCGTCCTTCAGGTCTCGCACGTTTCCGGTGTGGATCTGCGCCAGGGTCGAGTAGCGCCGGCCGAGCGTGGTGCCGCCGAAGGCGGCCCATTCGCCGCCTGCATCCAATCCCGGGGGCACCGTCGCACGCGATTGCTCCGGCACGGCACCCGCCGCCGACGCCTCGGCCCGCTCCCAGTGGACCGCCACGAGGCCGGCGAGAGACGCGACCGCGGCTCCGAGTCCGGCCACCGCGCCGCGCCGCCAGCCGCTGCCCGGCGGCGTCCTCCAGAACACGAAGGCCACGACCGCAGCGGCCACCAGGCCCGCGACGAGGCCGATACGGGCGGCGAGGTCGAATCCCCAGGCCGGCAGCCAGCCTTTGCCGCCGATCTCGACCATGGACCAGACCAGCGTCGCCAGAACCGCGGCGCTGAAGGCAAGCAGCGCCAGCCGATCCCGCCGCCACCATGGGAGGAGCCCGCCGCCGAGGAGCAGGAGGCCCGCCACCAGGTAATAAGCCGTACCGCCCAGGAGGAGGAGGCGAACGCCGAGCACCGCCATCGCGAGCCCCAGAAGGCCCGCCAGCGATGCGAAGGCCAGATAGAGCCACCGCCAGGCTCCCTGCCCGGCCGAATCTCCCGCCGCCGAATGTCCCGCCGACGCTCGCGTGGTGCGGCTCATGCGCTCTTCCTCCTCGTGTTCGTCCGAGACTTGGGGGGAGAGAGGCCGCCGACAGATCAGCAATGTCGCTCCCGCGACCATCGTCCGTTCCTGTCGCCAACGCCTCGGCGGGGAATCGGATGAGGGCGCGCAGCACCATGTCGCAGCGGCAGGCGGGCGCGTGACCGAAGCCCGCAGGAGGGAGGCCACCCGACGCCGTCGTCGGGCCGGGCAGAGCACTTGCACCGCCGAGCGGCCGATCATGCACGCCGCTCAAAAAGAAAGCGCCCCGGGCGGGGCGCTTCCAGTTTCGCGACCAGGCGCACTCTGGGGCGCGCTCCTCGCGGTCGGTGGGCCCGGCTGGCCGCCGGGCCGTCGTCAGGATGTCGCCGTCACGCGGCCGCCGTCAGGCGGACGCCCTCAGGCGGCCTTGGACTCGATCACCTGGCCGGTCGCCTGGACGTTGCCGATGGCGATCTGGCGCGGCTTCATCTTCTCGGGAATCTCCCGGACGAGGTCGATGTGCAGGAGCCCGTTCTCGAGCGAGGCCCCGCGGACCTCGACGAAGTCGGCGAGCTGGAAGACGCGCTCGAAGGCGCGCGCCGCGATGCCCTGATACAGGACGTCGCCCTTCCTCTCCTCCTGCTTCGGCGCCTGCTTGTCGCCGCGCACCGTCAGCGTGTTCTCCTTGGCCTCGATGGCGAGGTCCTGGGCGGCGAAGCCCGCCACCGCGAGGGTGATGCGATAGGCGTTCTCGCCGGTCCGCTCGATGTTGTAGGGCGGATAGGACGAGCCCTGGCCGTCGAAGCCGGTGGCCTGATCGAGCATCGAGAACAGCCGGTCGAAACCGACGGTGGAGCGGTACAGCGGGGTCAGGTCGAAAGTCGTGCGCATAGCATATCCTCCTGAGAGCGATGAGCTTTCGCGAAACGGTCCGCCATGCTGGCCGGACCCGTTCGAGCGCCGCCGAAGGGCCGGCGCCAAAGCTGATATGGGAGCCTGAAAACGACCTTCAAGACCCTCCCGTACGTCTCGACGGCGGCTGCGGCGACCTTGTCGCACCGGACCGGGGTACGGCCGCGACCGGTCGCGCCGGCGGTTGAGCGTCGGGTCGGTCCTGCTATAAGCGGCCGTCCGCCGCGCGCGGCCCGCCTTCCGCGGTGAACGCCCACGCGGTGAAAGCCTCGCGATGAACCTCGTCTCCATTCCGGCCAATCCGGCGCCCAGCGACACATCGGTCGGCAGCATCGAGACGCCAGACGGCGTGACGCTACGTTATGCGCGCTTCGCGCCGCCGCCGGGCCGCAGGGGCACGGTCTGCCTGTTCCAGGGCCGCGCCGAGTTCATCGAGAAGTATTTCGAGGTGGCGCGCGACCTGCGCGATCGCGGGTTTGCCGTGGCGACCATCGACTTTCGCGGTCAGGGCCTGTCGGCCAGGGCGGTGCGCGACAGCCGCAAGGGCCATGCGCGCCGCTTCTCCGACTATCTGATCGACCTCGAGACCTTCGTGAAGGAGGTGGTGCTGCCCGACTGCCCGCCGCCGTTCTTCGCGCTCGGCCACGGCATGGGCGCCACCGTGCTGATCGAATCGGCGGCGCGCGGGCATCGCTGGTTCGACCGCATGGTGCTGGCGAGCCCGATGATCGGGCTGGCGCACCAGCCGCTGTTCGGCGCCGCCGCGCCGGTCGCCCGCACGCTGCGGCTGCTCGGGCTCGGCCGTCTCACGGTTCCGGGCGGCAGCGGCCGCGTCGCCGCCTTCCAGCCCTTCGCCGACAATCCGCTGACCTCCGACCCGATCCGCCACGCCCGCACGGCCGCCGTGATCGAGGCGGAGCCGGCCCTCGCCGTGGCGGCCCCGACGGTGGCCTGGGCCGATGCCGCCTATCGCACCATGGCGGCGATGCAGCGGCCGCACTACGCGGCGCGGCTGCGCCAGCCGATGCTGCTGGTCGCCGGCGGCCGCGACGAGATCGTCTCGGCCGAGGCGATCGAGCGCTTCGGCACCCATCTGCGGGCCGGCTCGCACCTGGTGATCCCGGGCGCCATGCACGACCTGCTGATGGAGCAGGACCAGATCCGAAAGCTGTTCTGGGCCGCCTTCGACGCCTTCGTTCCCGGCACGCCGCTGTACGGGTGACGGCGAGCCGACGAGACCTCGGGCCGGCCGTGGCTCGACCCGAGGCCTCGTCGGCGCGGCGATCCGCCGTCGCTCTCAAGCCGCGGCGGCCACCGCCGTCGCGAACGCGCGATAGGTGTGCAGCGGACGACCGAGAAGGTCCGTCAGACGCCGAACGGTGCCGGCCGTCGGAACCATGCCGTCGCTGACATACCGCGTCGCCATCAGGCGCATCTCGTAGGCCATCCACTTCGGCATGAAGGTCGCCAGGGTCCGCTCGAACGGGGTGGGGTCGTCGCCGCCATAGGCGACCGGGCGCCCCAGGACCTCCGACCAGATCGCTGCGACGTCCGCGCCGGTCAGCGTCTCGGGGCCGACCAGGTCGATGGTGTCGAACGGCAGCTTGCCGGGCGCCCGCTCGCGACGGATCAGCTCGATCGCCGCGACCTCGGCGATGTCGCGAGCGTCGACCATGGCGATGCCCTTGCTGCCGAGCGGCATGGGATAGACGCCGTGAGTCGCGACCACGTCCTTGATCATCAGGTCGTTGTCGATGAAGTAGGCCGGACGCAGGATCGTCGCGCCGAACCCCATCTGCTCCAGCATCCGCTCGCCGCCGGCCTTCACGGCGAAGTGCGGCACGTCGACGAAGCGGTCGCTGTGGAGCACCGACTGATAGACGACCCGCTCGACGCCGGCCTCGCGAGCGATGTTGAGGGCCACCAGCGCCTGAGTGAATTCGTCCGCCGCGACCGCGTTGAGCAGGAAGAACGTGCTCACGCCGTCGAACGCGGCGCGCAGCGAATCGATGTCCAGGAGGTCGCCGCGCACGACCTCGACGCCGGCCGGGACACGGGCCTGGGCGGGATTGCGGACGAGGGCGCGCACGCTGGCGCCACGCTGCACGAGCTCATGGACGACATGGCGGCCGACGCGGCCGGTGGCACCGGTGACGAGGATGGTCATGGGGATCACTCCGGGTTGGGGTCAGAAGACATCCCGAAAATTAGCGATCCAAATTCGTGCCGATAGCCGTTATATTTAGACTTACTGTCTCACTGGTGGAACAATGGACCTGCTGGCTCTCGCTGATTTCACCCTGGTCGCCCGGCACGGCGGGTTCGGACGCGCGGCGCGGGCGGCGGGACGCCCCAAGGCGACGCTGTCCCGCCGCGTCGCAGAGCTGGAGGCGGCCCTCGACCTGCGCCTGTTCGAGCGCGGCACGCGGACCCTGAAGCTCACCGAGGAAGGCCGTGCGCTGTCCGAACGAGCGGGCCGGCTGCTCGCCGAGCTGGAGGACGCGGCGGCGGCGATCGCCTCCGGCGGCGAGCGGCCACGCGGCCGGTTGCGGATCAGCGCTCCCCTGCTGTTCTCGCAAACCGCGATGGGCAAGATCGCCGCCGGCTTCGCGTTGGCCTATCCGGAGGTGCGGCTCGAGATCACGACGGAAGACCGGGCCGTCGACATGATCGAGGAGGGCTTCGACCTGGTGATCCGGGTCGACCCGGACCCCGACGACAGCCTGGTCGGACGCGCCTTCCTGCGCGACCGGCTGTTGGCGGTGGCGAGCCCGGCCCTCGCTCGCCCGGTCGGAGAGGCCGTCGCGCCAGCGGTTGTGCGGTCGCCCGGCGATCGACAGACCTGGGCCGTGAAGGTCCCGGCCGGCCGGTCGACCATCGCGGTCGCGCCGGTCCTCGCGCTCTCGTCGCTCGTCATGGTGCGGGACGCGGTGCGGGCGGGAGTCGGCGCCGCCCGCCTCCCGCTGTCACTGGTCAGCCACGACCTCGCCGACGGCACGCTGGTCCACTGGGGCGACATCGACGCACCCGACATCACGGTGTGGACGCTCTATCCGTCCCGGCGGCTGCTCAGCGCCCGGGTGTCGGCGTTCCTCGACCATCTGAAAAGAGCCTTTCCGATGGGCACGCCGGACGAGCTCGCGGCCTTCATCGGCAAGTGACGGCGGCGCACCGCGACCTCGATCGACCCCGGACCTGGGCGCCACAAGCCTGGGCGCCACAAGCCTGGGCGCCCGCCCGCTCCGCTACCCCGCCTGCAAGATCTTCAGGGCGGCGGCGTGGACGCGGCGGTCGCCGGCGGCGACGATGCGGCCGCCCGTCTCGGCCGGCTCGCCCTCCCAGGTGGTCATGATGCCGCCGGCGCCGGCGACGATCGGGATCAGGGCGGCGACGTCGTAGGGCTTCAGCTCGGTCTCGACGACGAGGTCGATATGGCCGGCCGCCAGCATGCAGTAGGCGTAGCAGTCGCCGCCGTAGCGCGACAGCCGCACCGTCTCCTCGACCCGGCCGAAGGCGGCCCGGTCGGCGGCGTTCATCAGCCGTGGGCTGGTGGTGAACAGCACGGCGCGGTCGAGGCTCTCGCAGGGCCGCACCATCAGGGTGCGCTCGGCGCGCGGACCGCGATACTGCGCCGCCTCGCCGTCGCCCGAGAAGCGCTCGCCGTAATACGGCTGGTGCATCATTCCGAAGACCGGGCGGCCCTTGCGGGTCAGCGCGATCAGCGTGCCCCAGGCCGGCATGCCGGAGATGAAGGACTTGGTGCCGTCGATCGGGTCCAGCACCCAGACGTATTCGGCGTCGGGCCGGTCGGCGCCGAACTCCTCGCCGACGATGCCGTGGCCCGGAAACATGTCGCGGATCAGCGCCCGCATGGCGAGCTCGGCGGCGCGGTCGGCGGCCGTCACCGGATCGAAGGCGCCGCCCGTGCTCTTGTCGTCGATGGTCAGCGAGGTGCGGAAGAACGGCAGGATCGCCTCTCCCGACACGGTCGCGAGCTTGTCGATGAACGCCGAAAAATCGATTGCCGTCATGATGGCCCCTCGCCCCGGCGGGGCGATGGCGCGGCCCGCTTTGAAAATGGTGTCAGTGAGATCACGTCGTCCGCCATGGTCTCGCCGGCGCCCGGCCGGCCGCAATGCCTTCGAAACAGTCGGCGCGCCGCCGGCGGTCGGCCGGTAACGGCGGGCCAGGATGGCCTATAAGAGGTCGCGCCGCCGGGCAACCCGTTCGTCTCGCCCCGCCGAGCCGCCGCCCGGCGGACCGCGGAGCTTGCTGGCCGGTCGCCCGCGTGCCACCCAGGGTCCGGGGCCGCGGGCGGCTCCGCCGGGGCTTTCACATGACCCAACCCGAGACGCCGTCGGCCGGCCCGGCCGGCGGCCGGACCCTCCGCATGACCGCGCTGGTCGCGACGCTCGGCGCCGCCTATGCGGTGAGCCAGTTCCTGCGCAACGGCATCGCCGTGCTGGCGCCGACCCTGACGGTCGAGATCGGCCTGACGGCCGCCGACGTCGCGCTGATCTCCAGCGTGTTCTTCTTCGTCTTCGTGGCCGCACAGATTCCGCTCGGGGTGGCGATCGACCGCTACGGGCCGAAGCGCATCATGCTGGTCTGCGCCGTCCTGGTGGTCGGCAGCACCCTGCAGTTCGCCGCCGCGACCGATGCCGCCGAGATGCTGGCGGCACGCGCCCTGATGGGCATCGGCACCTCGTGCTACCTGATGGCGCCGCTCGCCTTCTACGCCCGCAGCTTTGCGCCGGAGCGGTTCGCCGCGCTGGCCGGCCTGCAGCTCGGCGTCGGCACCCTCGGCTCGCTGCTCGCCACCGCGCCGCTCGCCTTCGCGACCGCGGCGGCCGGCTGGCGCGCCACCTTCGTCGCGACGGCGGCCGCGATGGGCCTGGTCGGGGTCCTGGTCGCCGTGCTGATGCGGGCGCCGCCCGCCGCTCCCCGGGCCGGGCGCGAGACCGTGGCGGACGGCCTGCGCGGGGTCGTCGAGGTGTGGCGGCAGCCCGGCGTGCCGCGTCTCTTCGTGATGAACCTGACCGCCTATTCGAGCTACGCGCTGGTGGTCGGCCTGTGGGGCGGCCCCTACCTCACCCATGCCTATGGCCACGACCTCACCGCCCGCGGATCGCTGCTGTTCATCCCGGCACTCACCCAGGCGTTCGGCATGATCGTCTGGGGCGGCGCCGACCGGTTGTTCGGCGGCTACCGGACCGCCACCCTCACCGGCGCCAGCGCCACGGCGGCGCTGCTGCTGCTCCTGGCGGGGGCCGGCACGCTGCCGCCGCTCGGCCTGTGGGCCTGGCTGGCGGCCTTCGGCTTCTGCTCCGCCTTCCTGCCGGTGGTGATCGCCCACGGGCGCGCCCTGTTTCCCGAGCGCCTCATCGGCCGCGGCATGACCCTGATGAACATGGGGACGATGGGGGGCGGCTTTCTGTCGCAGCTACTCGGGGGACTAATCATCAATCTTTTCGATTCCCCCGCCGGCCACCACCCGCTGGACGCGTATCGCGCGGTTTTCCTTGCACAATTTGTGTTCTGCGTCGCAGGCATGCTGGTTTATCGGGCAGTGCGCGACCCCCTCCATTAGTCTATGGCGTTTTGGCAACTGCTGCCAAGGAACACGCTCGGCGCGGACCGGCCATGCCTTGCTCGGCTTGCATTTTGTGCGACGCGATGACATATTTCGGCGGTGCGGTAGCGCGTTTACTCGTGTTACCGCCGCCCTCCTTGGGCGTTTCCTCCCTAGACTTGGGCCGCTGGCACACGCCGGCGGCCTCTTTTTTTGTGTCTAGACTTCATTCGGTTGCCGTGAATGCTTGGACAACCCTGGCCCGGATGCTGGGAAGACGGCTTTCGCGTTATGATTGATTAACTTTAGATGCAGCCACTGCTCCCGACAATTATGCCGTGAGCGGGCGACTGTTATACTTACCTTGAGTCGAGAGGTGCTCGCGTTTCTACTCGGCCGCAGTGCGGCAGGGCTTGAGCTCCTCCAGCGGGAGCTCCGCCAGGCGGTCGACCACGACGGCGATGTCGGCAGCGACACGCTCGAAGCCGGCCGCGCGAATCTGGCGCCGCTCGTCCATGTACAACGCCCGATTGATCTCGAACTGCAGGACGTGCAGGCCGGTGGTCGGGCTGCCGTAATGCTCGGTGATGAAGCCGCCCGCATAGGGCTTGTTGCGGCCGACCGTGTAGCCGAGGTCGCGCAGCGCCGTCTCGACCGTCTCGGAAACGATCGGGAAGCAGCTCGTGCCGTAGCGGTCGCCCAGCACCACGTCGCCGCGCGGCCGCTCGTCGCGCGGGCCGGCGCTCGACGGCATCGAGTGGCAGTCGATCAGCAGGGCCGAGCCGAAGTCGCGCAGCGTGCAGGTGAGCAGCCGCCGGAGCGTCCGGTGGTAGGGCTTGTAGAGGGTCTCGATGCGGCGGAGCGCGTCGTCCACCGGAAGGCGCCGGCCGTAGATCTCCTGCGCGTCGCCGACCACCCGGGCCACGGTGCCGAGCCCGCCGGCGACCCGCATCGAGCGGGTGTTGGCATAGGACGGCAGCCGGCCGTCGAACATGCGCGGATCGAGCTCGTAGGGCTCGCGGTTCACGTCGACATAGCAGCGCGGGAAGAACGCCCGCATCAGCGGGTAGCCGCGCTCGACCACGCTGGCGAACAGCTCGTCGACGAAGGTGTCCTCCGAGCGCCGCAGCGTGACGAGGTCGAGCCGCGTCTGCTCCAGGAAGCTCTGTGGGTAGACCGAGCCGCTGTGCGGCGAGTTGAACACCAGCGGCCCGAGCACGGTCGCGGGTTCCAGCACGTCGAACGGAGGATCGAGCTCGTCGAACGAATCGGTCATGCGGCTCCGGTTGGCATGGACTGATCTGAACCACGGACCGCGGAGCACCGCCGCGGCGCGCAGGCCCGGAACGAGGATGGGCCGTGATTCGGCCCCGTGCGACCGGCCGGGCCGAGCGAAGCGGCGGTCGGAGAACTGTCATTGTCCATGATGTGACACTCTCTGCCAAGATCGACCGTGGCTTCACTTCGTGTTTACCAGGTCTCCGGCTTATGGAATGTTGAACAAGGGACGGGGACACGGTCGGAGCGCGGCTCCGCGCCGTGCGGACGACGAGCCGGGTGCAGGTATGTCCAGTATGTCGAGGATTCTGCTGGCCGAGGACGACAACGACATGCGGCGATTCCTGGTGAAGGCGCTGCAGAACGCCGGCTACGAGGTCACCTCGTACGACAACGGCCTGTCGGCCTATCACCGGCTGCGGGAAGAGCCGTTCCAGCTCCTCCTGACCGACATCGTGATGCCCGAGATGGACGGCATCGAGCTGGCCCGCCGGGCCTCCGAGCTCGATCCCGACATCAAGATCATGTTCATCACCGGCTTCGCGGCGGTTGCGCTCAATCCCGATTCGGCCGCGCCCAAGCACGCCAAGGTGCTGTCCAAGCCGTTCCACCTGCGCGAGCTGGTGAACGAGGTGCAGAAGATGCTGGCGGCCGCCTGAGGCGCCGTTCGGCCCGTTCGCCCGGGCCACCGGCATGGCCGCCCCGCGGCACGCCCCGGCACGCGCCCGGACCTCGCCTCGACGCTTGCCCCGGCCCGAACGAGCCGATATAGGAACCGTCACGTCGGGGCCGCACGGTCCCCGACCCGGGACCTCGGTCCCGCGGACCCTCGGGTCCAGCCGGAACTCCGGTTCCGGAACCGTCGCGAACGGCGGGCGCGTAGCTCAGCGGAAGAGCACTACCTTGACATGGTAGGGGTCACAGGTTCGATCCCTGTCGCGCCCACCACGCCGGCCCACATCCTCCCGAAGCAGCGGACGACCAGAGTCCCACCCCTCCCGGGGACGCACGGAGCATGACTGGCGCCGGGCGAATCACCCTGCCGGCGGCGGACTGCTAGACCACCATCGATACCGGTGGCGTCGACGCTCTTCTGGCCTCGACTCTCTCCGCCACCCTG
>NZ_NPEX01000738.1 GCF_003258865.1 Rhodoplanes roseus | reverse complement strand
TGTCGTGAAGTTCATCTGCGAGAACGATTATATGAACGGCGAATCGATCCGCCTCGATGGAGCGATCCGCCTCGCGCCGCGGTGAGGGGGCGGGTGCAGACGCCTGCACCGGCGAAAGCCGGTGCGGTTGTCCGGTGTGATTTGCGCGGTGGATGGGCAGGTCAGCTTACCGCGTCCGCAAGACGAGGAATGCTGCAAACGCCCGCTTTGCTTGAGCGGGGACCCTATCGAACCTGTCCAGCACAGCTTCTGTCTGCTCGATATCAAGCAAAACGTCAGATTTGTAGA
>NZ_NPEX01000737.1 GCF_003258865.1 Rhodoplanes roseus | reverse complement strand
AGTTGTTCGAGACTCTGCGGGTCGAGGAGAAGCGGGCGCGTTTCGGCGAGCAGGACGTCGAGATCGGTGAGACTTTGAGTGATTGCCTGACCGAAGGTCGCCACCGCTGCGTCGTCGTCGGCGGAGTAGATCCCGCGCGAATCCATCACGACCGCGGTGATCAGCCGGTTCATCCTCTGGCCGTTGATTGCAGCTTCCGCGAGCCGTTCCAGGTCGACGGTCCGCTCCGCGCTCTGTTTCAGCGCGTAAGTCGCCATGGCGGCCACGAGGATGGTGGCGAGGCCGAGC
>NZ_NPEX01000736.1 GCF_003258865.1 Rhodoplanes roseus | reverse complement strand
ACCGTCAGCGGCACGAAGCGGGCGGCGGCCTCGGCCGTTTCCGACGGGTCGGCGAGCACGTGGTTGCCCTTGGTGCCGACGTTCAGCCGCCAGAGGAACGGTTCGGCGCGCAGACGCGAGGCCTCGCGCACCTTTTCCAGGTCGGTGCCGGCGCGGCGCACGAGCTGCTGGATGGGCGTTCCCTTCACCCAGACGTCCTTTTCCACGTCGATGAGGAAGATATCGGAATAGGGAAAGCCGGTGCCGTCCTCGACGCCGTATTGCTCGAAGCCGAAATACTTGCCGTCC
>NZ_NPEX01000735.1 GCF_003258865.1 Rhodoplanes roseus | reverse complement strand
ATAGGGCGCAACGCGCACGAGTTCCGGCTCAACCCCCGCCCCCAAGACGGCTGCTCGGATGGCGCGCGAGGCCGCCGCGGCTGCGATGTCATTGCCGGAGCCGCTCGGCACCTGAACGGTCACCGAACCGATGCCTGTGTCACGATAGCCGAGAGCGTAATCGTAAATCGCATCCTTGATCTCAGGCGACAAATGCCCGCCACGCATCCCGATCGGGATATCGAGCGTCTCAGCCTCCTCCGAAACCATAATGGGATGTCTCAGGCGATAATCCTGCCGCTCGAGTCC
>NZ_NPEX01000734.1 GCF_003258865.1 Rhodoplanes roseus | reverse complement strand
ACGCAGCACACGCCATGTCGCGCCGACGCTCGATGGAGAGGATTACTACCGCCGCTGTCTTGCCATTCTGGCGGACATCGAAGAGGCCGAGGGGCTCCTACGCGATGCCAAGCCGCGCGGTGTGCTCCGCATCGATTCCCATCCAAGGCTCACGCGGACCTTCATCCTGCCAGGCCTTCCGGACTTTCTTGCGCGCTATCCGCTGATCGACATTCATCTTGGACAAAGCGACCGACTTGTCGATCTCGTGCGTGAGGGGGTCGATTGCGCCATCCGGGCCGGCGAACT
>NZ_NPEX01000733.1 GCF_003258865.1 Rhodoplanes roseus | reverse complement strand
AGGCGGAAGGCCTGCCCGGCTATTTCGCTCCCGCCTTCGCTCCCGACCGTTCTTAGCCATCACCACATGTCGGCCATTTTTGCGTGCTGTGCCCATCGCAGCCGGCCGACATTTGCGATTGCGGTGTGCATGCGGCTTTGCAGTCGGCCTGATCTTCGATAAGGAGGCAGCCCGTGCCCTTTTGCTCCGTGTGGATGCATGACTTTCTCTGACGCTACCAAGCCCGGGCTGCGCATCGTCGCCGCCAGTCTCCTCATTGCCTCGATCGGCGCTTCGCTCGGGGCCTGC
>NZ_NPEX01000732.1 GCF_003258865.1 Rhodoplanes roseus | reverse complement strand
GGGCTCCGGCACGCATGTCATGGCGGTTTGCCAGCCTTCCGTCCCGGTCCTTGCCGCCGCCGCCGTGATGGCGGAAGACGACGACCCCTGTCAGGCCGCCTCCATGACGCTGATGGGCGGGCCGATCGACACGCGGCGCAATCCGACCGCGGTCAACATGTTTGCCGACGGCAAGAGCGTCGACTGGTTCCGGCGCCACGTCATCATGAACGTGCCTTTCCCGCATCCGGGTTTCATGCGCGCCGTTTATCCGGGCTTCCTGCAGCTCTCGGGCTTCATGAGCATGAAT
>NZ_NPEX01000731.1 GCF_003258865.1 Rhodoplanes roseus | reverse complement strand
GAAATTGTAATACTGGCAGATGACCTCACCGCCGGGCCTGGAGAAGTTGAGGGCGAAGGTGGGCATATCGCCGCCGAGATAGTTGACCCGGAAGACGAGATCTTCCGGCAGGTCTTCTGCCGTGCGCCACAGAGCCCAGCCGACGCCGAGCGGGGAGAGCCCGAATTTATGGCCGGAGGCGTTGATCGATTTCACGCGTGCAAGGCGGAAGTCCCAGGCGAGGCCCGGCACCATGAAGGGGGCGAGGAAGCCGCCGCTTGCCGCATCGACGTGCACGGGGATATCGAGC
>NZ_NPEX01000730.1 GCF_003258865.1 Rhodoplanes roseus | reverse complement strand
TCTCCTTTCAGAATATCCGCCTCGTCGCGGCAGGATGGATGTCGCTCAACATCATCTATTATGTCCTCGGCCTCATCGCCGCCTGCGTATGCCTCGGTCTCGCAACGGCTGCACTTCTTCGGCGCGTGGGGCATTCGTCATGAGCGCGCGCGTTTCCGTCACCGCTATCGTCGCGTCCTTCTCCGCGCTTCTGGCGATTTCGGCGGGTGCGGCGCTTTTGAACGAGAGCCCGTCGGTGAAAGCCGCGCTGCCCTGCGAGCCGGGCGAGAGCGCGGTCACGATGGCGAGC
>NZ_NPEX01000729.1 GCF_003258865.1 Rhodoplanes roseus | reverse complement strand
GACGCGATCGCCATCGGCAGGAAGGCGGCGTTGATGCCGTGCCGATGCGGCAGGCCGAAGGAGACGTTGGAGGCGCCGCAGGTGGTGTTGACCTTCAGCTCCTCACGCAGCCGGCGCACCAGCGAGAACACCTGCAGGCCGGCGGTCGCCATGGCGCCGATCGGCATCACCAGCGGATCGACGACGATGTCTTCCGGCTTGATGCCGAAATCCTGCGCCCGCTCCACGATCTTCTTGGCGACCGCAAAGCGCACGTCCGGGTCCTCGGAAATGCCGCTCTCGTCGTTGG
>NZ_NPEX01000072.1 GCF_003258865.1 Rhodoplanes roseus | reverse complement strand
CGCAGGCGCCGGCCGGTGGGGTTTTGCGCGGGTCAGCTGGTGCGCGACTTGCCGGTCTGGGCCGGGCGGCCGCCCGCCGGTCCGGTGGCCGGAGAGGCGCCCGTTCCGGCCATGGCGGGCGAGGCCGAGGAGGCCGGAGATGGCGAGCTCGACGGCGTGGTGCCGGACGACGTGGTGCCGGACGACGTGGTGCCGGACGGCGAGGTGCCGGGCGACGTGGTGCCGGGCGACGTGCTGCCCGGTGACATGGTGCCCGAGCTTGCGGCGGCGGTCCGCTTCTCCGACATGCCCTGGCGGCTCTCGCCGGAGCCCCCGGCGGTGGCCTTGTTGCCCTCGGCCTTGCCGGTGTCGCCGGCGAGCTTCTCCTTGGCGCTGTCGAGCTCCTGCTTGGTGCTCTCCTTCACGGCCCCGGCGAGCGCCGCGACCTTGTCGCCGAGGTCGCTGGCGGTGTCGCCGAGATCCCGGGCGATGCCGTGCGCGGCGTCCTTGGCCGAGCCGGTCGACAGGCCCTGCTGCTCGGCTTCGTCGCGCACCCGCTCGGCGATGCGACCGGCCGCGTCCTTGGCCTCGCCGTAGTAGGACCGCACCGTCTCGGACGCCGCCTGCTTCATCTCGTCGGCGGTCTCGCCCATCAGCTCGTCCTCGGTGCGCGAGCGCGGCATCGCGGCGCCGATCAGCGCGCCGATCGCCAGCCCGAAGGCCCCGACGACGAGCGGCTGCTCGCGCACGATCCGCACCAGCGTCGACTGCGCCGTGGAGGCCTGGTCGGCGATGCTCTCGCCGACCGAACGGGCCCGGCCGTAGACCTCCTGGCCGAGATCGGAAGCGCGGTCGTAGGCGTCGCGGCCGAGATCGGAGGCGCGGTCGTAGGCGCCGGTCGCGGCATCGTAGGCGCCGCGGCCGAGGTCGCTGGCCCGGCCGCCGAGATCCTGCGCGCCCCGCTTGACGCTCTCCGCCGTGTTGCTCGCCAATCCGGCGGCACGGTCGGCTGCGCTGGTGGCGGAGTCGTAGGCC
This sequence comes from Rhodoplanes roseus, assembly GCF_003258865.1. Lineage (GTDB taxonomy): Bacteria > Pseudomonadota > Alphaproteobacteria > Rhizobiales > Xanthobacteraceae > Rhodoplanes > Rhodoplanes roseus. Next base: position 23,730 of record NZ_NPEX01000072.1, on the reverse strand, counting down.
GCGCCGGCGGCGCCGCGCGCCGTGGACGCCGCGCCGGTGGCACCCGACTTCACCGACGAGAACGCCCCGCGCGCCTTGTCGGCGGCCGCCTGCGCCGCGGCGCTGGTCGCATCCGCGGCCTCGCGCGCCCCGGCGCTGATGCCGGCGCCCGTGCTGGTCCCGCTCTCGTGACGCGAGGCGGTGCGGGTGGTCGCCGTGCCGGCACCCGCATAGGGCATCGGCTCCGGCACGATCGACGGCGCCGGGCGCGGCGGGCGGCGCGGCGAGAACATCAGCCAGGCGAGGCCGGTCGCCACCAGGGCGACCGGGAGCGGCGCGTTGCGCACCTGCTGGCCGAGATTCTGGACGAACTCGCCGCCGCCGTGGCCGCGCGCGAACGCCATGGCCTGGTCGACGATCTCACCCGGGGTCATGCGCTCCCGCAGGGCCTCCAGCGTGGTGTTGAGCTGGGCGCGCTGCAGTTCGGCTTCGGTCTCGATCTCGCGAGCGGTCGGCATGGATCACCTCACCTGGTTGCGCGCGACGGCCGCGTCGCTCTGGAGCTGGGACATGGTGCGGTTCGGCTTCAGGTTCTCGGCCTTGAGTCGGCTCGCGCCGATCAGCGCCAGGACGGCGCCGACCAGGAGCGTCACGCCGCCGACCAGGAGGGCCGCCCAGTGGGCCTGCATTCCGTTGTCGATCAGCGCCGCGACGGCGGCCTGCAGCAGGATCACGAGGCCGGGCATCAGCAGCACGGCGCCGACCGCGATCAGCGCCACGCCGGCACCGACCACGCCGATCTTCTCGCTCATCTCGGTGCGGGCGAGCCTGGTCTCGGTCCGCACCAGCGAGGTCACCTGCTGGACCAGGTCGGTGAACAGTTCCGGGACGGTCCGGTGGTCCTGGATACGGTGGTCTTGGAGACCCATGGTCGCCTCTCCTCAGAATTCGTTGTGCGGGAATGCGGTCGGATCGGTCCGCGCGCCGACCCGGGCGTCGCTGCGCGGATAGGTCGTGCCGGGCGAGCCGGGCTGCGGCTGCAGCGGGGGGCTGGCGGTGCGGCCCTGCGGCGAGCCCGCGTGGCTCTGCGTCGACGACGCGTTCGGCGCGCCGCTCTTGAGGAAGCGGGCGAGCGCGAAGCCGGCGACCAGCGACAGGCCGAAGAAGGCGGCCGTGTTGTTGCGGGCGAAGCGCTCGGCGTCGCGCGCCAGCTCCTCGACGCTCTTGTCGCGCACCGCGCTGGAGACCTGCTCGAGCTGCGAGGCGCCCTTGCGGACCCAGGCGGCCGCCTGCGGCATCTCGTCCGCGATGTCGTCGGCCGCCGACGAGATCGCCCGGGCGACGCCGCTCACCTTCTCGGCGCCGGCCTTCTTCTGCTCCTCGGCCACCGAGCGCGCCTTCTGCTGCAGCGGCTCCGCCATGGCGGCCGCCTGGTCGCGCAGCTCGGTCGCGGCCGACACCACCTCGTCCTTCACGCCGCTCGCCGTCTCCTTGACGGCGCCGGCGACCTGCTCGCCGGCCCGCCGCAGATCGTCCTGCGGGCTGCCGGTGCGGGACGGGCCGGACCCCGAAGCGCCGCCGCCGGTCGATCCGGCGCCCGACGCGCCTGCGCCCGACGCGCCTGCGGCGGACGTGCCTGCGCCCGACGTGCCCGCCGGCACGGAGGTGCCCGGGACGGAGGTGCCGGACGGGGACGTTCCGCCAGACGTCGGGGTGGAGCCGCCGGTGGAACCGGTGGAATACGGGCTGTTGGACTGCTGTCCGGGCCTGGACTGGTTCTGCATGGCGGATCCATCCCCTGTCGGGCGCGGCGAGGCCGCTCCGGTTGTTGTGACCATCGACGTGACGCGAAGGGCCGGGACGCGGAGGAACGTTGCACGTCGTCCGACGAGCCGGTCCCGAACGGGCTGCGAGCGGGTCGCGACCCGGTGCGATCCCGTTGCGATCGTGGGCTCAACGTCAGGCCGCATGCGGAGTTCCGGCGCTGTGCGCGTCGTGCGGCGTCGCGGCGCGAGCGGCCGAGACCTCCGTCGCCGAGCCGTGCCGGCTCGACCGGTGCCGGGCGGCCGCTATACTGGATCGCGACAGCGGCCGTCAGCCGCACGTGGATCGGCGTGCGGGCGCGCAGGAGAGCAACAGATGTTCGTCGGCTTCTTTCACGCGCTCAAGAGCGCCGGCCTGCCGGTGACGCTGCGCGAGTATCTGACTCTGATGGAGGCCATGGACGCGGATCTGGCCGAGCGCCGGGTCGAGGACTTTTATTATCTGGCCCGCGCGCTCCTGGTGAAGGACGAGCGCAACATCGACAAGTTCGACCGCGTCTTCGGCACCGTGTTCAAGGGCTTCGAGAGCGCCGGCGAGGCGATCGCCGCCGAGATCCCGGCCGACTGGCTGAAGAAGCTCGCCGAAAAATACCTCACCGAGGAGGAGAAGGCGCAGGTCGAGGCGCTCGGCGGCCTCGACAAGCTCCTGGAGACCATCAAGCAGCGCCTCGCCGAGCAGAAGGGGCGCCACCAGGGCGGCAACAAGTGGATCGGCACCGGCGGCACCTCGCCGTTCGGCGCCTACGGCTACAATCCGGAAGGCATCCGGATCGGCCAGGAGACCAACCGGAACTTTCGCGCCGTGAAGGTGTGGGACAAGCGCGAGTTCAAGGATCTGGACGACACGGTCGAGCTCGGCACCCGCAACATCAAGGTGGCGCTGCGGCGGCTGCGAAAATTCGCGCGCACCGGCGCGCCCGAGGAGCTGGACCTCGACGGCACCATCAAGGGCACGGCCCACAAGGGCTATCTCGACATCCACATGCGGCCCGAGCGCCACAACGCCGTGAAGGTCCTGGCCTTCTTCGACGTCGGCGGCTCGATGGACTGGCACATCGCGCTCACCGAGGAGCTGTTCTCGGCGGCCCGGCTCGAGTTCAAGCACCTCGAATACTACTACTTCCACAACTGCCTCTACGAGCGCGTCTGGAAGGAGAACAAGCGGCGCTGGGACCACACCACGCCGACCTTCGACGTGCTGCACACCTATCCGCACGACTACAAGGTGATCTTCGTCGGCGACGCCTCGATGAGCCCCTACGAGATCGTCACGCCCGGCGGCTCGGTCGAGCACATGAACGAGGAGCCCGGCCAGGTCTGGCTGGAGCGGGTGACGAAAACCTACCCGGCCTGCGTCTGGCTCAACCCGGTGCCCCCGGAGCACTGGGAGCACACCGCCTCCATCCGCATGATCCGCCAACTGATGGGCGGCCGGATGTACCCGCTGACGCTGGAGGGACTGGACCGCGCGATGCGGGAGCTGGTGAGGTAGGGGGGACGTCGCCGTCGGCCACGGACGAGCAGGCTGGCCGAGACAGGGACCCGATCCGATGCGGAGCTATTCCGGGACGCGTCCTGCACGAGCCGGTCAGGCCGCCCGGTGCTTCGGCTCGAGCTCCACGCCGAGAGCGCCGAGCACGCGCATGACCGTGTCGAACTCGACGCGCGTCTCGCCGCTGAGCGCGCGATAGAGATTCTCCCGCGACAGGCCCGTCTCGCGCGCGATCTCGGTCGTTCCGCGCGCCCGCACCACCGTGCCGATCGCCTTGGCGATAAACGATGCGTCGCCGGTCTCGAACGCCTCGGCCAGGAAAGCGGTCACGTCCTCCTGGGTCTCCAGAAACTCGGCGGCGTCGAACCTCCTCAGTTCAGGCATCGTCCTTCTCCAAATCGGTCAACACCAGTCTGGCCGTTTCGATGTCGCGGGGCTGCGAAGACTTGTCGCCGGCGCAGAGAACCACGAAGGCGTCGCCGCGTTGCGCGAAGTAGACCCGGTAGCCGGGGCCATAGTGAACACGAAGCTCGCTGATCCACGACCGACCGGGGCGACGTCGCCGGGGTTTCCGTCGGCGAGCCGCATCAGCCTGACCACGATCTTCTGACGCGCCTTGACGTCCCGCAGGCCGCGAAGCCAACGGGAGAACGCCTCGGTCTGGTAGACCTCGGGCATGGTCGCTCGCCTCGACCCTGCGCGAGTGTAGCGCATGCGCTACATTCTCGCAAACTCGAAGGAGCGCACCCGGTCTCACGATGATGATGTGGGTCGAATTCCTGACTCACTCCCCCGGCGCCAGGGCGTCCTTCGTCGCGGCCGTCGGCACCACGGGGACGACGCCTTGCGCCAGGGCGGACGGGCCCGACGGCGGAACCGAGGCCGGCGATGCCGTGGGCGACGCGGCGCGGCGCCAGGCATCCAACAGATTCACGAAGACGCCCAGCAGCGTCGGGCCGATGAACAGGCCGAGGAAGCCGAAGGCCAGGAAGCCGCCCAGCACGCCGAAGAAGATCAGGGTGAGGGGCAGGGCGGCGCCGAACGAGACCAGCCAAGGCCGGATCACGTTGTCGACGGTCGAGACCATGATGCCCCAGACGATGATGAAGATCGCCCAGCCGGTGGAGCCCAGCCCGAACAGCCACCAGGCGGCGCCGCCCCAGATGAACACCAGGAGCACGCCGAACTGGCTGAGCGCGATCAGCATGGAGACGAAGCCCAGCACGGCGGCGCCCGGCACCCCGGCGAGCAGCAGCCCGAAGGTCATCAGCCCGGCCTGGATCGCCGCCGTGCCGACGATGCCGTAGGCGACGCCGCGCACCGAATCGGCGGCCGAGTCGAGGGCCGCCACCGCGGTGGCGCCGCCGAGCCGGTCGGCGATGTCGCGGATCGCATGCGCCAACGTGTCGCCGCGCAGCCAGAACAGGGTGGCGACGGCGAGCGACACCAGCACCTGGAAGATGCCGTCGGCGAACGCCTTGGCGATCTCGACCAGGGCCCGCTGCAGCTCCGCCGAATAGGACTTGAACACCTCCTGGACGACGCTGCTCGGGTCGGCGAGGTCGGTCCACAGGCGGCGCAGCGGCTCCTCGACGAACGGGATGCTGGCGAGCCAGCCGGGGAACTCCGGCATGCCGGCGAAATAGGTCTGCCCCTGCTGCAGCCCCTTCACCATGCGCTCGGCGAGACCGGGGGCGAGGAAGACGGCCGGCAGTCCGATGGTGGCGACCGCGGCGAGGAGCAGCAGCCCCGACGCCAGCACGGTGGAGCCGCCGTGGCGCACCATCAGGTCGCGCAGCGGCCAGGTGGCGATGACCAGGATCCCGCCGAACAGGATGCCGGTGACGAACGGCTTGACCACCAGGAAGACGCCGACCAGCAGCGCGACGAAGACGGCGAGCGCGGTCATGCGCTCGATCAGGCTCGCGGTCGAGGCGAGCTTGGCGGCCAGCACGTCCTTGCCGGCGTCCTGGTTCGGAAGGTCCTGGTGCGGAAGGTTCTCGGGTGTCGTCATCGGGGGTCCCGGGCGGGTCTCCTGGGTGGCGTCGAAGCCGCCGACCATACCCGACCTCGGTGTGCGCTGCACGCACCTCCGCGTGCGACCGCCGTGCCGGTTGCCCGGACCGTCCGGGCGCTGTCTACTCGGAGGCCGCCGCCCGCCGGCGGCCGATCCGACCCAATCCCCCGGCATCCACGCCGACCATCACGACAACAAGAAGGAGCCGCCATGACCGGGCAGGCCGCGCGACCGCCGTTCAGGCTGGAGGAAGCGACCATCGACGCGATGCACGCCGCCATCCGGGCGGGCGAGATCACCTGCGTCGAGATCGTGCAGCACTACATCGACCGGGTGCGGGCCTTCAACGGCCCGTCGAGCGCCCTGGTGACGCCGGACGGCGCCCCGGTTCCGCCGACCGCCGGCGCGGTGCGGGGCGGCGCGCCGATCGGCTTCCCGACCGCGACCGTGAAGGCCGCCGACGTGCTGCCGGATCTCGACCGCTACACCGGGCCGCCGATCGAGTTCGGTCGCATGGAGCCGACCGCCTCGGACCCCTCGGTGCAGCAGCAATACGGCATGATCGTCGGCATCCCGGATGCCGGCCAGGTCAATGCGCTCTCGACCATCAACATCCGGGGCGAGCGCTCGGTGACGTTCCGGGGCGACTTCGACCGCCATCCCGACGACGGGCCGCTGCCGGAGGGCGCACCGCCCGGCGCCGAGATCTTTCGCCGCTGGCCGGACGCCCTCGAGCAGGCGGCCGCCTTGGATGCGACGTACGGACGCGAGCCGGATCTCGACGCGCTGCCGCTCTACGGGGTGGTGTTCTCGTTCAAGGATTCGTTCGACGTGAAGGACATGCGCTCGACCGGCGGGGGCGACGCCGCCTACGATGTCGACGTGCCGGCGCGCGACCACGTCCTGGTCGATCAGCTCCGCAAGAAGGGCGCCATCATCTTCGCCAAGGCGGTGTGCACCGAATACAACGGCCGGGCCGGCAATCCCGGCGGCCGCCACGTGCCGGACAAGGTGCTGCCCTCGACGCTCGGCTATCAGCGCTCCACCTGGGGCGGCAACCCGTCGAACCCCTACGACACCCGCCGCTCGGCCTCGCTCGGCTCGAGCTCCGGCTCGGCACTCTCGGTGTCGACCAATCTGGTGATGGCGAGCCTCGGCGAGGAGACGCGCGCCTCGTGCCGCGGCCCGTCCAACCACAACGCCGTCGCGCTGATCCTGCCCCACAAGGCGATGCTCGGCTTCGACGGCGGCGCCATCGGGGCCGACATCTATTGCGACCGCAGCGGCATCCATGCCCGCAGCATCGTCGACTGCGCCCGGATTCTCGATGCGCTGAAGGATCCGGAGCAGGGCTATTACGATCCGCGCGACGTCTACACCACGGTGCCGCGCCCCTCGGTGCTGGCGACGCCCTATGCGAGCCACACGGTCGGTCGCGGCATGATCGGCGAGCTGAAGGGTCTGCGGCTCGGCGTCATCCGCGAGTCGATGCTGGTGCCGCCCGGCTCGATGACGGAGCGGCCGATCGTCACGGCGGCGACGCGCGAGATCAAGGAGATCCTCGCCGGCCGGCTCGGCGCGACGCTGGTCGAATCCAAGGATCCGCTGTGGACGCCCGATCCCGACATCGAGCAGATGGGGGTCGATTTCCGCACCGCGTTGGCGCGGCTGGTGCCGGTGTTCATGCCGGACCTGCTGTTCCGGCTCGGCCGCGACGGCCGGCCCGTGTTCCAGGATTTCGCCGACGCCGTCGTGCCGACCGAGTTCGTGCCGGGGAAGAAGTTCGGCAACGGCACGATGACGCCGATCGACTACTGTGTCGCCATGGCCGAGGGCCGCATCGCGCCGCCCACGAATCTCGACATCGGAACGATCCAGCAGCAGGAGCTGGCGATGGCGTTCCGCTTCCACATCAGCCAATACCTGATGCGGCGCGCCGCCGACTGGACCGCGCACGGCGTCACCGAGCGGCTTGCCGACTGGCCGGCCCTCAACGCGCGGTCCAAGTTCTGGGGCGACGACCAGCGCGCCGCCTTCAAGAACTGGGAGGAGGTCGGTGATCCGAGGAATCCGCTCGGTGGCCGCCAGGGCGTCGACGAGCGGATCATGCTGCGCGAGCTGCTGCGCCGCGTCGACATGATGGTGATGCTGGAGAACAAGCTCGACGCGCTGGTGCGCCTGCATACGCCGTGGCCGCCCGGCCTGATCGGCCATCCGCACCAGTACGACATCGCCCACAATCTCGCGCCCGAGTCGCTGATGGGCCCGAATGCCGGTCTCACCGAGGTGCTGATCCCGGCCGGCTACGTCACCACGGCCTACGATCCGGTGTTCGCGCTGGCGCCGGACGGCAGCCGCTTCGTGTCGGCGCCTTCGCACACGCCGACCACGATCCCTGAGCCGGGGCTGCCGTTCTCGCTGGTGTTCCGTGCCGAGCCCGGCAAGGAGGACGTGATTCTCCGCATCGCCTCGTCCTACGAGGCCGCGTCCAGGCGGCGCGTCCCGCCGCCCGCCTTCGGGCCGATCGAGCGGCGCGCCAGGCCGGTCTGATCTCCGGCAGGCGGGACCTAATAACTTCGGTCTAGCGACCCGGCTCCGCGTGGCGTGCGGAGCCGGGGTTCGCAGTTTTATGGTGGCTCGATACCAAAATTAACCCGCTCTCCACCACGTCCGGGCGATACCGGTTGCTCTATGCCGTGTGGTTTTTCATCCCCAGCGAGCGGGCATCATGGCCGAGCAGATTTCGACCGAATCCCTGGCGACCGATCTGTCCTACATCGCATTCGACGACGAGAGCGCGGCGCTGCTGCGGCGGGCCAAGCCGATCCTGCTGGCGGCGCTGCCCGGCATTCTCGACGGCTTCTACGTCAAGACCCAAGCGATCCCGCCGCTCGCCGCGCTGTTCAAGAGCGCGCAGCGCATGGCCTACGCCAAGGAGGCCCAGGCTAGGCACTGGTCGTATCTGTTCGACGGCTTGTTCGACGAGCGCTATCGCGAGTCGGCCGAGCGCATCGGCCAGACCCACCACCGCATCGGCCTCTCGCCGCACTGGTACATGCTCGGCTACGGCATGTTGCAGGCCGAGCTTCTCGCCGCCCTGCTGGCCGACCCCGGCATGCTGCTCACGGCGGCGCAGCGCCGCCGCGTCGCGGGCATGCAGGCGGCGGTGAGCCGCGCCGTGGTGATCGACATGGAGGCGGCGCTGTCGTCCTACTGGCAGGAGCTCGACAAGGCGCGCCTCGACGACGCCGAGACGACCATCGAGCGGATCAACAGCCAGGTGATCGAGACCGTGGCGAGCGTCGGCACCTACAACAGGGGCCTGCTCGACAGTGCCGACTCGATGAAGGTCGTCAGCGAGGCCGTGACCTCGGACGCGCGATCGGCCACCGGCGCCGCCGGCACGGCGCTGTCCTCGGCCCAGACCGTCGCGGCGGCCGCCGAGGAGCTGCACGCCTCGATCGCCGAGATCGCCCGTCAGGTGAGCCGCGCCTCGTCCGCCGCCCGCCAGGCCGACGGCCGCATGAAGGAGACCCGCGGGGTCGTCGACAACCTCGACAAGGCGGCCGACGAGATCGGCCAGGTGGTCGGGCTGATCGGCGACATCGCCTCGCAGACCAATCTGCTCGCCCTCAACGCCACCATCGAGGCGGCGCGCGCCGGCGAGGCCGGCAAGGGCTTCGCCGTGGTCGCGGCGGAGGTGAAGACGCTGGCCAACCAGTCGGGGCGCTCGGCCGAGCAAATCGCCGGCCAGGTCAGCCACATCCAGGAGGTCGTGCGGCGCACCGCGACGGCGATCGAGGAGGTCGCGGCCACCATCCGCGAGCTGGAGAACATCTCGACCTCGATCTCCTCCGCGGTCGAGGAGCAGTCGGCGGCGACCAGCGAGATCGCCCAGAATGTCGGGCAGACCGCGAGCCATGTCGGCCGGGTGAGTGCACTGATGGACGACGTGCTGAAGCGCGTCACCACGGCGCACGGCGCGTCGCTGACCGTGCACGATTCGACCCGCAGCCTGGACGCCGTGGTCGGGACCCTCGGCCGCATGCTGACGCGGGCCGTGCGGACGGCGTCCGCGGTCGCCCAGCGCCGCCGCTATCGCCGCCGCGGCCTGCTCATCGAGGCCAGGCTGGAGACCGGCGGCAAGACCGAGGACGTCCGGGTGCTCGACCTGTCCGAGGCCGGGGCGCTCCTGCACGGCGGCCGCGACCTCACCAATCACGCGACCGTGGTCCTGCACATTCCGGACGAGGGGCTGAATGTCGAAGGAACCGTGGTGGCCTGCAGCGAGGGCATCCATCACGTCAACTTCACGGACGAGCTCGACACCGCCCAGGTCGACGCGCTGGCGCAGAAATACTTCGGCCGGCTGATCGAGATCGCCAAGGCCGACCACCGGGCCTTCGTGGCCCGGGTGCGCGACGTCGTCTCCGGCAAGCTGCCGGCCGGTGCGACCGAATCGACCCATCACACCTGCCGGTTCGGCAAGTGGTACGACAATGTCGGCGACGACACGCTGACCGAGACGGCGGCCTTCAAGGCGATCGCCTCGCCGCATCTCGCGCTTCATCAGGCGGGCTTCGGCGCACTCGATGCGGCGAAGGACGCCAACCACGAGCTGGCGAAGGCCAAGCTGGCCGAGCTGGAAGCGTTGTCGCAGCAGATCGTCGGCTGTCTCGACACGCTGGCGTCGGAGACGGCGGCCCGGCAGGGCCGCGGCTCGCGGGCGCGCGCATCCTGAGCGGCGCTCCGTCCGCGGGGCTGCCCTGACGCCGGAAAGTCCGGTCCCGTGCGTATCAAGCTCGACCTCGGGAGGGCGAGCGCGGGCATGGAACAAGGACGAAGCGGCCTGGAGATCGGGCGGGCGCAGGCCGATCTCGGTGCCGCGCTGATGAAGGACGAGAAGCTCGACCAGGGCATCGCGGCCTATGCGACGGCGGTGGCGCTCAATCCGGGCCGCGCCGCCGAATGGCTCGCCGAGGCGAATTACGAGATGGGCCGCGTGCTGCGCAACCGCGGCGACAATGCCGCCGCGGCCGCCGCCCTGCTCGAGGCGACCGCGCTGCGGCCCGACTGGTCGAACGCGCATTCCAGCCTCGGCATGGTCCTCAAGGACATGGGGCAGCTCGACGACGCGCTGCGCTGCCAGCACCGCGCCGTCGACCTCGATCCGGCCAACCCGGCGGCGTGGACCAATCTCGGCACCGCCCTGCATGCCCGCGACGAGTTCGAGACCGCCGAGGCGGCGCACCGCAAGGCGATCGCGCTGGCGCCCGGGAAGGTCGAGCCCTACAGCAACCTGGCCCGCCTGCTGCACGATCTCGGCCGCATCGACGAGGCGCGCGCCCTGCACGATCGCGCCGTCGCCTGCGATCCCGAGAACGCCACGGCGCGCTTCAACCGGGCGACCGCGCTGCTGCTCGACGGCGACTACGCCGCCGGCTTCGCCGAGTACGAATGGCGGCGACGGCGCGGCGTCCTCACCGCGGCGGTGCGCCGCTTCGACGAGCCCGAATGGACCGGCGAGCCGCTGACCGGCCGCACCCTGCTGCTGCATGCCGAGCAGGGGCTCGGCGACACGCTGCAGTTCGTGCGCTTCGTGACGACGGTCGCCGCATCGGCCGCCGCCGTGGTGCTGCAGGTGCAGTCGCCGCTGGTGGCGCTGCTGGGGCAGGCGTTCCCCGGCGTCTCGGTGATCGCGGCCGGCGAGCCGTCGCCGCGCTTCGACTGCCATCTGCCGCTGATGAGCCTGCCGGCCCGGCTCGGCACCACGCTCGACACGCTGCCGGCCGACGTGCCCTACCTGTTCCCGTCGGGGCCCAAGCGCGCCGCCTGGCGCGACAGGATGGCGGGTCGCGACGGCCTCAAGGTCGGTCTCGTCTGGGCCGGCAATCCGAAGCACCGGTTCGATCGCCGGCGCTCGCTGCCGCTCGCCGCGCTGCTGCCGCATCTGCCGGCCCGCGGCCTCGCGCTCTACAGCCTGCAGAAGGAGGTCGGCCCGCAGGACGCCGCCGCGCTGGCGCTGCGCAGCGACATCGTCGACCTCTCGGCGGATCTCGCCGACTTCTCAGACACGGCGGCGGCCGTGGCGGCGCTCGATCTGGTGATCTCGGTGGATAGCGCGGTGGCGCATCTGGCCGGCGCGCTGGCCCGGCCGACCTGGCTGCTGACGCCCCATGCGCTCGACTGGCGCTGGCTGCGCGAGCGCAGCGACAGCCCGTGGTATCCGACCATGCGGCTGATCCGCCAGCGCCGGGCCGGCGACTGGGCGAACGTGCTGGCGCAACTGGGGCAGGGGCTGCGCGACGCAGCCGCGGGTCAGTCGCGCGGCGTGGCGGTGGCGTAGCGGGAGCGCTTGACCCGCAGGGTCGAGGCGATCTGCTGGTAGTTGCCGCGCGCCTGGATGTGGGCCGGGTCGTAGCCCGGCATCGGCCGGCTCATCGCGAAGCGGGCGCCGTTTCGGTCGATCCAGTGCCACACGTCGGCGGCGTCGCGGCCGTCCGCCGTGGTGATGTCGATGGCGCGGCCGTGGCCGTAGCCGCCGGTGCGCCGGCTGCCGCCGTGCAGCGAGTTGCCGACCGAGGCCTTGAAGCCGGAGGCGAGGCGCTGGCGGAAGTCGTCGCGGAACGCGCTCAGCATCGACCAGTTGTAGCCGTCGGCGTCGAGCGCCTTGCCCATGTGATAGAGCGTCTCGCGGAAATCGCGATCCATGCCGCGGATGACGTAGTCCTTCAGCGACATGCCCATCCGCTTGGCGGCGGCCGGGTCCTTCCAGGTGAAGTCGCCGGAGCCGTCCTTCTTGATCGGGTTGCGCAGGTAGACGTCCCACAGATAGTCGTCGATCTCGTCGGGCGTCTCGCCGGGGCGGGTCCGCTCGACCATCTCGGGCATCTTGGCCACGGCCGCGGCGCCGGCGATGTTGCCGACCGAGCCGAGGCTCCCGGTCGCGTCCGGGTCGACCTCGACCATCGAGGCGGAGGCGAGCGTGAAGGTGGGCTCCCAGGAGAGGATGTCGGCCGGGCTGCCGTGACCGCCCTCGGGTCCCGACTCGTCGCCTTCGAGATCGGCTTCGGCCTCGGTCGCGTCCTCGGCCGGGAGGCCGACCGGAATCGTCCCGAGCGAAGCGGTGCGGATCGCGCCCTCGACGATCCAGACGCGCTCCTTCGGAGTGGGGAAGGGGCTCGACAGCGCCAGCGGCAAGGCGACGAAGCACATCAGCCCGCCGGCGCCGACCGCGGCGATCGTCGCGGACCAGAACGAGACGGTGTCGCCGGAGACGGCTGCAGTCGAAGAAGGCATTTCGAACCCGAGACTGGTGAACCGAGGACGGCGCCCGCGGGGCGCCGGTGGCAGGTTGCAGTGACGGGGTTCGACCACCGCCTGCGCGACGAGGCCATCCTCGTCCCGCAGGGTTAGCGCGAGGTTAAGCGGACCTCGCGTCCGGCCCTCCCCCCGGAGCAGCCTCTACAATTGGGAGGAGCAATGCGGCAGGCACATGGCAAAAGACGAGGGCCGCCGGTGTGGCGGCCCCGCATGGTAAAGGCCCGTAAGGGAACGGCGTCAGCTCGCCAGGATGTCGTCGCGCAGCGTGTAGGAGCTGAGCACCTTCATGTAGTTGCCGCGCTCGTAGGCGGACGGGTTCGGGACCGCGTTGCGGCTCATGCTGCCGCACATCTGGGTCACCGAGTCGTACTCGTGCGCATCGAGCCAGTGGGCGAGATCGGCCACCACCGCCTTCGCATAGCCGGGTCCGTGCTGGAGCAGGGCCGAGGTCATGCAGGCGACCCGGGCGCCCGCCATCACGCTCTTGACGATGTCGGTGGCGGAGTGGACCCCGCCCGTGATCGCCAGGTCGGCCGTCACCCGGCCGTACAGGATGGCGATCCAGTGCAGCCGCACCAGCAGCTCCTCGGGCCGGCTCAGCATCAGCGAGGCGATCACCTCGCGCTCCTCGATGTCGAAGTCGGGCTGATAGAAGCGGTTGAACAGCACGAGCGCCTCGGCCCCGGCCTCCGACAGCCGCCGCGCGATGTTGGCGGGCGCGCTGAAGAACGGCGACAGCTTCACGGCGACCGGGATCTTGATCTGCGCCTTGATGGCGGTGAGCAGGTCGACATAGCCCTGCTCGATCTCGGCCGCGCTTTTCCCCGGGTCGACCGCGATCGAGTAGGTGTTGAGCTCGATGGCGTCGGCGCCGGCCTCCTGCATCAGCTTGGCGTGCTCGATCCAGCCGCCGACCGTGACGCCGTTGAGGCTGGCGATCACCGGGATGTCGACCCGCGCCTTGGCCTGGCAGATCAGCTCGAGGCAGCCGTCCGGCCCGAGATTGTAGGTGTGCAGATCCGGGAAGAACCCGGCCGCCTCGGCGAAGGTGTCGGCGCCGCGCTCGAGATCGGCGTGCACCGACAGGCTCTCGAGGGTGAGCTGCTCCTCGAACAGCGAGGGCAGCACCACGGCGGCGACGCCGGCATCGGCCAGCCGGCAGATGCCCTCGATGGAATCGCACAGCGGCGAGGCCGAGGCCACCAGGGGCGAGGAGAGGGTCAGCCCGAGATAACGGGTGGTCAGGTCGGTCATGCGGCGTTCCTTCGCGCGGATTCCTCGGTCATTCCGGGGCGCACCGCAGGTGCGAACCCGGAATCCAGCAACGGATTCGGTGCGTGCGTCTGGATTCCGGGTCCGGCGCTCCGCGCCGTCCCGGAATGACGGATTGCTCGCCTCACTCGTCGCCCCCGTTCGCGGTCGGGGCGGCGTCGTCGTCCGCCGGCCGCGGCGTGACGTCGGGGCTCTCGGAGCGGCCCAGCATGGCGGCGCGATCGGCGTAGACGCGCCACTGCCGCTCGACGTCGTCCTGGGCGACCTTCAGGAGCTCGCGGGCCGCCTGCGGGTTGGAGCGCACCAGCATGGTGTAGCGCGCCTCGTTGTAGGCGTACTGCTTGAACGGGATCGTCGGCGCCTTGGAGTCGAGCTGGAACGGGTTCTTGCCCTCGTCCCACAGGCGCGGGTCGAAGCGCATCAGCGGCCAGTGGCCGGACTGCACGGCCGCCTTCTGCTGGTCGAGGCCCATGGTCAGGTCGTAGCCGTGCGCGATGCAGTGGCTGTAGGCGATGATCAGCGACGGTCCCGGATAGGACTCGGCCTCCTGGAAGGCCTTCACGGTGTGCATGTCGCCGCCGCCCATGGCGATCCGGGCCACGTAGACCGAGCCGAAGCTCACCGCCTCCATGGCGAGGTCCTTCTTGCCGGTGAACTTGCCGCCGGCCGCGAACTTCGCCACCGCGGCGCGCGGCGTCGATTTCGACATCTGGCCGCCGGTGTTGGAATAGACCTCGGTGTCGAGCACCAGCACGTTGACGTTGCGGCCCGAGCCGAGCACGTGGTCGAGGCCGCCATAGCCGATGTCGTAGGCCCAGCCGTCGCCGCCGATCAGCCACACGCTCTTGCGCACAAGGCTGTCGGCCAGCCCGACCAGCGCCTTGGCCTCGTCGGTCGTGTCGGCGGCGAGCAGCCGCCTCAGCTCCACCACGCGGGCGCGCTGCTGCTCGATGCCGCCTTCCTTGGCCTGGTCGGCCTCCAGCAGCGCCGAGACCAGCCCGTCGCCGAGCTTGCCGGCCTGGCGGGTCAACAGCTCGCGGGCGAACTCCATCTGCTTGTCGGCGGCGAGCCGCATGCCGAGGCCGAACTCGGCATTGTCCTCGAACAGCGAGTTCGACCAGGCCGGGCCGCGGCCGCAGCCGTTGGTCGTGTAGGGCGTGGTCGGCAGGTTGCCGCCGTAGATCGACGAGCAGCCGGTGGCGTTGGCGATCAGCAGGCGGTCGCCGAACAGCTGGGTGAGCAGCTTGATGTAGGGCGTCTCGCCGCAGCCCGAGCAGGCGCCCGAGAACTCGAACAGCGGCTCCAGGAGCTGGACGTCCTTGACGTTGTCGTGCCGCACTTTCTCGCGCGACACCTCGGGCAGCGAGAGGAAGAAGTCCCAGTTGGCGTTCTCGGCCGCGCACAGGGGCTCCTGCTCGGCCATGTTGAGGGCCTTGTGCTTGACCTCGCTCTTGCTCTTCACCGGGCAGACCTCGACGCACAGCTTGCAGCCCGTGCAGTCCTCCGGCGACACCTGGAGCAGGTAGCGCTGGCCGTCGAACTCGCGCCACTTGGCCTTGGCGTGCTTGAAGGTCTCGGGCGCTCCCTCCAGCGCCGACTGGTCGACCACCTTGGCCCGGATGACGGCGTGCGGGCAGACCAGCACGCACTTGCCGCACTGGATGCAGATGTCGGTGTCCCACACCGGAATCTGCTGGGCGATGTTGCGCTTCTCCCACTGCGCCGTGGCGGTCGGGAAGGTGCCGTCCACCGGCATGGCGCTGACCGGCAGCGCGTCGCCGCGCCCGGCGATCGACTCGCCCAACACGTCGCGCACGAAGGCGGGCGCCTTGCGCGACACCGGCGGCAGCATCTCCAGAGTCGCCGTGACGGCGGCCGGCACCGGAATCTCGTGCAGCCGCGCCAGCGTCGTGTCGACGGCGGCGAAGTTCTTCTGCACCACGGCGGCGCCGCGCTTGCCGTAGGTGTCCTCGATCGAGGTCTTGATCTTGGCGATCGCGTCCTCGCGGGGCAGCACGCCCGAGATCGCGAAGAAGCAGGTCTGCATGATGGTGTTGATGCGGCTGCCCATGCCGGCTTCGCGGGCGGCCGCCCAGGCGTCGATCACGAACAGCCGGAGCTTCTTGGCGACGATCGTCTCCTGCACCTTGCGGGGCAGCTTGTCCCACACCTCCTCGGGCGCGCCGGGCGCGTTGAGCAGGAAGGTGGCGCCGTCCTCGGCGCCGGCCAGCACGTCGATCCGCGACAGGAACTGGAACTGGTGGCAGGCGACGAAGTTGGCGCGCGAGACCAGATAGGTGGAGCGGATCGGGTCGGGCCCGAAGCGCAGATGCGACACCGTGATGGAGCCGGACTTCTTCGAGTCGTAGACGAAATAGCCCTGCACGTAGCTCGGCGTGTACTTGCCGATGATCTTGATCGAGTTCTTGTTGGCGCCGACCGTGCCGTCCGAGCCGAGGCCGTAGAACAGCGCCCGCACCGTCTTCGGGTGCTCGGTCGAGAACGTCTCGTCCACGGCCAGGCTGGTGTGGGAGACGTCGTCCGTGATGCCGACCGTGAAGTGGTTCTTCGGCGTGGCGCTCGACAGCTCGTCAAACACGGCCTTGACCATGGCGGGCGTGAACTCCTTCGACGACAGGCCGTAGCGGCCGCCGATCACCCGCGGCATGGTGGTCGCGGCACCGCAGGAGATGCGCTCGGCCAGCGCGGTCAGCACGTCCTGGTAGAGCGGCTCGCCGACCGAGCCCGGCTCCTTGGTGCGGTCCAGCACGGCGATCGACTTCACCGTGGCGGGCAGGGCGGCCAGGAACGTCTCGGTGGCGAACGGCCGGAACAGGCGGACCTTCAGCAGGCCGACCTTCTCGCCGCTGGCGCGCAGCGCCTCGACCGTCTCCTCGACGGCGCCGGCACCCGAGCCCATCAGGATGACGACCCGCTCGGCCTCGGGATCGCCGACATAGTCGAACAGGTGGTAGGCCCGGCCGGTGAGGCGGCCGAACCGGTCCATCACGTCCTGCACGATCTCGGGGCAGGCCCGGTAGAACGGGGTGCAGGCCTCGCGCGCCTGGAAATAGACGTCCGGATTCTGCGCCGTGCCGCGCAGCACCGGGCGGTCGGGCGACAAGGCGCGCTCGCGGTGGGCGCGCACGTGGCGGTCGTCGATCATGGCGCCGAGGTCGTCGTCGGTCGGCAGGTCGATGACGTTGACCTCGTGCGAGGTGCGGAAGCCGTCGAAGAAGTGCAGGAACGGCACCCGCGATTCGAGCGTCGCCGCGGTCGAGATCAGGGCGAAGTCGGCCGCCTCCTGCACCGAGCCGGAGGACA
This sequence comes from Rhodoplanes roseus, assembly GCF_003258865.1. Taxonomy (GTDB): domain Bacteria; phylum Pseudomonadota; class Alphaproteobacteria; order Rhizobiales; family Xanthobacteraceae; genus Rhodoplanes; species Rhodoplanes roseus. Next base: position 6,500 of record NZ_NPEX01000072.1, on the reverse strand, counting down.
GCAGCGCGAAGCCGGTCTGGCGCGCCGCCATCACGTCGGAATGGTCGCCGAAGATCGACAGCGCGTGAGTAGCCAGCGTCCGGGCCGCCACGTGGATCACGGCCGAGGTCAGCTCGCCGGCGATCTTGTACATGTTGGGGATCATCAGCAGCAGGCCCTGGGACGCCGTGAAGGTCGTCCCCAGCGCGCCGGCCTGCAGGGCGCCGTGCAGCGCGCCCGCGGCGCCGCCCTCGCTCTGCATCTCGACGACGTCCGGCACCGTGCCCCAGAGGTTCTTCACCCCCTCGGACTTCCACTGATCGGCCCACTCGCCCATGTTGGAGGAGGGCGTGATCGGGTAGATCGCGATCACCTCGGAGAGCCGGTAGGCGACCGACGCGGCCGCCTCGTTGCCGTCCACGATCGAGCGCGTGCGACTGGTCACGTCCCCCCCGTCTCGCCGCTTCACCCCGTGCATGAACGCCTCCGTCTCACCCGAAAAGAAGGTCGGCACCCTAGCCCACCCGGCCGGCGGCTCGATTGACCTGCGTCATGCTGCATAAAAGTCCTGCATGGGGCGCTGGGCCGCCGCCGCCGTCGCCCGCCGATCGGTCCGAATGCCCGTCCGGGCGCCGCCCGGCGCCGTCGTGACGTGCAGCGAAACGCCCGGCGTGGCGCCGGGTCGCCCCGGGTCGAACCGCCGGCCGGCCGGCGTCTCCTTCGGTGGATGCCGACGCTGCGACAGATCAGGCCGTGTCGTTGCGGATCGCTCTGCGAGTGTCGATCCCTCGAGTGGTCATCCTTGCCGGACGAAGCTCTGTTTGTTTCGGAAGTTATTCTTTTGATGCCTAGAGCTATACTGTAATAGGAATTTTCTTCCTAGTGCTCGGCAGTATTTTCCGGGTAGGAAAACTAACTGCAGCTCAAAAAGATCGATTTTTCTCCGCCCGAATAGTTCGGGTCGCCCGTTGAATGCTCGAAAGCCTCGTGTGGCGCCGACCTCGGGCGCTCCATGGTCGCTGGGGAGAACTGTCATGACGTACGCGTGCGTGTCCTGGGACGTCCCGGCCGTCCAGGCTCTTCCGGAGCCGGACAAGGCCGAGGCGCGACCGGTGCCGGCGGCCACGCAGGAGCCCGACGACGACGAGCTGCTCCGGCGAATCGGCGAAAGCGACGAGGGCGCCTTCCGGATGCTGGTCGAGCGCCACGTCGACCGGGCGTTCGCGCTGGCGCTGCGCATCCTCGACAACCGGGCCGACGCCGACGACGTGGTGCAGGATTCGCTGCTGAAGGTGTGGACGCATCGCGCCCGCTGGGAGTGCGGCCGCGCCAAGTTCTCGACCTGGCTCTATCGCGTCGTCACCAACCGCTGCATCGATCTGCGCCGGCGGCCGCGCAACGAGGACGTCGACGCGGTGGGCGAGGTGGCCGACGGCCAGCCCGACGCGGTGACGGCGATGCACCGCTCCGAGGTCTCCGAGCTGCTCGACGCCGCCATGAACCGGCTGCCCGACCAGCAGCGGATCGCCATCATCCTCTCGTATCACGAGAGCATGAGCAACGCCGAGATCGCCGACGTGATGGACACCACCGTGTCGGCCGTCGAATCGCTGCTCAAGCGCGCCCGCCAGCAGCTCCGCAAGCTGCTGCGCCGCTCGGAAAACGACATCCGCCAGGCGTTGACCGAAGATTAACCACGACGGCTCGACCCCCGAAATATTCGCCGCCCGCCGTTCGCGGGGCGCCCCGTTGAACTTCCAGACGCGGAGATTTCCGCGCCGCTCCGCCGCCCACCGCACGGGCGCGGTTCCAGAGTTCAACGCGAGGAGAGAGCCATGCCCGTCATTACCACGAACACCGCCGCCAACTCGGCCGTCCGCTACCTCAACATCAACTCCAAGGACCAGTCGGACTCGCTGTCCAAGCTGGCCAGCGGATCGCGCATCAACCAGGCGTCCGACGACGCCGCCGGCCTCGCGATCTCGACCCGCATCTCGTCCGACATCACGGCGCTGAGCCAGGCCGCGACCAACGCCTCGCACGGCGTCGCCGTGCTGCAGACCGCCGACGGCGGCGCTTCCAACATCAGCGACATCCTGCAGCGCATGAAGACGCTGGCCTCGCAGGCCTCGTCGGGCACCGTGACGGACACCGAGCGGACCTACATCAACGCCGAATTCTCGCAGCTCATCGACGAAATCGACGGCACCGCGACCTCCACCCGCTACAACGGCAAGAGCCTGCTCGACGGCACCTCGAGCGCCTTCGCCGGCTCCGGCACGACCGTGATGGTCGGCTCCGACGCCACCGACACGATCACGGTCTCGATCGCCACCCTGACCGCGACGGCGCTGAGCGTCGACTCGCTGACCGTCAGCACGCAGTCGGACGCGACCGCGGCCCTGACCTCGCTCGACACCGCCATCGACACGGTGTCGAAGGCCCGCGCCGACATCGGCGCCATCGAGTCGCGCTTCGAGTTCCGCAGCGAGTCGATCGCCACCCAGCAGGAGAACCTCGAGGCGGCCAATTCGGCGATCGAGGACGTCGACATCGCGTCCGAGGAGGCCAAGCTCGCCTCGTCCGAGGTGAAGACCCAGGCCGCCGTCGCGGCCGCCGCGCAGGCCAACCAGATGCCGCAGGAGCTGCTGAAGCTGCTGCAGTAACCACTGAGGGCGCGGGGGGCCGGGGTACGACCCGGCCCCCCTTCAGCGCGAACGGGCGAACGAGATGTCGACGGTCAGCAGCACGAGCAGCACCACCAGCGCGACGACCAGCACGTCGACCAGCTCGGCGCTGTCGTCGTCCAGCACGGTCAAGAACATCACGATCGACTGGGACACCCTGATCGAGGAAGGCTATCAGGCGAAGCTCACCAAGGCCGACACGGTCGAGACCAAGATCACGACGAACCAGGCCAAGGTGAGCGCCTACGAACAGGCGCAGACGCTGCTCCAGGACCTGTCCGACGCGGCGGACGCGCTGCGGGCTCCGACCGGAAGCAGCGCGTCCAGCACCGACGTGTTCGAGTCGAGGACGGCCTATCTCACCGCCAACGGCAGCGTCACGGCGAGCGACGCGGTCGCCGTGACGGTGGAGGACGGCTCCGACATCGGCAGCTACGATCTCGCGATCCTGCAACTCGCCACGGCCCACAAGGTCGCCAGCGACACGCAGTCGAGCCGCACCACGGATCTGGGCTACGACGGCGTCTTCAGCCTGACGGTCGAGGGCGGCTCGACCGTCACCGTGACGGTCGACAGCGGCATGACGCTGAACGAGATCGCGGAGGCGATCAACAACACGACGGACACCAGCGGCGTGAAGGCCGCGGTGCTCCAGGTGTCGAGCGGCTCGTACAAGCTCGTGCTGACGGCCCAGGACACCGGCAAGACCATCACGGCCGCCGCGGTGTCGGGTGACGACGTCCTCCAGGAGTTGGGCATCACCGGTTCGGACGGTGCCTTCGCGAACGAGCTCCAGACGGCCCAGGATGCCATCGTCGAGCTCGACGGCATCGAGGTCAGTCGTGACTCGAACGAGATCGACGACCTGGTCGACGGCGTGACGTTCCATCTGTACCAGACGACCCCCGACGACACTTCGATCGCGGTCGAGGTCGGCACCAATCTGAGCGACGTCAAGACGGCCGTCCAGACGCTGGTCGACGCGTACAACGCCTATCGCGACTTCGCCATCACGCAACAGACGATCGGGTCGGACGGTACCGTCTCGGAAGACGCCGTGCTGTACGGCGACGGAACGCTGAAGAACATCAGCACGGATCTGTCGGCGGCGTTGACCACGATGTTGGGCAGCAAGTCGATGTCCACCATCGGCCTGTCGTTCGACTCCGACAACAAGCTCGAGCTCGACACCGACGTCCTCGACGACGCGCTGCTCGACGATCTCGACACGGTCAAGTCGCTGCTGTCCTTTCAGTCCTCGACGACGTCGAGCGACCTGATGCTGCTGACGCGCGGCACCTCGACGCCTTCCTCCATCACGCTGGACATCCAGGTGGACGACACCGGCACCCTGTCCTCGGCGTCGGTGAACGGCGACGACACGCTGTTCACGATCAAGGACAACCGCATCGTCGGCAACAGCGGCACGATCTATGCCGGACTGAGCTTCGTCTATATCGGGACGACGGATCAGACCGTCACGTTCACGAGCACGACGGGAATCGCCGAGCTCCTCTACACGACCGCCGACACGGCGGCCGACACGACGAGCGGATCGCTCCAGACGCTGGTCGATCGTCTGACCGACCAGAACACGACGCTCCAGGACCGGGTCGACCTGCTCACCAGCCGGGCGGAGTCCTACAAGGAACGGATCACGGCGCGTTACGCGAGCTACCAGGCCGCGATCTCGGAAGCGCAGGCGACGTTGAGCTATCTCGAAACTCTCCTCAACTACAACACCTCGAGCGACAGCTGATGAGCACCAATCAGAATCCGCAGGCGGCGGCGCTCGCCTACAATCGTGCGGCGGCCACGGTTCCGCCGTCGCGTGCCGTGGTCCTGCTGTACGACAAGGTCCTGGTCCTGCTGCAGCGGGCCGGGCAGGACATCGAGGAGCGCCGGATGGATCGCGCCCTCGAGGACGTCCTCAAGGCGGCGGCGATCCTGCGCGGGCTCAGCCACATCATCGACTTCAAGCGGGGTGGAGCGCTGGCCGAGCGGCTCTACACCATGTACACGCGCAACATCCTCGCGGTGCTGCAGTCGTTCCGCAAGCCCGACGCGCCGGAGCGCTACCGCAAGATCTCCGAAGGCCTCGCCGAGCTGCGCGACGCGTGGGCCGAGATCGCCGGGCTGCCGACCCGGGCCCAGGAGTCGGCCGCCCGCGGCGGCCACGCGGCGATGCCGGTCGAGGCGGTGCTGAACCGCAAGGCGGCCGGCGCGAGCCGCTGAAGCGACGTTTCATTTTTCGCGCGTGCGGCGGTGACGCCGCGCCGGAGCGGCGTCACGGTTCGCGCGTACCTCGGTGCTGGTCCGCGATCAGTGTCCGACGCGCTCGACTGACGTCTCGATTGTCATTGCCGATTGTCACGATGCGCCGTCGGGGAACGGCGCAGTCCCGGTCGTCCTCTCACCGTCGCGGGACAGGCGTCCCGCCGTCGCCGAAACGGGCCGGGCGCTTGCCGAGGGGCGGGACACGATGTACACGCTCACCATCCTGGCAGCCCTGCAATCGTGGCGAAGGCCGGCCGCGCCGGAGCGACGCCGCAATCGTACGGGTGAGCTAGCCAAGCAGCGCTACACCTTACCGAACCTCGCCGGGCCGTCACGGCGAGGCCGGGACGTGGCTCATCGAGCCGGGTGCGCGGTGCCGTTCCGGGCCGCATCTTTCCGCCAATCGTGTGGCTTCGGAGCGAGGCCGCAGGATTTCGGCTCCACACCGACGAGGCGCATGGTCGCGGTTCCGTGCGGTGCCCTATATCTGCCGGATCGGACTGGTTTTTGTTTTGTTAAGGTCCGTCTGGCAATTGAAAGTCTCTCCGGACTAGTCCGCTTCCAGGATGGAAAAGGCCCCGGAATGGATATCGATGATTTCGAAGACCGGGTCGATCGATGGGGTGAGGATGTTTCCGCATGGCCGGAGCCCTCGCGCAGCGACGCCCGGGCTCTGCTGCGGACCTCGGCGGAGGCGCGCCAGGTGCTGGCCGACGCCGTCGCCTTGCGAACGGCGCTCTCCGCCCGCGCATCCGTTCGCGCTCCGGCCGGCCTGACCGATCGCATTCTCGCCGCTGCCCGCGAGGCCGATGCGAATTCGACATCGGCGGCCGCGCCTGTGGCCGCTGCCGCCATGCCGCCGCCGGTTCCGTCCTCGATCGCGAAAGCGCGTCCGGCCCGGCGCCCGGCGCCGGTCTCGGTTCCGGGCTGGCGCGCCCGTTTGACCGCCCTCGTCGCGCCGCCGTTGCGGCCCGCGATCGTGCTCTCCGCCTGCTTCCTGCTCGGCATCGCCACCAGCCTGTGGACCAGCCCGCGGACGTCGCCCGATCTCGGCTTCGGCTTGTTCGTCTCGGCCTTCGAGGATCTCCAGTGAGTGCGGAACCGATCATGGCCGGGAACGGCTGGATGGGGCGCTCGGGCGGGCTCCGGATCGTCCTGTTCGTCTCGCTCGGCGTGAACCTGTTCCTCGCGGGGTCGTGGGTCGGCACCCTGATGCGGCCCGGCTGGCCACCGCCGCCGCCGCCGCGGCCCATGCAGGAGATCGCGCGCGAGCTGCAGGGGCGCATCGCGCCGGACAGCATGGCCAAGGTCGAAGCCCTGATGGGCGAGATCGACACCCGCATCCGCTCCGGCCCGGGCGATCCGCGCCGGATGGACGATCGGCTGCGTGAGCTGCTGAGCGCCGATCGGTTCGACGTCGAGGCGTTCACGACCACGGTCGATCGCTTCCTGTCCGCCCGCTCCGAGAACGACAAGGTGATCGCCAAGAGGATCGCCGAGGTGGTCGTCGATTTTTCGCCCGCCGACCGCAAGGTCCTGGCCGAGGTGGTGCTGCGG
>NZ_NPEX01000728.1 GCF_003258865.1 Rhodoplanes roseus | reverse complement strand
GTGCCGTCGGCGAATTGTACTGGCGCAGCCCGTCGCGAAAGATGCCGTTGTAATAGGCGTTGAAGCCGCGCAGCGTGAACGCGTCGAAGCGCGAATCGAAGCCGAAATTGTTCGGATTGGCGCTCGCCGTATAGCCGAGCGTCTCGTTGAGCGTGCGCGGCTCCTGATCCTCGATCTGATCCTGAGTGACCACCGTGATTGCCTGCGGAATGTCCGCAATCGGCGTATCGACCTTTGTCCCGGCTCGATCCTGTTTGGCGACATATCCATCCTGTTTCAGGATCTGATC
>NZ_NPEX01000727.1 GCF_003258865.1 Rhodoplanes roseus | reverse complement strand
AACGTCGCTGCCTTCTCGGCTCTGATCACCAGGGTGGTGGAGCGCGACCTGTCGCTGCCAGGACTCGCCACGTTCTACGGCCCTTCCGGGCTCGGAAAAACGAAGAGCGCCATCTACGGGGCCAACCGTTATCGCGCCGCCTATGTGGAGTGCGGTCAGTACACAACCGCGAAATCTTTGCTCGTCTCGATCCTGACGGAGCTCGGGCTCACGCGGCCTCGGGGCACGGTTGCAGAGCTCATCGCCGAGGCGATCCGGCTGATGGCGGCGGACATCAGCAAACCGCTCA
>NZ_NPEX01000726.1 GCF_003258865.1 Rhodoplanes roseus | reverse complement strand
GCCCGGCAACGGGGCCGCACCGCCGGACGCGGCCGGCGGGCTGTCGGGCCACGGCGCGGTCTGCGCCAGGGCGATCGGGGCCAGCACGGCGGTACCGAGAAGGCCGGCGGTGAGACCGAGCAGGAAGGTGGTGCGACCGCCACGGTGCGGCGCTGGTCGTCCGGGTCGCGTCGTCCGCATGCCCTGTCCCCCTGTCCCGAATTCGTTTCCGCACTACAAGAGACGAAAAATCCGGCGAGAAGGGGGCGATTCGCGCCCCTTTCCCGCGGCTGTTGCAACGCCCGGCCGGCG
>NZ_NPEX01000725.1 GCF_003258865.1 Rhodoplanes roseus | reverse complement strand
GTCCGTGGCCAAGGCCGGCGTGCTCGATCGCTATGGCGTCACGATGATCGGCGCGCGCGCCGAAGTCATCGACAAGGCCGAGGACCGAGAGCTCTTCCGTGAAGCGATGACGAAGATCGGCCTCGACACGCCGACGTCGCGTCTTGCCCATTCCCTTCCCGAAGCCCTTGCCGCGCTCGAAGAGATCGGCCTGCCGGCGATCATCCGTCCCTCCTTCACGCTCGGCGGCACCGGCGGCGGCATCGCCTACAATCGCGAAGAGTTTCTCGAGATCGCCGAACGCGGCATCGAC
>NZ_NPEX01000724.1 GCF_003258865.1 Rhodoplanes roseus | reverse complement strand
CAACCGACCCGGCGGGCCAGGCAGGGCGCCCACCGCTTCGGGCAGGGAAGGTGCGACGCGTCCGACAGGGGTGTCGTACAGGACATCACCAAGTTGAGCGGTACGAGAGGACAAGGAGGGGTATGTGCGATATGCGCCGATTGATACAAATCAAAGGCATGGTGGGTGCATGCCGCTAAACTTACGTTCTGCTCGGCCGCGACCATCGTTCATGTTTTCCGTTACTCTCGGAACTTCCGTAAAAATGGACAGATACATTTGCGATGCGCTGTTTTCGTGCCGACCGAGCGTC
>NZ_NPEX01000723.1 GCF_003258865.1 Rhodoplanes roseus | reverse complement strand
TACCGGATCGAGGAGTTCAACGGCCTGGTCGAGAACGCCAAGGCCTTCAAGAACCACCTGATCGTCGAGCGGGACTCGAACCAGCCGAACCGGCTGAACGTCCTGTGGCCGCCGGATCTGATCAACCAGCTCCGCGTCTTCGCGACGCTGGCGCAGTTCCGTCTGCAGTACGACCGCGGCGTCGACACCGACCTCGCCTGATTGCCGGCATCTTCTCTCGAAACCTCGGAGTAACCCATGGGCCAGCGCATAGCCGGCATCGCCTATCTACGCGTCGACGGGGACCAGTACCC
>NZ_NPEX01000722.1 GCF_003258865.1 Rhodoplanes roseus | reverse complement strand
GGCCGGGCGTTCGTGAGCTCGGACAGCGCGGGCACGAACGCGTGCCCGCCCGACGACCCCGCTCGCCGCTGCCGGCGGGCGGCCAGGCCGGGGTGTCGGCGTCGGCCGGGAGAGGCGGAAACGCCCCGAGCGACGGGGCGTCGGCGAAGGTCGCCGGCTCGCGCGGGGTGCGATCGATGCGCATGTCGAAAATGTCGAAGCGGTTGTAGTAGCCGACCACGTCGTGGAACTGCTTGGGCTCGACGCAGGCCTCGGCTGATGGATCGGTGGTCATTCCGGGTTCGCGGCTTCGCCGCGCCCC
>NZ_NPEX01000721.1 GCF_003258865.1 Rhodoplanes roseus | reverse complement strand
CTTTGCGGCGCGCCTCAATGCTGAGGTCCACCGCAACGCCGCCATGCTGCAGGCCGCCTTCGCGCGTGTCTACGCCGAGACGCGGCCCGGCGCCCGTCGCACGCAAGGCCGCATCGACCTGCCGGATGTCAGCTGGCTCAGGGACGAGACGCTCGCCGAATGGGATCGCCGTCAGAAGGCCGCCGAGCGCCGGCTGGGCAGCGAGCCAGAGCGGCGTCAGGCCGTTCTTGCGCGCGTCGAAGACACGTTGTTTCGCCGCTTTGCCGGCCGCCTCAACGAGGTGCAGCAGCATGGCCTGGGCATC
>NZ_NPEX01000720.1 GCF_003258865.1 Rhodoplanes roseus | reverse complement strand
CGGTGCGCACCGGCGGAGCCGCCTGCACCACCGGAGCCGGCGCGGGCGCCGGGGCGGGCGGCGTCTGCAGCAGCGCGGTGCGGCCGCCGGAGCGTCCGGGAATGACCAGGCGGTCGCCCATCTTCAGCATCGCGTGCGGCTGGATGTTGTTGGCGGCCGCGAGGTCCTTGATCGAGGTGTTGTAGCGCTTGGAGATGCCGACCAGCGTCTCGCCCGGCGCGACCACGTGCACGCCGCCGCCAGCGACGCGCGGACCCGCGGCCGGCGCGGCGGCGGTCGGGGGAGCCGCAGCCGGTGCAGCCGC
>NZ_NPEX01000719.1 GCF_003258865.1 Rhodoplanes roseus | reverse complement strand
GTCCCTAAAGACGAGCGCGACCGGGCGATCCAGGAAGTGGCGGAGATGCTGCAGATCGAGAAGCTTCTCAATCGCCGTCCGGGTCAGCTTTCCGGCGGTCAGCGCCAGCGCGTCGCCATGGGACGGGCGCTGGTGCGCAAACCGCAGGTCTTCCTGTTCGACGAGCCGCTGTCGAACCTCGACGCCAAGCTGCGCGTCGACATGCGCATGGAGATCAAACGGCTTCATGCGACGCTCGGGACCACCATCGTCTACGTGACCCACGATCAGATCGAGGCGATGACGCTCGCAAGCACGATCGCGATC
>NZ_NPEX01000071.1:2798-24859 GCF_003258865.1 Rhodoplanes roseus | reverse complement strand
GGCCGGCGCCGGCCAGATCCGCGATCCGGTCGTGCCCGTACACGACGTAGATCGACCCGGCCGCCATGAACATGGCGGCCTTGGCGGTGGCGTGAGACATCGCTTGAATCAATCCGCCCGCCAGCGCGTCTCCCTTGTGCATCGACGCGGATCCGGAATCGTAGGCGAGCCCGAACATCAGGAACAGATAGCCGATCTGCGCCAGCGTCGAATAGGCGATCAGGAGCTTCAGGCGCTCCTGCCGCAGCGCGAGAACGCTGCCGAGCAGGATGGCCCCTGCCCCCAGGGCCGACAGCATCTGCGTGGCCACGACGGTCTGCAGCCCCGGCATCACGTCGAACCACAGCCGGACCAGGATGAAGAAGGAGCCCTTCACGACCAGCGCCGACAGCAGCGCGCTGCCGGCCGGCGGCGCGCCGGCGTGGGCGGGCGGCAGCCACAGATGCAGCGGCACGAGCGCCGTCTTGGCGAGTAGCCCGACCGTCATCAGCGCTCCCGCCACGAGTGCCACCGGCCGCGCCGTCACACGTCCCGACAACAGAAGGACGTCGAGCGTGCCGTAGGCGCCGTAGAGAAGAACCGTACCGGCCAGATACAGGACCGAGCCGAGCAGCGCGAACAGCAGATAGCGCAGCGCCGCCTGCAGCGTTTCACCACGGCCGTTCAGACAGACCAGCGGCACCGCGGCGAAGGTGAGAATCTCGAGGGCCACGTAAAGTGTGAACAGATCGCCGGCCAGGAAGACCGTGTTCAGGCCGGTCCACACGCCGAGCAGCAGGATCCAGAACCCGAACGGCGCGCGCTCCTCCTCCGCGCCCGCGGCGGTCGAAAAGTCCGCCCGCGCATAGACGCCGACGGCGGAGACGACGCCCGCCGCGAGCACCAGCATCAGGGCCGACGCCCCGTCGGCGCGTAGCGCCACCCCGAGCGGCGGCGTCCACCCGCCGAGCAGATGGATCAGCCCGCCGTCCGCCGGAACGCCGGCCGCGATCGCGACCGCGATCGCCAGGCCGACCGGCAGGGCCGCGAGCGCGATCCATTCGGCCCGACGGCCGCCGGCGACGAAGCCGAGCAACGCCGCGGCGACCGGGACCACGATCGACAGCACCAGGAGGGCGCCGCCTCCCTCGGTCGACACGAGACCCGCCATCGGAGCGGACATCACGGCTCCGTGGAGTCGGGACCGGCATCTTCGGCCACGCCCTCGTGCAGCGTGGTCGAGCCGGTCGCGTCGAAATACCGGAGCAGCAGCGCGAGCGCGAGCGCGGTCGCCGAGAAGGCGACGACGATGCCGGTGATGACCAGGGCCTGCGGAACCGGGTCGCCGGGGAATCCGGCGGCCGCGCCGCGGCGGGCGACGACGCCGAAGACCAGGAACACGCCGCTGCCGAGCAGGTTGAAGGCGAGGATTTTCCGCAGCGGCCGCGGATCGACGATCGCACCGTAAAGGCCGAGGCCGATGACGACGGCGGCGCACAGTCCGAACACGATCGTCTCGCTCACCGCTCGGCGCTCCTCTCGGGCGGCCCGGCCACGAGCAGGCCCAGCGTGGTCGCGACGGTCAGCACCATGGCGAACTCGATCACGAGGATCACGGGCTTGGCCCAGGCCGGCGGGTAGGACAGGAACGCGGCGCCGAGCGCGAGACCGCCGAGCCCGACGGTCAAAAAGACGGCCGGCCCCGCGACCAGCACCAGCCGCAATCGCCGTCCGCCGGCGGCCGGCACGTCGCCGAGCCCGGCCATCAGAACCAGCAGCCACATGGCGGCCAGGATCGTGGCGCCCTGGAACGCGCCGCCCGGGTGATCGGCGCTGACCCAGAGCACGGAGATGCCGAGGACCACGCCCACGGGCGGCAGCACGCGGGCCAGGAGCACGAGGGGCCCTTCCGGGTCGGCTCGCCGACAGGAGCGCGGGCGGCCACCCCAGGCGTGATCGCGCGCCATCGACCACACGCCGAGCAGCGCCAGCAGCAGAACGACCTTCTCGAGCATGGTATCCATCGCCCGGAACGCCATCAGGACGTTGGTGACCGGATTGCCGAGACTGGTGACGCCGGCATTCGCGGCGGCCTCCGACGCCAACGACGGTGCCGGATCGGGCAGCGACAGCAGCACGACCGCCACCGCCGCCGCGACGACCGCCGACAGCGTCATGGCCAGCACCCGGCCGGCGCCGCCGAGGCGCTCCGTGGACACCGACGGCTCGCCGGCGCGCAGGCGGGTCGCGGCCCCGATCAGCAAAGCGCCGGCGAGGCCGCTGCCGATCGCCGCCTCGGTCAGGGCCACATCGGGGGCGCCGAGCCGCACCCACACGAGCGCGAGCAGCAGGCCGTAGGCGACGAAGCCGACCACCGCCGACATCGTGTCGCGGGCCGCGACCGTCCACACGGCGACGATCAGCACGATGCCGGCGACGAAGAGGTCGAGGGCCGGGACGATGGTCATGGCGCGGCTCCGTCCGATCCGGGGCCGTCGCGTCGCGCCGCCTGGGCGACGAGCTGCGAGACCGTGGCGCCGGCCAGCAGCACCAGCAGCCAGACGCAGATCATCTTGAGCCCGTCCCGGAGGCTCCCGACCTGAGGCAGCAGGCCGAGCACCACGAGGCCGAGGCCGAGATTGTCGGCCTTGGTGAGTGCGTGAAGCCGCGTCAGCGTGTCGGGGAAGCGCAGCAGACCGACCGTGCCGGCGAGGAAGAACACCACCCCGGCCGACACCGCCGCGATCGTGATCAGGTCCAGAACGACGCTCATGGCCGCTCCGTCTCCGGCAGCGTCTCCGGCTGCGTGGCGCGCCGGGCGCATTCGGCGAAGGCCGCGGCCGCGAAGGTGGCGAGCAGCGCCAGCACCAGCGCCACGTCGATCGCCGCCGAGGTGCCGCCGATCACGCCGATCAGAAGAAGCGCGGCGATGCCGCAGGTGCCGATCAGCTGCGCCGCCATCATCCGGTCGGCGTCGCCCGGGCCGCGCAGCACGCGGACCAGCCCGAGCGCCAGCAGCACCAGGACGAGGCCGACCATGGCGGTGAGGAATTCATTCATGCCGGACCACTCCCGACAGGACGGCCTCCTCGGCGGCGAGCTGCGCCACGACGGGCGCATGGACGTCGAGGCAATGATAGGTGATGCCGTCGCTGCCGCTGCCGCCCGGCGCGCTGCCGATCGGGACCGTGCCGGGCTGCAGGCTGGTGAACGCCGTGAAGGCGCTGCGGAACAGCCCGGGCCGACAATGCGCCGGATAGGTCACGACGCCGGTCCGCAGCGGCAGCCGCGGATCGAGGGCTCTTCGGGCGACGTCGAGACCGGCGACGACCGACTGGCGCAGGAAGCGCAGCGCGAGCCGTGTGGCCGCGACCGGCCGGTATCGCCGCGACGTCGCCGGCAGCAGACGCAGGCTCAGTCGGGTCGCGAGCGCCGTGACGCCGAGCCCGACCAGGAGATCGGCGGGGCCGGTGCCGGCCAGGATCGTCCACACGCCGAGCAGCAGCGCCGCGCGCACGAGCGCCGGTCGGACCGGCACGCGATCCTGCGTCGAAGACTGCTGCTGCGCCATGGTCGGCCGCTCCGAAGTCAAGCCGTGCCTTGCGGATGGGCGGCCGGGTCTTTCGCCCGGAAGGCAGTGACGTAGAGGGCCGGCAGGAAGATCAGGGTCAGGACGGTCGCGACCAGAAGCCCGCCCATGATGGCGTAGGCCATCGGCCCCCAGAAGATGGTGGGGGCGATCGGGATCATGCCCAGCACGGTCGAGATCGCGGTGAGCACGATCGGCCGCAGGCGCGACAGCGAGGCGGCGATCACGGCGTCCCAGATGGTCTTGCCCTCGCCGCGCTCGGTCTCGATCTGGTCGATCAGGATCACGGCGTTGCGGGCGATCATGCCCATCAGGGCGAGGATTCCGAGGATCGCCACGAAGCCGAGCGGCTTGTGGAACAGCAGGAGCGCCGCGACGATGCCGATCAGGCCCAGCGGCACGACGCTCAGGACCAGCGCGAGCCGGGAGAAGCTCTGCAGCTGGATCATCAGGATCGTGATGGTGACGAACAGCATCGCCGGCACCACGGCGAACACCGAGGCCTGCGACTTGGCGCTCTCCTCCACGGTGCCGCCGGTGGCGATGCGATAGCCGGCCGGCAGCCCGCCCTGCACCCAGGCGACCTTGTCGGCGAGCGCCGCCACCACGGCCTCGGGCGAGGCGCCGGCGGCGACGTCGGCCTGGACCGTGAGGGTCGGCAGCCCGTCGCGCCGCCAGATCAGCGGATACTCCTGCTCGTCCTCCAGCACGGCGAACTGGCCGAGCGGCACGGTGCGGCCGCTCGGCAGCGCGACCTGCAGGTTGCGCAGCGTCGACAGCGAGACGCGCTGCTCGTCGGTCGCCCGCACGACGACGTCGATCAGATAGATGCCGTCGCGCATCTGGGTCACGGCGCTGCCGGAGACGACGCTCGCCAGCACGCCGGCGATCGCCTCGGAACTCAAGCCCAGCAGCCGCGCCTGGTCCTGGTCGACCCGGATACGCACCTTGCGGGCCGGCTCCATCCAGTCGAAATTGATCTGGCGCACGCGCGTGTCGGCCGCGATGGTCGAGGCGAGCAGCATGGCGGCGTCGCGCACCTCGGCGAGATCGGGACCGCTGATCCGGTACTGTACCGGCCAGCCGACCGGCGGCCCGAGCTCGAGCGGCACGATGCGCGAGACGGCGCTGGGAAACTCGTTCGCCAACACCTTCGAGAGCTTGTCGCGCAGGCGGTCGCGGCCCGCCACGTCCTTCGCCACCACCACCAGCTGGCTGAAGAAGTCGTTCCTGAGCTGGACGTCGAGCGGCAGGTAGAAGCGGATGACGCCGCGGCCCACATAGGTGCTCCAATGGGCGACGTCGGGATCGGACGCCAGCACCTCGTCGAGTCGCGCCGAGGCATCGGCGCTCGCGTGGATCGAGGCGTTCTGCGGCAGCCGCAGGTCGATCAGGAGCTCGGGGCGATCGGAGGACGGGAAGAACTGCCGCGGGATCAGCGGCAGCGCGGCGAGCGACGCGCCGAAGCAGGCGAGCGTGACGAGAATGGTCAGCCAGCGATGCCGCATCGCGCCGACCAGCATGCGGCGGAACAGCCGCACCAGCCGGCCGGGCTCTTTCACGGCCTTCGGCGTCGGCAGCAGGGCGACGCCGACCAGCGGCGTGAACAGCACGGCCACCACCCAGGACGCGATCAGCGCGACGCTCACCACGGCGAAAATGGAAAACGTGTACTCGCCGGCCGAGCTCTTGGCGAAGCCGATCGGGATGAAGCCGGCCAGCGTCACGAAGGAGCCGGTCAGCATCGGCATCGCCAGCGTCCTGCAGGCGAAGGCGGCGGACTCCTCCTTGGTCGCCCCCTCGGCGAGCTTCATCGACATGGCGTCGATGGTGGACATGGCGTCGTCGACCAGCAGGGTGAGCGCGATGATCAGCGCGCCGAGCGAGATGCGCTGCAGATCGACCGAGATCAGCTCCATCACCGGGAACACCAGGGCGAGCGTCAGCGGGATCGACAGCGCGACGACGGCGCCGGCCCGGAAGCCCAGGCTGATCACGCTCACCGCCATGATGATCACGATCGCCTGCCACAGCGAGGTCATGAACTCGCCGATCGCGGTGTCCACCACGGCCGACTGGTCGGCGACCAGCACGGGCTCGATGCCGATCGGCAGATCGGCCGTGATCTCGGCCATGGTCCGCGTCACGTCACGTCCGAGCGCCAGGATGTCGCCGCCGTCCCGCATGGCGATGGCGATGCCGATCGCCGGCGTGCCCTTCACCCGGAACATCGGCTGCGGCGGATCGGCGAAGCCGCGCCGCACCGTGACGATGTCGCGCAGGCGGATCAGCCGGTTCCCGGCCGCGATGTTGACGTCGAGGATGTCGAGTTCCGACTCGAAGGCGCCGGAGACGCGCAGCACGATGGTCTCGTCGCCGGTCTGGATCGCGCCGGCGGGGCTCACCGCGTTCTGGGCCCGCAGCGCCGCGACGATCGCCGAGCGATCGAGGCCGAGGCCGGCCAGGGTCGCGGTCGAGAACTCGATGAAGACACGCTCGTCCTGGGCGCCGAGGATCTCGACCTTGGAGACGTCGGCGATCGCCAGCAGGCGCTTCCTGATCGCTTCCGCCTTGTCGCGCAGCTCGCGCTGGCTGAAGCCGTCGGCAGTCAGCCCGTAGATGATTCCGAAGGTGTCGCCGAAGTCGTCGTTGAAGCCGGGTCCGACCACGCCGGCCGGCAGCGTGTGACGCATGTCGGCGACGCGCTTGCGCACCTCGTACCAGATGTCCGGCACCTTTCCGGGCGGCGTCGACCCTTTCAGATTGACGAAGATGGTGGTGCGGCCCGGCACCGTGGTCGAGCGCAGGAAGTCGAGGTTCGGCACCTCCTTCAGGGTGCGCTCCAGCCGGTCGGTGATCTGGTCGAGCGTGTCGGCGAGTGTCGCGCCGGGCCACGCGGCCTCCACCACCATGGCCCGGAACGTGAAGGCCGGGTCCTCGTTGCGGCCGAGCCGGATGTAGGACAAGAGGCCGGCCAGCGTCACGGCGATCATCAGATAGAGCACGAAGGAGCGGTGGCGCAGCGCCCAGGCCGAGAGGTTCGGCCCGCTCATGGCCGCGCCCCGAGGAGGCGCACCTTCTGGCCCGGATGCAGCGCCTGCACGCCGGCCGTGACCACGACCTCGCCGACGTCGAGCCCGCCCGCGACCGCGACCTTGGCCGGATCGAACCGCACCACCTGGACGTTCCGCAGCGCGACCGTGGCGCTCCTCGGATCGACGATCCACACGGCGGGCGCCTGGTCGGCCCGGGTGAGAGCGGAGGCCGGGATCTCGATCACGGCCTGGGCGTCGAGACGCAGGCGGCCCGTCACGGTGGCGCCGAGCCGCATCGCCTCGGGCGGCGCGTCGAGCCCGACCTTCACCTCGAAGGTGCGGGTCACCGGATCCGCCTCCGGCGCCACCTCGCGCACGCGGCCCGTCGCCGTCACGGCGGGATCGTCGGTGAGGCTCACGGCGATCACGGCGTCCGGCGGCGCCGTGCGCAGCACCTGGGCCGGCACCTCGAACACGGCGTCGCGGCCGCCCTGACGGGCGAGCCGCACGATGGTCTGGCCGGCCTGCACGACCTCGCCGGGCTCGGCGCCGACGGTCGTGACGATGCCGGGGGCGTCGGCCTTCAGCACCGTGAAGCCGAGCAAGTCGTCGGCGGTCTTCAGCTGGGCCTCGGCCGAATCGAGGCGGGCCTGCGCGGTGTCGCGCTCCTTCTTGGCCTGGTCGAACAGGGCTCGCGTCGTCCAGCCTTGCGCCAACAGGGTTTCCTGGCGCTCGAAGTGATTGGTGGCCTGGGTGACGGCGGCCTGCGCGGCGGCGCGATCGGCCTGGGCGGAGCGCACCGCGTTGGTCTCGTTCTGCGGCTCGAGCCGGGCGATGGTCTGGCCCGCCGTGACACGGTCGCCGACGTTCACGGGTCGCTCCATCACCCGGCCGGCGGTGCGGAAGCCGAGCGCCGCGACGTCCTGGGCGGCGATGCGGCCGGTCAGCGCCACGGTGTCGCCGGTCTCGCGCTTCGTCACCGTGACGGTGCGGACCGGGCGCGGCTCCGGAGCCCGCACCTCCTCGGCCGGCCCGCAGGCGGCGAGCAGCACGGGGCCGAGACAGCCGATGACGCGCCCCCATCCGAAGGACCCCCGACGTCGACCCATCCGCTCGGCTCTCCGCAGCATAAGCCCCTGCCCTGCACTTGCCGGACGCACGCGCCGTCAGGCGATCCTGCTCAGCTCCGCCTTCAGCTTCTCCTCGTCCTCGTTCGACAGCGAGGTCCGCAGCACGCGCGGCTTGTAGGGCTCCAGCTCGGGAAGCACTTTGTCTTCGTTCACGCTCTTGAACAAGACGAACAGGGCCGACGAGCCCTCCGGGATGGTCGCGCTCAGCCGCTTCACGAAATCGTCGTCGATGCCGTATTTCGCCAGCGAGCCGGCGAGCGCGCCGGCGCCCGCGCCCGTGATGGCGCCGACCGCCATGCCGGCGAGGGGGTTGAGGAACAGGATGCCGACCAGGGCGCCCCACAGGGCGCCGCGGCTGACCCCGGTCGCCGCCCCCAGGGCGGTCAGGTTCACGGCCTGCTTGACGTGCACCTGGCCGGACGCCTCGCGCTCCACCACGCAGGCGTCCTCCAGGTCGATCAGATATTCCTTCTGCAGCGAGCGCAGCTTGTTGAGAACCTCGTCGGCCGTGTGAAGTCCGTCGAACCCGAGAACCACGAGCGTGCTCATGAACAGTCTCCAATATGTTTGCGCAAACGACTATGCCTCGCCCTCGCGTCGCCGCGGTGACGGGTCCGGGATTTCGCCCGGGATGTAATTCGGCAGGCGGCTGGCCGGGATGACGGCCAGGAGCGCGACCGCCGCCATGATCGCGAGGCCGATCTTGAGGGCGCGCAGCCGCGCCTCCGCGTTGATGCGGAGCGCCTCCTGGATCTGCTCGGCCGTCGCCGTCGTCGTGGCGAGAACGCCCTGCAGGCGATCGTTGCTCAGAAAGTTGATGCTGTCGAGATCGACCTGGGCGCGGAGCTCCGGCGTCAGGATCGTATTGGCGGCGAGACTGCCGAGAATGATGCTGGACAGCAGGCCGACCATCAGGGCGCCCGCCACCGCGGTGCCGACCGCGGCGGCGAGGTTGTTGGTGGTGCCGCGCAGCGAGCCGACGTCGCCGGCGAGCTCCTTGGGCGAGGCGGTGACCAGGACGTTGAACACCAGCGTGACGAGCGAGCCCTGGCCGATGCCGAACAGGACGAGGCCGACCAGCACCGGTCCGGCGCTCCAGTCGTTGCGCACCACGAAGGCGAGCCACAGCAGCGCCAGGGTGCACAGCCCGAAGCCCCAGCGGCCGATCTGCCGCGGCGTCAGCCGGGTGTAGAGCTTGACGATCAGCATCGCCGAGAAGAAGACCGTCAGGTTGAACGGCATCATGGCGATGGCGGTGGCGAGCGGCGAGCGGCCCTGCACGATCTGGATGTAGAGCGGCACCGAGAAGTTCAGCATCGCCTCGAGGGCGACCACCGCGAGCATCGTCATCACGGCGGCCCGCTCCTGCGCCGAGCCGATCACCTCGAGGGCGAGCAGCGGCGTCTTGCCGGCCTGCTGACGCGCCGTGGTCCAGCGCACGAAGGCGAAGCCGAGCATGATGCCGGCGACGATCAGAACCGGGGCCGGGGAGAAGCCGGCGAGATCGAACGGCGCGTTGGGCGTGGCGACGGCCAGGCCCCAGCGGTTGAGATTGTTGAACCCGAAGCTGATCGACACGATCGCGGCGGCGGCGAGAAGCACCCCGACGACGTCGATCTGCACCTCGGGCCGGCCGGCGTCGCGCTTCAGCCGGAAGCTGAGCACGAACACGATCGCGGCGAGCACGACGAGAATCCCGAACACCGGGCGCCAGCCGATGAAGGTGCCGAGCACGCCGCCGATCATGAACGCCGCGACGCCGGCGCCCGCGCGCGCCGAGCCGAGCGCGCCGAGCGCGGTCGCCTGCTGGCTGCCCCGGTAGTTCTCGGCGATCAGGGCCACCAGCGACGGCACCAGCGCGGCGCCGGCAGCACCCGACATCGCCTGCGCCACCATCATGGCGACCGCGTTGGGACTGAAGGTCATCACCACCTGGGCGACGCCGAACAGCACCACGACGACGCGAAACACCGCGAGGGCGCCGAAGCGCTGGTTGAGCTTGGCGCCGAGCATGACGAAGCCGGCGACCAGCATGGAATACATCACGATCCCGGTCGCCACCGTGGTCGGCGGAACACCGAAGCTCGCCACCATGCCCCCCATGGCGACCGGCAGAGCAGCCACGTTGAACGACATCAGGACCTGGCCGAGTGCGATGGCGATCATCGGCACCCACGAGTCGCGGGCCTCTGTCGCGGGGCTGCGCACGGCGTCGACGGTCGTCATGGCTACGCCTTTCGGATTAAACGATCGGTTTGAGTCCCGTGTGAAACGGGCGCGAGGTTCAGTCGACCGGCTGCGATACGAACAGGTCGAGCCCGAGGCTCTGCGACAGGAATTTCGCGACGAGCTGTCCCTTCACGCTGTTGCCAGCGCGGTCGAGCGGCGGCGCGAAGGTGCCGAGGCCGCCCTTGCCGGGCGACACCGTGACGATCCCGCCGCCGATGCCGCTCTTGCCCGGCAGCCCGATCTCGTAGAGCCAGTCGCCCGACGTCTCGTAGAGACCGGCCGTCGCCATCACGGCGAGGGTGTAATGACATGTCGCGGCGTCGACGACGCGCTCCCTGGTCACCGGATTGACGCCGCCGTCGGCGAGCGTCGCACCCATGACGGCGAGATCGCGCGCCGTGACGTTGAGCGAGCATTGCCGGGTGTAGAGGTCGGTCGCCAGCACCGGGTCGCAGTCGAGGCGCCCGTAGCTCTGCAGCAGCCGCGCGATCGACCGGTTGCGGAAGTTCGTGTCCGAGGCGGAGGCGTAGACCTCGTCGTTCAGCGGCAGCGCACGGCCGGCGAAGCGCGACAGCCCGTCGTGGATGAACCGCCACTTCTCCGCCTCGGTCGCGCCCGGCACGAAGCTGGTCGTCGCGATCGCCCCGGCATTGACCATCGGGTTGGTGCGTCCGTCTGGATCGCGCTCGATCGCCGCGAGCGAGTTGAAGGCGAAGCCGGTGGCGTTGGCGCCGATCGCCTCGCGCGCCCGCTCCGGGCCGATCGTCTGGCAGACGAGCGCGAAGACGAACGGCTTCGACACGCTCATGATCGAGAAGGGATGGTCGGTGTCGCCGACCGCGTGAAGCGCGCCGTTGGTGTCGACGACGCAGATTCCGAACAGATCCCGCGACACTCGGGCTAATGCAGGATAGACCTGCGAGGTGTCTCCGTCGCTGTCGGACCGGAAGCGGTCATAGGCCTCGGCGACGAGCGACGACACGAAGTCTGCCGCGGGGAGGTGCCCGGTCGAGACGAACGTCGAGGCCTCTCCGGAGGCGGGTCGGCGGAGATCCATGTGATCACGTCCTGCATGGGATGGATCCCCACGCCTCGAGCCGACGAGGCACGGGCGGAACGATCGAGCTCACACTACGATGGTCAATCGTCACCTTTCAATTCACCCTGCGTCCCCAAACAGCGACACTGCATCCCATTCGCCCCGGGCGTACCGGTCACGACGCCGTGCCTCGACAATGGCCGGGATCGACGGCGCGCCGGCCGATGTGCGTTGCGGCACGACGGTGGAGGCGGAGCCGCGTGAGCGACCGTCCTGGTGTGGAGTTTCGAGTGATTTCGAGAGACACGACGATCGATCGCGTTGCAATATGCGGCGTCCGGATCAGCGTCGGTGTGACGCCACGCGACATCGGACGTGATGAGACATCAAGAGGATCGGTCGCGGCGCGTCACGGTGAAAGGCGTGCCTTGGGCATCGGATCTCACGGGGCGCCACCCCGGATGCGCCGATCACTTTTTCGAGGAGCAGTCGATGAACTCGCCTTGCGTCGCCGACCCGAACGCCGGAGCGCGATCGACGACACCGGCCATCCTGGAGACGCCGCATCGGTCCGGAGCGTGACGGCTCGTCGACGAACGACCGGCTCGCCGCATGCCCGGCCCCGATCTCTGTCCCGGAATCCGGCCGCGTGTCCCGGGACGCCTTCTGCTCGTTTCTCACACTCTGCTCATTCCTCACATATTATGATCGTGGAGACGTTCGATGAACCGGTTCTGTTCTGCTCTTCTCTTTGTCGCCTGTGTCGTCGCGGCGCCCCTCCCGGCTGCGGCGCAGTCGTCCGTCCAGGTCGGCACGCTGACCTGCAATCTCGCGCCGAGCGTCGGGCTGATCGTCGGATCGCGGCAGCGGATGACGTGCACGTTCTCGAAGGCGAACGGCTTTCGCGAGAGCTACCGCGGCACGGTGACGAGGATCGGTCTCGATGTCGGCTTCACGGCCGGCGGCCGCATGGTCTGGGGCGTCTGGTCGAAGACGCAGGGTCCTCGCAGGCGGGCGCTCGCCGGAACCTATGTGGGCGCCAGCGCCGACATCGCCTTCGGCTTGGGGGTCGGCGCGAATGCGCTCATCGGCGGCAACAATCGATCGATCGCGTTGCAGCCCGTGTCGGTGTCCGGGCAGGTCGGCGTCAATCTCGCGCTGGGAGTCGCCGGGCTGCGCCTTCAATAGACACTCCCGAAGGCACTCGCGAACACACTCGCGATCGCCGCGACCACGCTGCGACTCCCGCGGTGCGGTCTCGATCGTCCGGCGGCGAAAACGTGCGCCGGCGTCATCCGCACATCGTCGAACGCGGCGATGCTGCGCCCGCATCCTGCGGCCCGCATCCTGACTGCGGCCCGTAGGATGCGGGACCACGGGGCCGAAGGTCGGTCGATCAGGACGACGACTTGAGTTTTCCCCGGAGTTGCGTGACAAGCAGACGTGCTGCGCTGCAGCATCCGTCGGTACGCCCGGCGTGGCGTTGGAAAGCGAGGCGCGCGTGACCATCGATCGCTCCCCGGTTCTGATCGACCTCGCATTGCAGGGCGGCGGCGCCCACGGCGCCTTCACCTGGGGCGTTCTCGACCGTCTGCTGGAAGAGCCGCGGCTCGAGATCGACGGCGTCTCCGGCACCTCGGCCGGCGCCATGAACGCCGCCGTGCTGGTGGACGGCCATGCGGCGGGCGGCCGCGACGGCGCCCGGGCGGCGCTCGAGGCGTTCTGGCGCAGCGTCTCGGACGGCGCGCGGTTCAGCCCGTTCCAGCGTACGCCGCTCGATGTTCTGCTCGGCCGCTGGACGCTCGACAACTCGCCGCTCTACGTCGCCATGGATCTGATGGCCCGCCTGGTCTCGCCCTACGATCTCGTCACGGGGGCCAATCCGCTGGCCGCGATCCTCGCGCAGCACGTCGATTTCGCCCGCCTCGCGCAGGCGCCGATCAAGCTGTTCGTCACCGCGACCAGCGTGCGCACCGGAAAGGGCCGCGTGTTTCGCAATATCGACATCACGCCCGACGTGCTGCTCGCCTCGGCCTGCCTGCCGACCATGTTCCAGTCGGTGGAGATCGACGGCGAGGCCTATTGGGACGGCGGCTATTCGGGCAACCCGACCATCACGCCGCTGGTTCGCGAGTGCCGCTCGCGCGACACCGTCATCGTCCAGATCAACCCGATCGAGCGGATCGGCACGCCGCGCTCGGCCCGCGACATCCTCGACCGGCTCAACGAGGTCTCGTTCAACGGCGTGCTGCTCAAGGAGCTGCGCATGATCGCGCTCCTGCGGCAGGTCGCCGATCCGGGCAACAGCGAGGGCGCGCTGTGGGCCGGCATGCGCATCCACCGGATCGCCAGCGAGGAGCTTGCGCAGCTCGGCGCCTCCTCGAAGCTGCTCGCCGAGTGGGCGTTCTTCCTGAAGCTGCGCGATCTCGGCCGCGCTGCGGCCGATGCGTTCTTGGCCGCGCATGCGCACGATCTCGGCGCGCGCTCGAGCTACGATCTCGACGCGCTGCTGACGACGGAGTGATCCGATGCTGGGCCTTGTCGGAATCCTGGTCGGCCTCGCGCTGCTGATCGCGCTGGCCTACCGGGGCTGGAGCGTTCTGCTGCTGGCGCCGATCGCGGCGCTGATCGCCGCCGCGTTCGCGGGCGAGCCGCTGCTAGCCCATTGGAGCCAGACCTTCATGGGCAGCGCCGCGCGGTTCCTGGCGCAGTTCTTTCCGATCTTCCTGCTCGGCGCGCTGTTCGGCAAGCTGATGGACGACTCGGGCTCGGTGACGGCGATCGCCGGCGCGATGACCCGACGCCTCGGCGCGCGCCGCGCCATCTTGGCCGTGGTGATCGCCGGCGCGATCGTCACCTATGGCGGCGTCAGCCTGTTCGTCGCCTTCTTCGTGCTCGCGCCGATGGCCGAGGCGCTGTTCCGCGCCGCCGACATCCCGCGCCGACTGATGCCGGCCGCCATCGCGCTCGGCACCTCCACCTTCACGATGTCGGCGCTGCCGGGCACGCCGTCGATCCAGAACGCGATTCCGATGCCGTTCTTCGGGACGACGCCGTTCGCCGCACCCGGCCTCGGTGTGATCGCCTCGATCGTCATGCTGGTCTTCGGCCTCGCTTGGCTGGCGCGGGCCGAAGCATCGGCACGCCGTCGCAGCGAAGGATTCGGCCCCGGCATCCTGGCCGATGTGGACGCCGCCGCCGCCGACGAGATCGTGCGCGAGCGGGCGACCGTGGCGCAAGAGTTCGACCCGGCCGAGATCAGGCACGGCCATCACGCGGAGCAAGGGCCGCCTTTGCTCGCCGCCTTCGCGCCGCTGGTCGTGGTCGTGCTGGTGAATTTGGTGATGTCGCTGGTGGTGCTGCCGCGGCTCGACCTGACCTATCTGGCCGAGCCGCGCTGGGGCTCGACCTCGCTGTCGGCGGTCGGCGGCGTGTGGTCCGTGGTGGTGGCACTGGCCACCGCCATCGTGGCCGTGGTCGCGCTCAACCTGCGCCGGTTGAGCGAGCTGCGCGCCAGCATGGACGCCGGCGCCAACGCCTCGGTGCTGCCGGCCGTGAGCGTGGCGAGCCTGGTCGGCTTCGGTGCGGTGGTCGCGGCGCTCCCCGCCTTCGAGGTGGTGCGCGACTGGGTGCTGTCGATCCAAGGCGGCCCGTTGGTGTCGCTCGCCGCATCGACCAACATTCTGGCGGCACTCACCGGCTCGGCCTCGGGCGGCATGACGATCGCGCTCGATGCGCTCGGCAGCACCTATATGGGGCTCGCCGCAGAGCTCGGCATCGACCCGTCGCTGCTGCACCGGGTGGCGGTGATAGGCTCCGGCACGCTCGACAGCCTGCCCCACAACGGGGCTGTCGTCACGCTGCTGGCCGTGTGCGGCACCACCCACCGCGAAGGCTATTTTCACATTGTCATGGTCGGCATCGTGGGCGCCGTATTGGGCCTCGTCGCCGTGATCGCGCTCGGCTCGGTCTTCGGCTCGTTCTGAGTTGACGTCCCTCGGCCGCCGCCTGACCCGCCAGAGCAGGCTTGGGCCGTCGACGTCGCGGTCCGTCTCGTGCTGAAGGGCGATCGCGCCCCGAACCGGTCCTGTTTGCGATCATCCCTGGACCGTGATGAACGCGCAGGCGTGTGTTTCGTCTTCCTTCATTGCGCGTGAACGGCGGCCTTCGTTCAGCGACGGGAGAAGCTCGCCGAAAATACTGGTGTATGCTCTCCTCTCCGCCCCGGTTACGAGATCGTCCGATACCCTCTGGCCGAGATTTTGGAGGCCTGGGAAGCATTGTCGACCGCGGCTCTGTATTGGCTGATTATTCGACTCGTCCCCGCCGATCCGACATAGGCATGGGCGGCATAACGATGCGTCCGCTCGAATGTGGCTTCGGCGAGCCAGTCGCGATCACCTTCTGGAGCCTGGCACGACGTGCGTGCAAATAGTCCGCCGTATTACTCCCCGCCGCGCAACTCTCGGACGGCGCGATCCGCTCGCCTCGGGGAGTCGGGGGCGCGGTTGGCGCCACCGATGCGGTACGATCTTTTGAAGGTGCCGACGACAGGGAGTTCCATCTCTTTTGCGGCGAGCCGGTGGACCGCGCGCGAGGCGACGATCTCGCCTCGCGCCTCATATGCCTCGTGGTTCTTCTCGATGGCGTCGAGATCGTATCGGTAGTTCACCATCAGCCCGTGCGATTGGCGAAGGCCTTTCGGAGACGTGTCGGCGAGCCAGTTGATCCGGTCCAGTCGCGCGCCGTTTCCGAGATGAAAGCGGGCGACCGGATCGAGCGCCGCACCCGCGGCCGAGCGGGCCTTCAGGAAGTAGTGCGCGGCCGCGCGCAGCAACGGCGCGCGCAGGGGCTCCTCGGCATCTCGATCGGTATGCCATTCGGCCCGGGTGAGCCCGGACAGACGCTCACGGTCAGGCTCCGCCACAGAAGCAGGTCCACCAGCCGCGAGCTCGCGACCGAGCCAGCCGGCGAACCCCGGCACCGGCGACAATGTCACGAAATTGGTGATCTGCGGCAGCTCGCGCGAAATGTCGGCGACCACCTGCTTGATCAGGAAGCTGCCGAACGACACCCCGGCAAGCCCGCGCTGACAGTTGGTGATCGAGTAGAACACGGCCGTGGTCGCCTTGTCGGGCGCGACCGTCTCGCGCGTCTCCGCCAGGACCGGCGCGATGGCGTCCGGCACCTCCCGGGTCAGGGCCACCTGGACGAAGATCAGCGGCTCGTCGCCGAGCGACGGGTGGAAGAAGGCGTAGCAGCGGCGGTCCGGCGGATCGAGCCGTGCCCGCAGATCGGTCCAGCTCGAGATCTCGTGCACGGCCTCGTACTGAATGATCTTCTCAAGGATGCTGGCCGGGGTCGACCAGGTGATGCGACGCATCACCAGGAAGCCGCGGTTGAACCAGGCGGAGAGCAGATGCATGAAGTCGGCGTCGAGCGGCGCCAGCTCGCCGTCGCGTCGGATCGCATCGAGGAGCTGCCCGCGCATCCGCACCAGCGTCGCGGTCCCGCCGGGCGCCAGATTGAGCCGCCGGAACAGCTCCTGCCGTTTCGGCTCCGCCGCTGCGTGCAAGGCGACCAGGGACTTTTCGGTCGGCGCACCGGTCCACGCCGCGATGGCGGCCCGTACACCGTCTGTGTCGACGCCGAAGCGCGTCATCAGGGTCCGAAAGAAGGGGACCCGGTCGGCCGGCGGCAGCGTGTCGTAGGCGGACAGAATCGCGCGAGCGAGCGCCACACCGGAGACTTCTCCACGGCCTGACAGAAGCTCGTCGCACAGGTCGATCAGATCGTCCACATGCGTGGCCCGGGCCGCGCGGCGGGTGCCCACCAGGACGCGCCCGCGCTCCGCGATCTGCTCGAGCATCTCGGCCAGCAACGTTCCGTTCATTGGAGAGCTCTCGTTCCTCGTTCGGCGACATGGAGGGGCGACGTGCCCGGCCGGCACGTCGCTCCGCTGAGGCGCGTTCAGCCGGCTGTCTTCAGCACGTGATCGGCGATCTCGGCGCGGGTCGCGACATAGACGTCGTCACGTCCCATGACGGATTTCACGATCGCCTCGTAGGCCCAGGCGCCGGAGGGGCGGCCGAACACGTGGCAGTGCGCCGTCACGTCGATCACCACGGACTCGTCCTCGGCGCTCAGCACGTTGGTGAGCAGGTCGTCGAACAGCGTGACGAAGTCGCGCGGCGAGCGGCCGAACCGCATCGCATGCGGCAGGTCGTTGATCTCCATGGTGAGCGGGATCGCGACGATGCGGCCGTTGTCGCGGATCTGGATGTAGGGGCGCTCGTCGTCGAACACGTCGCCCTGCCACAGATAGCCGGCGTCGATCAGCAGCCGCGAGCCCTCGCGCGACGGCGTGCCGCGCGGTGAGATCCAGCCGACCGGGCGCTTGCCCGAGGCCGTCTCGATCGCCTCGGTGGTGCGGACGATGTCGGTCTGCACCTGCTCGGTCGTCAGCGTCGCCGGAATCACGTCCTGGGCCCAGCTGTGCGCCACGATCTCGTGGCCGGCGTCGACCATGCGCTTGAGCACGGCCGGGGTACGCTCGGCCAGCACGCCCGACGTCATCACGCTGGCGCGCGCCTTGTGGCGGTCGAGATTCCGCAACAGGCGGTCGATGCCGCGGGCGACGCCGTAATGGCCCCAGGACAGCGAGTTGGTGTCGAAGGCGCCGGCCGGCAGCGGATTGCCCATCGGGCCGACCCCCGGAGCCTTGCCGTCGGACCACGCCTCGTAGGCGAGATTGAGGATGACGGCGACCCGGCGGCCGCCGGGCCACCGGAACGCGCGATCGAGGCGCTGGACGCGCGTGTCGCGCGCGACGAAATCGGACTCACCGGACATGGGGATCTCTCGAGGCGGGTGGTTCGGGCGCCGCGACTATAGAGAAGCCGAATGCCTCGTCCACCCCGACCCTTGCATGGCTCTGCGCCCCATCGCCGTTACGCCATCCGAAACGAATCCGGACAGGCCCGCTCGGCCGGTGCCGCGTCAGCCCCAGACCAGCGCATGCACGGCGAACCACTTGTCGCGGTCCGTCCAGCTTTCCGCGACGCGCCAGCCGGCACCGTTCGCCAGGGTGCGGAACAGCTCGGGCGTGTACTTGTAGCTGCTCTCGGTGTGGATCGTCTCGCCGCGGCGGAAGTCGAAGCAGCGACCGTCGATGCGGACACGCTGGCGCGTCTTGCTGCCGAGATGCATCTCGATCCGGAGCTGCTCGCGATTGTAGACGGCGCGATGCCAGAACGCCCCGAGGTCGAAATTGGCGCCGAGCTCGCGATTGATCCGGCGCAGCAGGTTGAGATTGAACTCGGCCGTCACGCCGGCCGCGTCGTTGTAGGCGCGGGTGAGGACGTCCGGATCCTTCACCAGGTCGACGCCGATGATCATCCGGGCCTTGGCGCCCAGCAGCTCGCCGGCGTGGCGCAGGAACGCCGTCGCCTCGTGCGGCTCGAAATTGCCGAGCGTCGAGCCCGGAAAGAAGCCGACCCGCGGCTGCCCGGCGATCTCGGCCGGCAGCGCGAACGGCGCGGTGAAGTCGGCGGCGACCGGCAGCACCCGCAGGCCCGGCACGTCACGCGAGAGCCGCGTCGCCTCGCCTTCCAGGAAGGTGCCCGAGATGTCGACCGGAACGAAGGTCTTGATCGGCGCGGCCGCGAGGAGGATCCGCGCCTTGGTGAGCGAGCCGGCGCCGAACTCCACCAGCGCGGAGTCCTTCGGAACGAAGGACGCGATCTCGCCGGCGCGCTCGGTCAGGATGCCGGTCTCGGTGCGGGTCGGATAATACTCGGCCGTGCGGGTGATCGCCTCGAAGAGCTGGGAGCCGCGCTCGTCGTAGAAGTACTTCGGCGGGATTCGCTTCGGATCCGCCGACAGGCCCTCGATCACGTCGGTCAGGAAGGCGCGGCGGCCCGGATCGTCCGGAACGGGGACACGCGGCAGGCGAACGTGAGCGGTCATGGGGGTCCTCGTCACTCGATACGCGGTCGCCGCGTCAGGTCGGGAAGGTCGCCAGGCGCAGGCCGGTGAACTGCCAGCGCGCCGACGGCGGGAAGAAGTTGCGGTAGGTCGTTCGTGCGTGGCCGGGCGGAGTGGCCAGCGAGGAGCCGCGCAGGACCATCTGATTGATCATGAACTTGCCATTGTACTCGCCGAGCGCACCCTCGGCCGCACGAAACCCCGGATAGGGCGAATAAGCGCTCCGGGTCCACTGCCAGACAACGCCGAACGCGTCGGCGAGTTCGCCGCTGCGGGCCGCGACCTCCCACTCCTGCTCGCTCGGCAGATGGCGACCCGCGTAGCGGGCGAACGCGTCGGCCTCGTAGTAGCTGACGTGGCAGACCGGGGCGTCGGGGTCGACCGGCACCAGGCCGCCGAGCGTCACCACGTGCCAGCGACCGTCTTCCTGGCGCCAGTGCCCGGGCGCCCGCCAGCCCTCCTGCTGCACGGCCGCGAAGCCGTCCGAGAGCCACAGCGCCGCGTCGTCGTAGCCGCCGTCGTTGATGAAGGCGAGCCAGTCGCCGTTGGTGACCAGTCCGCGGTCGATCTCGACCGGCCCGACCAGCGCGCGGTGCGCCGGGCCCTCGTTGTCGTAGGAGAAGCCGTCGCCCTGGTGGCCGATCGTGTGGATGCCCTCGGGGAGCGCCACCGCGCCGGGCGCCCGCGACGCCGGGCGAAACCGCCACTCCGGGTCGTAGGCCGGCGCGATCGGGTTCTCCGAGAAGGCGTGCAGGATGTCGGTGAGGATCAGCTCCTGATGCTGCTGCTCGTGGTTGAGCCCGATCTCGACGATGGCGGCGACCTCGGGCGCCAGCGACGCCTCGTCGGCCAGCAGGGCGTCGACCGCCGCGTCCACATGGGCCCGGTAGGCTGCGACGGTCGCGGCGTCGGGCCGGGTGATCAGGCCGCGCTTGGGGCGCGCATGCCGCGGGCCGGCCGCCACGTAGTAGGAGTTGTAGAGATAGGCGAGCCGCTCGTCGAAGAGTCGGTAACCGGGGGCGTGCGGCTCCAGCAGGAACTGCTCGAAGAACCAGGTCGTATGGGCGCGGTGCCACTTGGTCGGGCTCGCGTCCGGCATCGACTGAACCACCTGATCCTCGGGAGACAGTGGCGCCGCCAGCGCATCGGTGTGGGCCCGCACGCTGCGGAAGGCGGCGCGCAGGCCGGTGGCACGGACGGCGGACGTATCGGACCGGGGTGTGTCCGAAGCAGGCGAAACGCCGCGGCGCGGCGTCAGGGCCGTCATGCTCATGCTGGATCCGCAGGTCGGGGGTCGCGAAGCCGCCCGGATCCCCATTAAGGCGAACCCGATACCGGCCATTCAACGAGAACCGGCTGGACGCGTCCGGGTTCCCGGCCCGCCCAGCGCTTTCGGCGCCAGCGGGTCGACCCACCATCTAGGATGGCGAGGGCTCGGCGTCATCGCCCATCCGGCTCACCGACGGACACGAGACGGTGAACGAGCGTCGCGGATCGGTCGCACGAACCGGTCGCCGCGGTCAGATGCCGGCGCCGCCCGACACGTCCGCCTCGAGGTCGGCCCGCACGGCGCGAGCGGTGTGCTGCAGGCCGAGATCGGTGCGCAGCCGCGGGCGGGCCAGCGTAATCTCGTGGGTGGCGGCGATGCGGCCGGGCGTGCCGGCCAGCACCACGACCCGGTCGGCCAGATAGGTCGCCTCCTCGATGTCGTGGGTGACGAACAGGATGGTCTTGCCGGTCTTCTGGCGGATGCGGATCAGCTCGTCCTGCAGGCTTTCGCGCGTGATGGCGTCGAGCGCCGAGAAGGGCTCGTCCATCAGCAGCACGGCGGGATCGACGGCGAGCGCGCGGGCGAGCGAGATGCGCTGGCGCTGGCCTCCGGAGAGCTGGTACGGCCAGCGGCGCGCCAGATCCGAGAGGCCGACGACGTCGAGCGCCGCCTCGGCGCGTCGGCGCCGATCGCTTCGCGGCACGTCGCGATGCTCGAGCCCGAACGCGACATTGTCGATGACGCGCCGCCACGGCATCAGCCTCGCGTCTTGGAACACCAGCGCGACCGGACGGCGACCCGGCCCGGCCCCGGCCACCGTGACAGTGCCGGCGCTCGGCTTCGCCAGATCGGCGACGACGCGCAGCAGCGTCGACTTGCCGACGCCGGACGGACCGACGATGGCCAAGAACTCGCCGCCGCGAACGTCGAGATCGACCCCCTGCAGCACCTCGGTATCGGTCCCGTCGCGCGAGAAGGTGAGCGACAGGCCGCGCAGCGAAATCACGCTCTCCATCGCAGCAACCATCCTTGAAGAGCCACGAAGGCGCTGTCGACCAAGCCGTAGAGGCCCGCCATGGTGAGCATGTAGACGACCACGATGTCGGTCGCGAGCAGGCTGGACGCCTGCATCATCCGCTGGCCGAGGCCGAAGACGCCGAAGATCTCCGCTGCCACCACGGCCATCCAGGCTTGGCCGAGCGCCGTGCGCACGCCGACCAGGATGCCGGGCGTCGCCGCCGGCAGCAGCACCTTGACGAGCCGCTGCGGCCCGGAGCGGAAGCCGAAGGCGTCGGCGAGCTCGATCAGATCACGATCGACGGCCCGCACCGCGCCGTGCGCGGCGAAATAGACGATCCAGAACACCCCGACCGCGATGATGAACACGGCGGCCGACGGCGCGACCCCGAACCAGATGATGGCGAACGGCACCCAGGCCAGCCCGGGCACCGGCCGCAGCACGCGGACGATCCAGGCGGAAAAGTGCTCGGCGCCGCGATACATGCCGGTGAGCACGCCGAGCGCGACGCCGAGCGCGGCGCCGACCACGAGGCCGATCGCATAGTGGCCGAGGCTCGACGCGATCGCCGACGCCCAGATGCCGGACGATACCTCGCGCATGAACGCGGCCGGAATGACGCTCGGCGGCGGCAGGAAGGCCGGATTGACGATTCCGAGCCGCGGCACCGCCTCCCACAGCAGCAGGAAGGCGGCGAGGCCGACGGGCGGCAAGAGATATTTGGAGAGCTGCACGGCAAGGAGCCTTTTCCGCCCTCGTCCTGAGGAGCGGCCGAAGGCCGCGTCT
>NZ_NPEX01000071.1:2090-2788 GCF_003258865.1 Rhodoplanes roseus | reverse complement strand
GCGGCCCCATGGTTCGAGACGCGCGCTGAGCGCGCTCCTCACCATGAGGCCGAGAGAGGGATGAACGGAGCCTGATCCCCTACTGGCTCGCCGCGGCCTTCACGAAGTATGTCGGGTCGAACAGGCCGTCGAGCGACAGCTCCTTGTCGAGCGAGCCGAGCTTGACCTGATAGCGCTGCATCGCCGCGGTGGCGTCGACGATGGCGCGTGGATCGGCGACGAACTTCGAGGCCGGCGAGGCGAGCGCCTTGCGGATGGTGGCGACGTCGGTGATCCCCTTGCCGAGCGCCGACTCGATGTGCGGCGCCACCCGGGCGGGATCCTGCTGGATCAGCCGGGTCGCGCGCACCACGGCGTCGACCAGGCCCTGGGCCTGTGCCGGGCTCTTGTCGAGGAACGCCCCGGTCGCAGCGACCACCGTGCCGGGCTGGCCCGGGAACATCTCGCCACCGAGCGCCACCAGCTTGATGCTCGGATCGCGGCCCTGGACGATGGTGACGGCCGGCTCGCGCACGGTCGCGCCCTCGACGGCGCCGACCAGCACGGCCTGCTGGGTCGCATCGATGCCCATCGGCACCACGGTCACGTCGGCCTTGTCGACTTTGCCGACCTCCCACAGCCAGTGCTGCAGGGTCGTGTTGGGCACCGAGCCGGCCGGCTGGGTGGCGAGGCGTTCTTCCTCGGCAGCGCCGACGAGC
>NZ_NPEX01000071.1:0-2080 GCF_003258865.1 Rhodoplanes roseus | reverse complement strand
GGGCGGGGGCCCCCGCCGCCGCGCGAAAACGCTTGAACGCCTCGGCCGGCGCGACGCCGGGCTCGAAATGACGGGCGAGCTTTCCGGTCGCCACGAACGTCATCTCCTCGACGGCCGTCGCCGTGACGACCCGAACGTCGATGCCGCGCGACCGGGCGACGATCAGGGGCGCGACGCCGGCCACGTAGACGTCGATGGTGCCGGAGGCGAGCGCCTGGATCATGTTCGGCCCGGACTCGAAGGTCGTGAACGACACGTCGAGGCCCGCCGCCTTCAGCCAGCCTTCCCGGTCCGCCACGAAGATCGGCGCCGCCCCCAGAATCGGAATGACGCCGACCCGGAGTTTTACAGGCGCGGCTTGGGCGAGGACCGTACGACCGCCGACGGCGACGAGGCCCGTCGCGGCTCCGATCCCCGCCAGCACGGCGCGGCGGGACGGCAGGACGTTCGAGCGGCTGCGGGGCGACGTCATCGGAAAGCTCCGGTCGGCTGATGGCGCAAACTTGCCCTGCACAAAGAATAATTTTCTACTTTTGGCAAGACATGGACCGAATTTGATGATGCGGTTCTCCGGCGTCGCCACTTCGGAGAAACCGGTTACCCGGCGAGCGCTGTCCGGAGAACGGTCTCCCGGCCCTGTGCCGTGTCTTCACAGGCGCCCCCGCCGGCAGGTGCGTCGCTCTCCGTCGGCGGCTGCGGCCCTGGTCCCGGCGGCCGGCTTGTGCTCTATGACGGCGAACCGGTCGCCACAGCTCCCGCCGCGGCGGCGCCCTCCCCCCGGACTGCTCCCCGGAGCGATCCCGGCCAGACGAAAATCCTCATCCAATGCTCGACAGCAAAGCCCAGCCGCCCGGCCCGCCCGCGCCGGACGCTCATCTCCATCCCGAGACCCGCCTGGTGCACGGCGGCATCCTGCGCTCGCAGTTCGGCGAGACGTCGGAAGCGCTGTTCCTGACCCAGGGCTTCGTCTACGACCGCGCCGAAACCTGCGAGGCGCGGTTCAAGAACGAGGATCCGGGCTACCAGTACACGCGCTACAGCAACCCGACGGTCTCGATGTTCGAGGACCGGCTGGCCATGCTGGAAGGCGCCGAGGCGTGCCGCGCCGTCGCCACCGGCATGGCCGCCGTGAACGGCGCCCTGATGGGTCTCGTCAAGGCCGGCGACCATGTCGTGGCGCCGCGCGCCATGTTCGGCTCGTGCCGCTGGATCATCGAGGAGATGCTGCCGCGCTTCGGCGTGACCTCGACGCTGGTCGACGGCACCGACCTCGACCAGTGGCGCAAGGCCGCGGCGACCCCGAACACGACGGTGTTCTTCCTGGAGACGCCGTGCAACCCGACCCTGGAGGTGCTGGACATCGCCGGCATCGCCGCGATCGCGCACGAGGTCGGGGCGCTGCTGATCGTCGACAACGTGTTCGCGACGCCGCTCTACCAGCGGCCGCTGGCGCTCGGCGCCGACGTGGTCGTCTACTCGGCGACCAAGCACATCGACGGCCAGGGCCGCTGCATGGGCGGCGCGATCCTCGCGTCGAAGGTGCTGATCGAGGAGCGCATCCAGCTCTATCTGCGGATGACCGGCCCGTCGATCTCGCCGTTCAACGCCTGGGTGCTGCTCAAGAGCCTGGAGCTGATGCCGGTGCGCATCGCCCGCCAGGCCGAGACGGCTGGCCGGCTCGCCGACGCGATGCTCGGCATTCCGGGCGTCACCAAGGTGATCTATCCGGGCCGCAAGGACCATCCGCAGGCCGACGTGATCGCGCGGCAGATGAGCGGGCCCTCGACCCTGATCGCCTTCGAGGTGACGGGCGGCAAGGCCGGCGCCTTCCGCTTCCAGAACGCCCTGAAGCTGGTCTCAATCTCCAACAATCTCGGCGACGTGAAGAGCCTGATCACCCATCCGGCGACCACCACGCATTCGCGCTTCAAGCCGGAGGAGCGCGCCGACCTCGGCATCAGCGACGGCATGCTGCGCCTCTCGGTCGGCCTGGAGCACATCGACGACCTGGTGGCGGATCTGAAGCAGGCGGCCGAGGTCCTCTAGACCTCGTCATTCCGGGGCGCGCCGCAGGCGCGAG
>NZ_NPEX01000718.1 GCF_003258865.1 Rhodoplanes roseus | reverse complement strand
TCGGCCTCGCGTTCCGCCGCCGGCGCGCCTATTTAACCCCCATGTCTGCTGACCCTCTCGCTCCCACCGGAAAACCCTGCGCCATCTGCGGCAAGCCGGCCGTGGAGCAGTTCCGGCCGTTCTGCTCGCAGCGGTGCAAGAACGTCGATCTCCACCGCTGGCTGTCCGGCCGCTACGCCGTGCCGGCCGTGGAGGCCGAGGAGGACGAGCTCGGCCTGGCCGAGCCCGACGAGGCGCCGCCGCGCCGGCGCGGGCCGCTGGACGGCGCCTGACCTGACCAGCCGCGGATTGCGCTGTCATTCCGGGGCGCGCG
>NZ_NPEX01000717.1 GCF_003258865.1 Rhodoplanes roseus | reverse complement strand
GAAGTCGGCCACCGTCTCGATGGTGGCCTCGCGCGCAAGGTAGCGCCGGAGCGGTGCGCCTGAACCCGTCTTGAAGAAAGTGTTGCTGGAGATGTAGCCGAGCCGCCCGGCGTTCTTGCCGCGCCGTAGCAGCCGCAGTCCTCGCTCGTAAAAGTAGCAGTAGAGGTCCGCCCGATCCGATACGACTTCGTAGCGCGTCTCGAGGTAGGGCTTCATGGCCCTGATCAATTCCATGCGTACGTAGGGCGGATTGCCGAGTACGACGTCGAAGCCTGCCTCGCCCTCGTCTGGATCGAACACTTCCGGAAACGCTTCC
>NZ_NPEX01000716.1 GCF_003258865.1 Rhodoplanes roseus | reverse complement strand
GACGACGCCGCAGGTGGTCTGGCACGCCGTCGTCGCGCAGGTGATGCCGCAGCTCGCCGACACCACGATCTACCGCTGGGAGTACAATTTCCGCGCCTCCACGGTGCTGGGCGCGGTCGGCGCCGGCGGCATCGGCTTCGAGCTGATCGCGTCGCTCCGCGTGCTCGACTATGCCCAGGTGTCGGCGATCCTGATCTGCATGCTGGCCTGCGTGACGCTGGTCGACGGCCTCGGCGCCGCGCTGCGCCGCGGACTGAAGTGAGGACCGGGTTTGCGTCGGAACCGGTCATTCCGGGGCGCGCGCGTCAGCGCGCGAAC
>NZ_NPEX01000715.1 GCF_003258865.1 Rhodoplanes roseus | reverse complement strand
CACCCTGATATTGTTCGGTTTCGTGGTTGCCGGAACGATCGCGGCGATGGATACGGGCGATCAGCTTCTGGCCATCATCACGATCGTCGGATTTCTCGTCGGCCTCGCGCGCATCGCCATATGCCTGCACTACCGACGCTGGCGCAGAAGCGCGTTGCGTATTGGCGACAAATGGCGTCGCTGGGAGCTCGCCTATATGGCGGGGGGATGGGCGTTCTCGGCCTGTCTTGGCACTTTGGCAGCACGCACGCTCGTCTTTCAAAACCACATGGCCGACGTTGTCGTGATGACGCTCACCATGGCCTATTTCACTGGCATC
>NZ_NPEX01000714.1 GCF_003258865.1 Rhodoplanes roseus | reverse complement strand
ATGCGCACCATCGCCGAGAAGATCACCATCGTGCAGGAGATCGCCCGCCAGACCGACCTGCTGGCCCTCAACGCCGCGGTGGAAGCGGCCCGCGCCGGCGAGCACGGCAAGGGTTTCGCGGTCGTCGCCTCCGAGGTGCGCAAGCTCGCCGAGCGCAGCCAGACCGCCGCCGCCGAGATCGGCACCCTGTCGACCCAGACCGTCAAGGCGGCCCAGGAGGCGGGCGAGATGCTCACGCGACTGGTGCCCGACATCCAGAAGACGGCCGAGCTCGTCTCGGAGATCAGCGCCGCCTGCCGCGAGCAGGACATCGGCGCCGA
>NZ_NPEX01000713.1 GCF_003258865.1 Rhodoplanes roseus | reverse complement strand
ACGACGAGCATTTCGCCCGACTGATCCGCCAGGGCGGCAAGCCGGTCGTTCTCGTCGCCAACAAGGCAGAGGGGCGCGCGGCGGAATCGGGGCTTCTCGAAGCCTATTCGCTCGGCTTTGGCGAGGCTGTCGCGGTCTCTGCCGAGCATGGCGTCGGGCTTCCGGACCTTTATGAGGCCGTCGTTGCGACGCTCGGTGAGAAGGCCGCGCTTTATCTTCCCAAGGAAGAGACGGACGAGGACGACGAGGACGAGGCAGCCGAGGGCACGGGCGAGGAAACCCGCACGCTCAAACCCATCCGCGTTGCGATCGTCGGACAG
>NZ_NPEX01000712.1 GCF_003258865.1 Rhodoplanes roseus | reverse complement strand
AGGCGATGCCCACCGTGTAGCGCGCGCCCATCAAGATGCGCGAGAGGATATCCCGGCCGAGATAGTCGGTCCCGAGCCAGAATTTCTGCGACATCGGTCCGAAGAAATCGAAATCGACGATCTTGCCGACCGGATAGGGCACGAGTAGCGGGGCGCAGATTGCAATCACGATCCAGAACAGGACGATCGCGGCGCCGATCGTTCCTACGGTGTTGATATGAAATCCTGTGCGGCGTCTGGCGGAGGCGGCGAGAGCTTTCACTGGCGCAGCCTCGGGTTGGACGCGATCGCAACGACGTCGGCAATCAGGATCAGCAACAGAT
>NZ_NPEX01000711.1 GCF_003258865.1 Rhodoplanes roseus | reverse complement strand
CGAGCGCATCAAGGCCGTCACTGACAACGGAATGGAAGCCCTGGTCGACGGCGTCACCGAACGCTGGTTCACAGCCACCTTTCGCCGCGACAATCCGGAGGAAGTGGAGCGCATCGCAGAGCAGATCCGGGCGACCGAACCTGATGGCTATGCCGCCTGCTGCGCCGCGATCCGCGACATGGATCTGCGTCCCACCCTGTCCGCGATCAAGGCGGACGTTCTCATCCTCATCGGCGACAGCGACCCGTCGACACCTCCTCAGGACGGCGAACTTATTGCCGACAACATCGCAGGTGCTCGCAAGGAGATCGTGCATGCAGCGCA
>NZ_NPEX01000710.1 GCF_003258865.1 Rhodoplanes roseus | reverse complement strand
CGCTGATGAGCACGATGAGACCCGACTGATAGGCGTTGTAGTCGGGGATCTGCGCCAAAAACTGCGGGATGAGATAGAGGATGCCATAAAGCGCGGCACCCGTGACGAGGCTCATCAGAAAAACGCTGCCGAAGCTCCGCTCAAATAGGATCGACAGGTCGATGACGGGCTCGGCCGCCCTCCTCTGCCCGACGATGAGCAGGACAAGCCCGAGAAATGACGCGAGGCTGAGACCCACGATCAGCTCGGACTGAAACCAGAGTTCGCGCTGTCCTTCCTCCAAAACCGTCGTCAGGCAGCCGAGAAAGAGCGCCAGTCCGAGGA
>NZ_NPEX01000709.1 GCF_003258865.1 Rhodoplanes roseus | reverse complement strand
CAAGCCCAGCGCTCGAACTGTGCCCGCTTCGTTTTCGATCCGATCATCCCGGTATAGGCAAAATCGCCCCGTTTCAGTGCGGCATAGGCGACGGCGAAATCAAGCGCATGGCTGTGCGTGGCGATGATCGCAGCCGATCCCGCCGGCGCGTCGGCGATGACGGCCTCCAAAAGTGCCGTCCAGACCGTCTCCACGTCTTCCGGCAAGTCACTGAGCATCTCCTCGCGCGGATCGACGATGGTCGTGCGAAAGGGAAGCAGCGCCAGCGCCGCGGCGAGCGCCCGGCCGACATGGCCCGCACCGAAGACGAAGACGCTCGGGCAGGC